>JBGQEX010000004.1:0-76755 GCA_041496605.1 Piscinibacter sp.
CATCTATCCGATCGGCCTCAAGATCAGCGACGAAGAGCTGAGTGGCCTCAATCTCAAGTTGGCCAAGTTTCATGGCGACTGGAACTACACAATCCTGCCGCTACGAAAGAAAACTTGATCAACTTATTTTCACGTGACGCCGAAGAAGACGGATGAAGAGCGCGAACTGGCGATCCGCCAGATCATCAGCTCGGCCGTGGTGTCGGAAGAGGTGGTCGACATCTTCGACGCCGTGGGCCTGGACAAGCCGAACATCGGGATCCTCGACGAAGCCTTCCTCGCCGAGGTGCGCAACCTGCCCGAGCGCAACCTGGCGGTCGAACTGCTGGAACGGCTGCTCGAAGCGGAGATCAAGTCACGCTTCGCCGGCAACGTGGTACAGAACAAGAAGTTCTCGGACATGCTGACCGACGTGGTGCAGCGCTACCAGAACCGGTCCATCGAAGCCGCGCAGGTGATGGAAGAACTGGTGCAGATGGCCAGGAAGTTTCGCGAGGCCGCGGGGCGGGGCGAGCAGCTGGGCCTGAACGAAGACGAGGTGCGGTTCTACGATGCCTTGGCCAACAACGAGTCCGCGGTGCGGGAGCTCACCGATGAGACGCTAAAGAAGATCGCTCATGAACTGGCCGAGAACCTGCGCAAGAACCTCACCGTCGATTGGTCAGCGCGCGAGAGCGTGCAGGCCAAGTTGCGGTTGATGGTCAAGCGCATCCTGCGCAAGTACAAGTATCCGCCGGATCAGCAGGATTCAGCCGTTGAGTTGGCGCTGGAGCAGGCGCGAGCGCTGGGTGAGGCGTGGGCATAGGGTGGTGGTCGGCCGAGACTACTCAACGCGCGCAATCGCGGCGCAGGCCGGCTGAAATCTCGCCGTCATCGCGTGCTGCACGCGAGTGCGGCCGATCACCGCAGCTTGGTAGGGGCAAACCCTGCTCGACATGATGTATTACTAGGATAACTTATATATCTATTTCGCATCACGGCCCGGGCCGACACCTGCCATGCCCCTCCCACATCTCGGAACACCTATCGCCGGCGAGTCCTCCCTCGACGCCGCCGCGCTGATCGCCCAGGCGCAGCAAGACACCCGCCTTCGCGACTTCGGCCCCGAGCCGCTGCACGAGCCCTTGCGCCACCTCTGCGAATCGCTGCGACACGAGGTCCCGCTCAGCGCAGCCGGCCGCGAGAGCGCGCGGCGCAGGCTGCTCGCACTGCTCGCCACACGGCTGCGCCTGCAGGACCTGTGGAGGCGCCGGCCCGAGATCCTGGCGCTGCCGGTGGAGGCGCCCTGGTTCATCGTCGGCCTGCCGCGCAGCGGCACCACCTTCCTGCACCGGCTGCTGGCCTGCGATGCGGGGCTTCGCAGCGCGCCGCTGTGGGAGATCATGAACCCGCTGCCGCTGGCCGACATCGAGGCGCCGCAGCCGCAGCCCGACCCGCGCATCGCGATCGCCGAGCAGGCGCTGGCCGCCTTGCATCGCGTCGCGCCCGGGCTGCAGGCCATGCACGAGATGCAAGCCGAAGCACCCGACGAAGAGCTCAACCTGCTCGCACTGGGTTTCTGCTCGATGGGCTTCGAGTTCTCGTTCGGCGTGCCGTCGTACGTGCGCTGGTACGCGCAGCAGGACCATCGCGACGGCTACCGGCTGTTCCGCAAGGTGCTGCAGACCTTGCAGTGGCTGCGCGGCGGCCGGCACTGGGTGCTGAAGGCGCCCAGCCACATGGAGCAGCTCGCGCCGTTGCTCGAGGTGTTCCCCGACGCCACCGTGATCCAGACCCACCGCGATGCGGTCACCGCCACCGTGTCGCTGGCCAGCCTCACCTGCCATGGCGTGCACGCGTACTTCGACCAGCCCGATCCGCTGCGCGTGGGGAGCGGCATGTCGGCAGCCGTCGAACGGCTGCTGCGCGCCATCGCCCGCGATCGCGTCGACGGCGACCCGCGCTTCGTCGACGTGCAGTTCGGGCAGCTCATGGCCGACCCCTTGGCCGTGGTGCGGCGCATCTACGCAGGAGCCAGCCGCGAGCTGGGCGCGCCCGCCGAGCACGCGATGCGGGGCTGGCTGGCTGAGAACACACGCGGGCGGCACGGCGCCCACGCCTATGCCGCGCGCGATTTCGGCATCGACCTCGCGGAGCGCCATGCCGCGCTGGCTTTCTATCACCAGCGCTTCGGCGTGCCGCTGGACTCCGCACAATGACCCTCACCACCAGCGAGGCGCGCCGCATCGCGCATGAGGCGTATTGCTACGCCTACCCCATGCTGATGGCCTACGGCCTGTTCCATGCCCAGGTGTTCCAGAGCACGAGCTCGATGCACCAGGGCATGAACCGCTTGCATCACTTCCGCCAGCTCGGGGGCCCGCGCTTCCTGAACAGCATTCCGTGGATCAACAACGACACACCCTATGGCGCCGGCTGGCTGGACCTGCGTGCAGAGCCCTTCGTGCTGCACCTGCCCGAGTTCCCGCCAGGCCGCTTCCATAACGTCCAGCTGATCGACCTGTTCACCCACAACTTCGCCTTCTTCGGCACGCGCCTGACCGGCAATGCGGCGACGACCATCCTCATCGCCGGGCCCGACTGGCAGCAGCCGACGCCTGCGGGCATCACCCACGTGGCGCGTGCCGAGACGCGCTTCGTCAAGCTGGTGACCCGCATCCTGCTCGAGGCCGGTGAAGACGCCGCCGATGTGCGTGCGCTGGAAGACGCCTACCGGCTCGAGCCGCTCAGCGCCTTCGCTGGCACGGCGGCACCGCCGGCACCGCCCGCGTTGGATTTCCCGGTGCCCGATGCGCTGAAGTTCGAAACGCGCTCGGCCGCTTTCATAGTCCCGTTCAACTTCCTGCTGGCGCTGTGCGAGCTGCCGCGCGACGAGGCGCAGATGTTCGAGCGCTTCGCGCGCATCGGCATCGCGCCGAGTGCGGCGTTCGACGCCGCGGCCTTGCCCGCGGCCCTGCGCGCCGCCATCGACACCGGCGCCGAGAGCGCGCATGCCGATATCGTCGCCAAGGCGGCGCGCTTGAGCGATCGCGTGAACGGCTGGGAGATGCCGCTCGACCTGCGGGGCGACCGCGCGCGCATGGCCTGCGACGAGGCTGCCTTGTTGCGCCGCGCGGCGGCGGCGATGTACGCGATCTGGGGCATCGACGCCGAGGAAGGGCTGTACATGGTGGCCGACGTCGATGCGCAGGGGCAGCCGCTGGACGGCAGCCGCGCGAGCTACGTGCTTCGCTTCGATGCCCCGCCGCCGGTGCATGCGTTCTGGTCGATCACCGTGTATGACGCGAAGACGCGCCTGCTCGTGGACCATGCCAGCGGCCGCTACGCCGTGCGCGACCGCGACGCCGGGCTGCAGCTCGGCGCCGATGGCTCGCTCACGCTGCTGCTCCAGTACGAACCTGTCTCAGACGCAAGCGCAGCCAACTGGCTCCCGATACCGCGCCGGCCCTTCCAGCTGGTCGCGCGCCTGTACTGGCCTCGGGCCGAGTTGCTGGACGGCCGCTACCGGCCCCCAGCGGTGCACGCGATCGGCACCGCCGATTCACTCGCCGCTTGACCCCGGGTCATCCCGGCGAAAGCCGGGATCCACTGTGGTCATCGAGGCCCCGTTGCGCGCCAAGCCACCGGCAGCATCGCGCGGCCCCAGTACATCCAGGTCCGCACGCGCTCGCCCGTTCCGACCAGTCGCAGCTCCGGCATGCGTTCGAGCAGCAGGCGCATCGCGATGCGCGCTTCCAGCCGCGCGATCGGCGCGCCCAGGCAAAAGTGCACTCCCGCGCCGAACGAAAGGTGCTGGCGCACCTGCGTCAGAGTGCGATCGAGGCGAAAGCTCTCGGCGTCGGGGAACTTCAGCGGGTCGCGGTTCGCGCCGGTGATGTTGAACATCAGCTTGCTGTGCGCCGGCAGCTCGTGGCCGTGCATCGTCACCGGGCACAGGCTGGTGCGGAAATGCGCCAGCACCGGCGGGTCGTAGCGCAGACTTTCCTCGATCGCCGCTTCGATCAGGCCGGGGTCGGCGCGCAGCGCTTCCCAGCGTTGCGGCTCCTCGAGCAGCCGCCACACCAGGTTGCCGATCAAGTTGGTGGTGGTTTCCTGCCCGCCGGTCAGAAAGGCCAGGCAGACGTTGAGGATCTCGTCGTCGCGCAGCGGCCGCCCGTCCACCTGCGACAGGATGCAGCGCGAGATGAAGTCGTCGGGCAGCGCCGTGCCCAATTGCTCGAGCGAGGGCTCGGTGATGCCGCCGTCGGCGAGCCGGCGCCGGCGCCACGCGATCTGCTCGCCGAAGAACGGCAGGATCTCGGCCAGCAAGGCTTCGTACGACGCCGGCCGGTGCTCGTGGAAGAGCTGCGCCTGCAGCTCGTCGGACCAGCGCTTGTAGGTGCGGTGGTCCTGCACCGGCAGCCCGAGCATCAGGCACATCACCTGGGCCGGCAGCGGCATCGCGAACTCGTCGACGAAGTCACCGCCGTCGTGCGTGAGCATGGCGTCGATCAGGCCGCCGGCAATCGCTTCGATCTGCGGCACGTAGGCCTGCATCGCCTTGGGCGACAGGCCCGGCATCAGCACCGCCCGAAACGCCATGTGGAACGGCGGGTCGGTGACGATGCCGACGTCGCTCATCGTGTCCTTGGCCGCGTTGCCGAACTTGAACGACCACACCGGGTTGTCGGCCAGCACCTCGCGCCGGATCTCGTCGTGGTGGCTGGTCACGTAGAAGTCGTGCGTCGGGCTTACGTGGCGGTGGAACGGGCAGTGCTCGCGCAGCTGCGAATAGGCCGGCCCCGGATCGGCCAGGGTCTGCGGGCTCAACGGGTCGAAGCCCGCCGGCGTCTGCGATGGGATTGTGCTCATGCCTGTTGTCCCGAGAGGATTAAGTCTACGTAGATAACTACGTTAACCACGATAACCCATTTGGTCAACCGACCCTGCTAGAGACAAACCCCGAGGTCGCTTCTTTCTGCCTGCGACTCCGGCGCGGCAAGTCTTACCAGGTGGCCCTGCCGGCTCGCCATGCCGCGAACCGCTCCACGAGTTCCGGGAAGGAGGGTTCGACGAAGCACTGTGGGTCGAATCGCTCCGAGCCCTTCACCTGGCTGGCGTAGGTGCCCCCCGCACAGAAGCGCAGTTCCTTCGAGCGGACGTTGGACTTGTCCAGCTGATTGCGGAACATCTGCAGCTTGAGCACGGCGCCGCCGCCGTTTGCGTTGAGGCTCATCTTGCCCTGCGCGACCAACACGGCGCGCTTGTCGTCAAGCATCACCAGCGCGAACAGGTCGTCCTTCGTGCTCGCGTCCTGTACCAGCACGGCCCTCCTGAAGGCATCGAGCTTCACGATGGATCTTTCCAACCCGTCGCACTCCACAACGTCGATGAGCTGGATCATGTGAAAACGTGGATGTTGCGATGCAGCATGGCAACAGAGTTTGCGCCGACATGTGCAAACGCGCAGAAAGCCCCAGTGCGGCGTGGGTGGATTCGGAGTGCAACCGCAGCGTGCTATACAAGCAATTGCTGCGCCGCAGCAATTGCCCCAGGAATCGCGCAAACGCCCGTGTTCGAGCCATCATGTCCACATCGATCGCCCCCTGTTCCGTTGCGCCGCTGTCACGCCGCGGCGCGGCCTGGCGGGCGCGTCTACCTTCGCAAGTCGTCCTCGGCCCCTATCGACTGCGTGTCGAGATCCTCGAGCGCTCGCACATGCGCGACCGGCGCAAGCGCGCGTGCGTGAACGTGGAGGCGGAGCGCATCGAACTCAGGGACGACCTGCGGGGCATGCAGCTGGCCGAGGTGTTTCTCGAATGCATCGTTCGCTTGAGCCATTTCAGCAAGGGGTGCCAGCAAGGTTGCGTCGAGGAGGCATACACCCACAGCTTTGCCACCGGCATGGTCGAGTTCGCGCAGCGCAATCCGGATGCGTGGGTCTGGTTCAATCTCCTGCTGACCGAGCACCTCGTCAGCGATGTTCGATACGACAAGGTCGTGCTCGGTGTCGTGTCGCGGCCGCCGCCGATGCCCAAGCGAATCCTCGTCGCCGGACATCCGGTGACGATCCGCAGCATCGGACAGTCGGAGTGCGGCAACGCATTCGGCTGGTATCACTCGTCGAACCGGGAAGCCCAGTTGTACAGCGGGCTCACCGGCTCGAACCTGGCCGTCGTCGCCTTGCACGAACTCACACACGCCATCCACCACATGTACGACTTGAAGACGCGCGACAGGCATCTGGCCTTCAAGCGCGCCCAAGTCAAAGGCTGGCTGGGCATCATGACGGACAACCCCAGTGCCTGGCGGTGGTTGGCTTGGGTGATGAGCTTTCCTTCGAAGGCAAGCCTCGCACCCGGCTGACGCGGCGATCTGATCCGCGGGCGGGCGCCAATCCGCGCCCTGCAACCGCGAGTCGCGTTCGGACCTCAGTGTTTTCCATCAGAGTCGCTTAAAGAGTTAACTAGGTTATTGACGTTACCGATGTCCGCGGCTAATCTACCCGCACATCGGTAGGCTGGCAATCGACGGCTTCCCGGCGCACCGCGGTTGGAGGCGACATGGACCTGGGGCTGAACAAGAAGGTGGCGGTGGTGGCGGGTGGCAGCCGCGGCTGCGGGCGCGGCATCAGCGAGGCGCTGGCTGCCGAAGGCGCCAGCGTGCTGCTGTCGGGGCGACAGGCCGATGCGGTGCGCTCGACGGTCGAGGCGATCCGCGCGGCGGGCGGCACGGCGGCCGGCGTCGTCGCCGACATGACGCGCAAAGACGGCGCGAAGCGCATCGTCGCCGCGGCGCAGGAACAGTTCGGCGCGCCCGACATCCTCGTCATCAACTCGCCCGGCCCGGTGCCCGACCGCGCGAGCAACCGCTGGCGCGGCTTCGAGAACTGCTCCGACGACGACTTCATCGAGGTCTACCGCTGCTTCGTGATGAGCACCGTCTACCTCGTGCGCGAGGTGCTGCCGATGATGCGCGAGCGCCGCTTCGGGCGGCTGCTGAACATCGGCTCGATCGCGATGAAGACGCCGCACCTCGACGACCCGATGCCCGCCACCAACACCCGCGTCGCCGTCGCCGCGCTGATGAAGACGCTGTCGCAGGAGAACGGCCCCTACGGCATCACCGCCAACACCATCGCCACCGGCCCGTTCGAGAGCGAGCTGTCGCGCGACTACCGTGCGTCGGGCACCGGCGTGAAGACCGACGAGTGGTACCGAAAGATGTTGCCGGTGGGCCGCTGGGGCGAGCCCGAGGAGATGGGCGCGCTGGCCGCCTTCCTCTGCTCGCGCCAGGCGGCCTTCCTGACCGGCGAAACGATTCGCCTCGACGGCGGCTACACGAAGAGCCTGTTCTGAGGAAGCGCCGTGACGCTGGCTCACAACCCGCTCGCCACCCCCGCGCAACGCGAGATCGAGGCGCAGGCGCTGCGCATGTTCGAGTCGGCCGCGATGCAGGCCGTCATCGCCCGCCTGCGCCCGCTGTTCCTCGCCGACCCGCGGGCCCAGACGATGTCCGGCCGCGCGACGCTGGAGCAGAACCTGCACGAGATCGCCTTCAGCGCGGCGACCTGCGCCGCCAGCATGGACCCGGCGCGCCCGCGTGTTGCCTGGACCATCAACCTGCCGCACCGCTGGTTCGGCCTCGACGTGCCGGGGTCGCGCCACGGCGTCGACAACCCGGACAACATCTACCGCGTCGCCGCGATCGACGAGGCATCGTCGTACGAGCTGCAGGGCAGGGTGCCGCCCGAGCCGGCACCCGACGTGAGCTTCACGATCTTCAGCGCCTACCCGGGCAACGGCGAGGACTCGCATTCGCTGAATGTGATCACGCTGGACGAGATCGACGTCGGGCCCGACGGCCGATTCGTGCTCAGCATCGACCCGCGCCCGGCCGACGGGCGGCGCAACCACCTCCAAGTGCGACCCGGCGCGAAGCTGCTGTTCGTGCGCGACTCGATGCACGACTGGTCGCGCGAATCGCCGCTGGCGCTCGAGATCGTGCGGCTCGCGGGGCCCGACGCAGCACCGGCCGGCGACGATGAGCTGATCCGCCGCGCCGTCGAGATCGCGGAGCGCGCCGTGCCGTACTGGATCGCCTCGATGCCGAAGTGGTTCGGCCAGCGCGCGCACAACGTGATCCCGCAGGCCGGCGCGACCAACTTCGCCTATGCGAAGCAGGCCAACGTCGGCGCGCAGTGGCGGCTCGCCGACGACGAAGCGCTGGTGATCACGGTCGACCGCATGGGCGCCGCCTACCTCGGCTGCCAGATCGCCGACCCCTGGGGCGCCGCGCCGGACTACGTCGAACACAGCGCGAGCCTGAACGCCGCGCAGGCGCAGCCGAACGCCGACGGTACCTACACCTTCGTGATCGCGAAGCGCGACCCGCAGGTGCACAACTGGATCGATACCGCCGGTCTCGACGAGGGCACGTTGCTGATCCGCTGGCAGGGCGTCGCGCCCGGTGCGCTGGTGCCCGAACGTTCGGTGCGGCATGCCGGCGTCGTCAAGCATGCGGAGCTGGCCGGCGTGCTGGACGAAGGCACTCGCTCGCTCACGCCCGGCGACCGCAGCCGGCAGATCGAAGCGCGCCGTGCGGCCTATGCACGCCGCCTGGCCCACGCCTGAACGCCACACCGAAGGACCCCGATGACTCCCCTCGATGACCGACAGATGATCGCCGACGCCGAGCGTGCCACTGCTCTCTCGGACTGGGGCGGCGACGACTTCCGCGAGCCGCTGCGGGTGCTGGTGGCCGCGCTCGTCGGCGAGGCGCAACTGCACACCCAGGGCGCGCGCATCGCGCAGCGCCACCTGCACGACGTGTTGTGCGGCCGGCTAAAGATGGCCGACGACCGCAAGCGCTTCCCCGGCATCGCGGCCGAGGAGATCACCAAGCCGGTGTTCGTCATCGGCCTGCCGCGCTCGGGCACGACCTTTCTGCACAACCTGCTGACGCAGGACCCGCACAGCCGCTCGCCGCTGACCTGGGAAATCATGTTCCCATCGCCTCCGCCGGAGCGCGAGACCTGGCGCAACGACCCGCGCATCGCGCAGTGCCAGGCCAAGCTGCGCGACATCGGCTTCCTCGACGAGGGCCTGCAGGCGATCCACCCGTTCGGCGCGCGCCGGCCCGAGGAGTGCAACTTCATCTGGGAAAGCACGCTGCGCAGCGTCAACTACATGGCGTGGTGGAACGTGCCGAGCTACACGAAGATGCTCTACGCCGGCGGCATGCAGCAGGTCTACGAGGCGCACAAGCGCTTCCTGCAGCACCTGCAGCACCGCCACCGCGGCGATCGCTGGGTGCTGAAGACACCGGCCCACATGGCGTGGCTCGACACCCTGCTCGCCGTCTACCCCGACGCCTGCCTGGTCCAGTGCCACCGCGACCCGGCGAAGATCATTCCGTCGCTCGCCAACAACCTGCTGCAGTACCGAAAGCTGTATTCGACGCTGCGCCCGTCCGGCAGCTTCGGCATGGTCGAGCTGCAGGCCGCGAGCCTGAAGCGGGTCGACGCGATCCGCGACCTGCCCCGGTACCGCGACCGCTTCATCGACGCCCACTACGCCGACGTGCAGGCCGAGCCGATGTCGGTGGTGCGCCGCATCTACCGCCATTTCGGCATGACGCTGCCGGCCGAGAGCGAAAGCGCGATGAAGAGTTGGCTGACGCGCGACCGCAGCGAGCACGCCGCCGGCCCGCAGCATGTCTACAACGGCGAGGACTTCGGCGTGGACCACGCCGAGATCGACCGCCACTTCGGTGCCTACCTGCACCGCTACAACGTTGCCCTGGAGCGCTGATGGCCGCCGTACTTTCCCCTGACCGTATCGACTCGCTCACGGCCGCCGAGCCGATCCGCCTGACCCACCTGCAGCGCCTCGAAGCCGAGAGCATCGACATCCTGCGCGAGGCGGTCGCCGAGAGCGAGCACCCGGTGATGCTGTATTCGATCGGCAAGGACAGCTCGGTGATGCTGCGCCTGGCGATGAAGGCCTTCTACCCGGGCAAGCCGCCGTTCAAGCTGCTGCATGTGGACACGACCTGGAAGTTCCGCGAGATGTACGCGTTCCGCGACCACATGGTCGAGTCGCTCGGGCTCGAGTTGCTGGTGCACCGCAACCCCGAGGCGCTGGCGCGCGGCATCAACCCCTTCACCCACGGCTCGGCGCTGCACACCGACATCTGGAAGACCGAGGGACTGAAGCAGGCGCTCGACCAGCACGGCTTCGATGTCGCCTTCGGCGGTGCGCGCCGCGACGAGGAGAAGTCGCGCGCCAAGGAGCGCATCTTCTCGTTCCGCTCGGCCCAGCACCGCTGGGACCCGAAGCTGCAGCGGCCCGAGCTCTGGCGCCTGTACAACACGCGCAAGAACCAGGGCGAGTCGATCCGCGTGTTCCCGATCTCGAACTGGACCGAGCTCGACATCTGGCAGTACATCCACCTCGAGAACATCCCCATCGTGCCGCTGTACCTCGCGCAGCCGCGCCCGGTGGTCGAGCGCGACGGAACGCTGATCATGGTCGACGACGAGCGCCTGCCGCTCGCACCCGGCGAGGTGCCGATGACCAAGAGCGTGCGCTTTCGCACCCTCGGCTGCTACCCGCTCACCGGCGCGGTCGAGAGCAAGGCGGCCACATTGACCGGCGTGATCCAGGAGATGCTGCTCGCGCGCACCTCCGAACGCCAGGGCCGGATGATCGACCACGACTCCAGCGGCTCGATGGAGAAGAAGAAACAAGAAGGGTACTTTTAACCATGGCCCACGTCTCGGACCTCATCGCCAAAGACATCGCGCGCTACCTCGAGGCGCACGAGCACAAGAGCCTGCTGCGCTTCATCACCTGCGGCAGCGTCGACGACGGCAAGAGCACGCTGATCGGGCGCCTGCTCTACGAATCGAAGATGCTGTTCGAGGACCAACTCGCCGCGCTCGAAGCCGACTCGAAGAAGGTCGGCACGCAAGGCGGTGCGCTCGACTTCGCGCTGCTCGTCGACGGCCTCGCGGCCGAGCGCGAGCAGGGCATCACCATCGACGTGGCCTACCGCTTCTTCAGCACCGACCGGCGCAAGTTCATCGTCGCCGACACGCCGGGACACGAGCAGTACACCCGCAACATGGTCACCGGGGCATCGACCGCCGACGTGGCGGTGATCCTGATCGACGCGCGCAAGGGCGTGCTCACGCAGACACGCCGCCACAGCTACCTGGTGAGCCTGATCGGGATCCGCAACGTGGTGCTCGCGGTCAACAAGCTCGACATGGTGGGCTATTCGCAGGACGTGTTCGACCGCATCGTCGCCGACTACCGCGCCTTCGCGCAGGACATCGGGCTCGGCGAGTTCACGGCGATCCCGATGTCGGCGCTGCGCGGCGACAACATCACCGAATCGAGCGCCAACACGCCGTGGTACGACGGGCCGCCGCTGATGACCTGGCTCGAAGGCGTGGAGCTCGACGCCGAGACGGCGCAACGCCAGCCTTTTCGCATGCCGGTGCAATGGGTCAACCGGCCGCACCTCGACTTTCGCGGCTTCTCGGGCCGCATCGTCGGTGGCGCGGTGCGCCCCCGCGACAGGCTGCGAGCGCTGCCGTCGGGGCGCGAGAGCATCGTCGAGCGCATCGTCACGCACGACGGCGACCTCGACGTGGCGGTGGCCGGCCAGTCGGTCACGCTGACGCTGGCCGACGAGATCGACGTGAGCCGCGGCGACGTGCTGGCCGCGGCCGATGCGCTGCCCGAGGTGGCCGACCAGTTCGAGGCCAACCTGGTCTGGATGAGCGACGAGGCGATGCTGCCGGGGCGGCCCTACCTGATGAAGATCGGCGCCCGCACCGTCGGCGTGACCCTGGCCGCGCCGAAGTACAAGGTCAACGTCAACACGCTGGAGCACCTGGCGGCGAAGACGCTGGAGCTCAACGAGATCGGCGTCTGCAACCTGAGCCTGGATCGCGCGATCGCCTTCGACCCCTACGAGCGCAACCGCGACACCGGCGGCTTCATCGTCGTCGACCGGCTCAGCAACCACACCGTCGGCGCCGGCATGTTGCACTTCGCGCTGCGCCGCTCGCACAACATCCACTGGCAGGCGATCGAGGTCGACCCGCGCTCGCATGCGGCGCTGAAGGGTCAGCGGCCGGTGGTGGTGTGGTTCACCGGGCTGTCGGGCGCCGGCAAGTCGACCATCGCCAACCTGGTCGAGAAGCGGCTGCATTCACTGGGCCGCCATACCTTCCTGCTCGACGGCGACAACGTGCGCCACGGCCTGAACAAGGACCTCGGCTTCACCGAGGCCGACCGGGTCGAGAACATCCGCCGCGTGGCCGAAGTGGCGCGCCTGATGGTCGATGCCGGGCTGATCACGCTGGTCTCTTTTATCTCACCGTTCCGCGCCGAGCGCGACATGGCGCGCGCACGCGTGGCGGAAGGGCAGTTCTGTGAAGTGTTCATCGACACGCCGCTGCCTGTGGCCGAGCAGCGCGATCCCAAGGGTTTGTACAGGAAGGCGCGGCGCGGCGACCTGAAGAACTTCACCGGCATCGACTCACCCTACGAAGCACCCGAGGCGCCCGAGCTGCGCATCGACACGACACTGTCGGGCGCCGAGGAAGCCGCCGAAGCGGTGCTCGATCAGCTGCGTCTCATGGGTTTCATCTCCTGACAAGGAACTGTTGCATGGACATCATCATCCGCCCGCTGAGCCCCTTCGGCGCCGAGGTCATCGGTCTCGACCTCGACGACCCGAACGCCCTCGACGCCGAGGCGCGCAACGCGCTGCTCGCGGCCTGGGTCGAGCACGGCATCCTGCTGTTTCGCAACGCGCTGCGCTCCGAGGCGGCGCATCTGCGGCTGAGCCGGGTGTTCGGCGACCCGCAGCCGTCGGCCGTCTCGCGCATCAACGACGCGGCCAACCCCTATCTGATGACGTTGAACCAGCGCCCCGGCGATGCCAGCAAGGAGACCTTCACGCTGTTCGAGATCGACGGCCAGCGCCGCACCGGCTGGCTCGGTTGGCACTGGGACCAGTCGTTCACCGCCGAGATCGTGCGCGGCGCCTTGCTGCGCATGATCACGCCGGCGAAAGTCGACGGGCGCACCGGCTTCATAGACGCTGCCGCCGCCTACGACCGGCTGGCGCCGGCGATGCAGCGGCGCATCGAGGGGCTGGAGGTCGTCTATCACTTCACCGCCGCGCAGGAGCGGAACCGCTTCGGCTTCCCGCGCGGGCTGCGCGTGGCGCAGCGCAACCCGAAGGCCGAAGCGGCGCTGGCGCAGTACCGGCGCGACTTCCCGGCGGTGGTGCATCCGCTGGTGATCACGCAGCACGAGACCGGGCGCAAGGTGCTCAAGCTCTCGCCGATGCACGCCCAGGCCGTCCTCGGGATGGACGAAACCGAGAGTGATGCGCTGCTGCACGAACTGGCCGACCATCTGGTCGATGCGCGCTTCGCCTACTTCCACACCTGGCAGGCCGACGACGGCATCGTCTGGGACAACTGGCGCACCATCCACAGCGCCACCGGTGTGCCCTTCGACGTCGAGCGCCTGGCCCAGCGCACCACCCTCGTCGGCGACTACAAGCTGGGGCGCTACCTCGACCCGGCCGATGGCCGCGAGGGGCCGCGGCGCCGCTTCGACGATTGAGAGGCTGAGAGGACACTGTTCTTCGGCAGCGTCATCCCGACGAAAGTCGGGATCCACGGGTGTGCGGTGGCGACACTGGTGCAGATCAAGGCAGTGGATCCCGGCGTTCGCCGGGATGACGACAGAGAAACTCTCAGCCTCTGAGCTGACGCTTCAGCGAATGCCGGCCCCCGCCATCGCATCCGGCGTGAAGTACGACGAGGGGCGCTGCGCTCCGACCGGGCGCCCACCGGTGTCCACGGTGTGCGTCAGGAAGACATACAGGCCGTTGGCCAGGTCGTAGGTGAAGCTCGACCCCATCACGGGCGCCGGGATGTTGTAAGCCGGCGTCGAGATGGCGTACTTGCCGCGCCAGATCTTGCCGCTGCCGTCGTAGAGGTCGACCATGCCGCCGCCCCAATCCTCGTCCCAGTAGAAGACGCGCTTGCTGTAGATGTGGCGCTTGCCGGGCTTCAGGGTGGCCTCCACGACCCACGAACGGTGCAGCTCCCAGCGCATCTTGTCGGGGTTGACGAAGTTCGGCTTCAGCAGCTCGTCGGCCTTGGTCAGCTGCAGCTGGTAGACGTTGTACGGCATGATCATCTCCTTCTTGCCCACGAGCTTGAAGTCGAAGCGATCGAGCTTGCCGCTGAACATGGTCGCGTCGTCGAAGGTCTCGACGCCGCCCGACGAATCGGTCGGCGTGTCGTAGGCGAAGTCGGGCGACACCCGCACGCGGCGCTGGCCGGGCGAGTACGACCAGGCGCGGCGCGACGTCGCCACCGGGTTCAGGTAGTCATAGTAGGTGTTGATCACGCCGACCGAGCGGGTCATCAGCTTGTCGGAGCGAACCCGGTAGTAGATGTCGGGGTTGCTGGCGTTCTCCATGTAGTACGGCCATTCCTGCTGGGCCGTGAACTCGTCGGTCATCGTCATCCGGCCGGCGCTGTCGATCAGGTAGGTCTTGGCACGGAAGTCGAAGTGCGGTCCCTGGTAGCGCAGCAGGTGGTCCCACATCACCTCGTCGCCGTTCTTCGGGATCGGAAACGGGATGCCGCCACGGCATTCGGGCACCACCGCGAGGCCGTTCTCGATCGTCTTGCAGCGCGTCGCGTTCTTCACCGTGTTGTCGAGCACCGTCTTCGGGAAGGCGGCGCTGCGCCGCGTCGGATACACATCCATCCGGTAGTCGGGGTATTTCTTGAACAGCGCGACCGACGCCGCGGACAGCTTGTCGGCGTACTGGTCGACGTTCTTGGCGGTGATCGTGAACAGCGGCTTGTCGGCGACGAACGGGTCGGGCAGCACGCCGCTGCCGTTGACGTAACCGGCCGGCGGCGTCGTGACGCCGCCGGCGTACGGCGGAATCGTTCCGTCCTTGTTGCCCGCCTTCTCGGCGCCGAATGGCGTCAGCGTGGTGCCGAGCTGCTTCGCCTCTTCGTCGCTGACCGTGGCCGCAGCGGGGCCGGCGAGGGTTGCCGCGAGCATCGCCACGGGTATGGCGATCTTGTGCATGTTGCTCATGAGTCGTGTCTCCTGGTGTGGGTCAACATAGTTATCTAGGTTAGCTTAGTAGCCAGCAAGAATCCAGGCGGGTTTGCACCGAGACGTATCAGCCCTCGTCATTCACCCAGCGCACGAAGCGCTGCAGCGGATGGAAGCCGTCGTGCGAGATGCCGACCTCGAACGCGATCGCCTTGCCCAGCTCGACGACGCGCTGCGCGCCCGCCGAGGCGAGTGCGTCGCGCAGCTCGGTCTTGCGCGACGGCGGGTAGACGCCCACCGTCTGCGTGGCAACGTTGGCCTGGTGGACTGCTTCGGTCAGGCTCTTGACCGGCACGACGTTGACGACCCGTCCGTCGGGATGGAAGTCGACCGGCTCCTCGGAGCGGATCACGAGACCCTTGCCCTCGTAGCCGCCCCAGACCCGGTAGTGCGGCTGCATGTCGCGGAGGCCGTCGATCTCGTCGCGCAGCTCGCCCGGCAAGGGGTTGCCGCAGGCCGATGCGGTGGCGCGTTCGACCCCCAGGCGCGCCTGCAGCAGCGCGCAGTAACGATCGACCTGCTGCACGTCGCCTTCGACGAACTGCACCCGGCTCGATGCGCAGGCCTGCTGGTTCATGATCGTCGCGTCGGCCGCGGCGCGCTCGGCCACGTCGGCCAGCACCGCCTCCGACTCGAAGGCTTCGCGGCCGATCAGCGAGATCGATGTCTTGGGGTCGAAGGCCACCAGTTCGAAGCCTGGTCCGATGTACTGCTTGGCGCTCTTGATCGTGCTCTCGCCGCCCCAGGCGACCAGCTTGTCGAAGAACTGCGGGCGGAACAGCAGGCCCTCGACGTTGGCATCGCCGCCGCGCCAATACGCCGCGGAAAACGAGCGCGAGACCGGATGGTCCGGCGCCACCGCGGACATCGCGCGCAGGATCGCTGTGGCGGAGAACAGGTCGTTCGATGGCAGCTTCAGCAGGTGCACGCCCTTGGTCAGCGCGCCGCGCAGCATCGACACCGCCGCCACGCCGGGCGCATTGCCGGCGATCACGTGGATCAGGCGTGGCGGAAAGGCGCGTGTGCGGTGGGTGCGGCCGCTGGGTGCGCCCGTGACCTCGCGCCAACCGTCGAGCACGTCCGCCCCGCCGAGCTCCTGGTCGACCTGGAACTGCATGCTGGGGCGGTTGAAGATGCGGCCGAGCGATGCATACGAGCGCTCCAGCACGTCGCGCGGCAAGGGGCTGGTGCGTGCGCTGAACTCCAGCGCCTCGGCCAGCAGGCCGTCGGGGTCGCGTGTCAGGCGCTCGCCCGTCTGCACCAGCACGTCCATGATTTCCGAGAGCGGCACGTCGAAGGCCGGGCCGGGTTCGCGGCGCGACCAGACGAGATCGTCGAGATTCAAGGCCGGTGTCGCGAAGCGCGCGTTCGGCGAGCCGTATTCGAGCTCGATGCCGGCGACGGTGCGGCCTTTGATGACGTGGCAGACTGGCACGGCGGTGCGGGCTATGACGTTCGCATTCATGCGTCGATTGCTCCCCGGATGTAGCCGTCGATGGTGCCGGCGCATCCGATGTGGTCGTCCTCGCCGGCGGTCGCGAAGCGCGAGATGGTGTCGAGCAAGGTCGGGCCGTGTCGCCCGCAGGGGCAGCGCGGCCTGAAGTCGGCCGTCACCTTGTCGCCGGTGATCAGCCCGCCCCAGCGCCCTTCGTACAGCAGGTCGACGAAGCCGAAGCGGCCTTCGACCATGCCGTCCTTCGCGTCGGCCTCGGTCAGCAACCTTTCGCCGTCGCGGTCGAGGATCAGCCAGACGAGGCCGGGGGCTCGGTGGTAGCGTCCGGCCTCGCAGCGCGGCATCACCTGCGCGAGCTCGGTCATGCCGTAGGCGCCGGGGCGGATGACCGGGCCGAAGAAGCGGTCCACCTGCTCCTTGTAATCGTCGGGCAGAGCCACGCCCTTCACGCCGCCGCCGGCGCTGACGATGCTGTCCGGATGGAACTCGCCGTCGCCGATGCCGCGCTCGCGCGCTCGCGCGATCAGTGTCATGAACTGCGCCCACAGGCCTGACAGCATCATCGGCTCGTGCCGGTGGTCGAGGATGGTGTCGGCGAGCTTGCGCATCGCGGCCTGGGCCGCGGCGGCCTTGTCGCGCGCTTCGGCCTCGAACGCGGCGATCTCCTCGGGCGCGGCGGTGCCGTCGGCCATCTTCTTGCGCATCACCGCGACGCGGCTCACGTCGGCGATGCGCAGCGGTTCGTCGCCCAGCGAAAACGTCGCGCCCGGCCGGCCCCAGTTGGCGGCGTTGATGTTGGCCGCGGCGATCGCGCTGTTCGGCCCCTTGATCGGCCCGAGCCAGAACACCAGCCGTGCATCGGCGGGGTCCTCGCTCGGCTTGGCCAGCGGCCAGGCGACGCTGTGGCGGAAGTGGCGCTTCTTCAGCGCGTCGTCGCCGCGGGTGTGGTTGAGGAACGAACATTTGCCGGACGATCCGCTGGTCGCGAGAACCATGTGCCCGGCCGACCAGAGGCGAGCGATCCAGTTGTCGACGTCTTTCACGCCGGCGACGTCGACGTGGGTCACGTCCTCCACCGACAGCGTGTTCAGCCACTGCAGCATGCGGTCCCAGCGACCTTGTTCGACGAACGACGGCGGGTAGGACTTGTAGACGGTGTGCGCGAACAACAGCGGCACGACGTCGGCGAGCGACGCGATGCGGGTGATGCCCGCTTCCTCGGCGCGGCGCGCCAGCAGCGGGATCTGCGTGCGGCGCTCGTCGAACAGTTCCTGCACGGCCCGCAGCTGCAGCGCGGCGATGTCGGACGCGGGTTGATCGTAGGCCGTGTCTGGGTCGACGATCATCTCGAGCAGCTGATGGCGAATTGGGGTCATGGGGTCCCTTTTGCGTTCTATCGAAGACCACCGCCCTCCGTTCGCCCTGAGGTATCGAAGGGCTTGCCCAGGCCAAACGTGGGCTTCGATACCTCAGCCCGAACGGGCTCTTCTCGCCGGCACTTCGACAGGCTCAGTGCGAACGGGAAGGGGGAGGGGGAGGGGCAGCGGGGCAGCGCCCAGGCGACCGCAATGCACGCCGCGGCGCAGGCCGTGATGAAGAAGAAGGTCGCTTCGAAGGCCGCCGGGCTCGGGTGCGTCGCCGACCCGCGTGCGAGGTCGCTGACCGTCGAGCTCGCCAGCAGCACCGTCGCAAGCTGGGTCCCGATCGCAGTGCCGAGCGTGCGCACCACATGCGACATGCCGTTGATCTCGCTGGTGCGTTCGGGCGGCGCGACTTCGACGACCAGGTTGGGCATCGCCGCATACAGCATCGCGCCGCCGAAGGTGATGACCAACGACAGCGCGACCAGCAGCCACACCGCGTCGTGCCACAGCGTCAGCGCGCACCAGCCGACGCAGACCAGCAGCGCGCCGATCAGCGCTGCGCGACGCGCACCGTGTTTCGCGGCGACGTGGCCGCTCCATGGCGCACCGACCAGGCCGGCCACGCTGGACGGAATCTTCAGCGTCGAGGCGAGTGTCGCGCTCAGGCCCAGGCCGATCCCCGTCCAGGCCGGCTGCTGTCCGACCAGCAGCACCACCAGCATCAGCTGCGAGGTGCCCAGGCCGAACAGCGCCATCAGCAGCATCGTCAGGCCGAGCTGGCGCTCGCCCAGGCGGCGCACGTCGATCATCGGCTGCGGGTGGTGCCACTCGCGGCGCACCCACAGCACGAGCGCGAGCAGGCCGACCACCGTGAGGACTACCGTCACCGGGTCGTGCAGCCCGCTGCCCTTGAGCCGCGTGACCGCCCACAACAGCGCCGCGACCGCGGGTGCCAGCAGCACGCCGCCGAGCACGTCGAGCTGCTTGCTCGCGGCCTGCCGTGTCGATGCCGGCAACACCGCCGCCACGCACACCAGCGCGACTGCGGCATGGCTGGCCGAGAACCAGAAGATCGAGCGCCAACCGAATTCGTCGACGACCCAGCCGCCGAGCACGATGCCCGAGCCGGCGCTGAAGCTCGCCATCGCTGCCAGCCAACCGATCGCCACCGGCACACGCGGCGCAGGCAGGTGCTCGCGCACGAGACCGATGCAAAGGGGCAGCAGCGCGACCGAAAAACCCTGCACCGCGCGGCCCGCGATCAGCAGCGGCAGATTGGGTGCAAACGCTGCGAGCAGCGAGCCGCTGGTGGCACAGGCGAGCATCAGCAGCACCAGGCGCTTGCGCCCGTACAGATCACCCAAGCGCGAGCACAACGCGGCCGACACCGAGCCCACCAACAGAAAGGCGGTGATCAGCCAGCCGGTGCCGGCCGGGTCGCGAAACTCGCGCATCACCGTGGCCAGAGCGGCATACATCATGCCGACCTCGAAGGCGCTGGTGATCTCGGCGATCACCAGCACGATCAGGATGACCCGCCAACGCGCGGGCCCAATGGACACGGTGCTCATCGGCTCGCCGGCAGTGCAGCGTCTGCCGCCCGTTCAGCCTTGGCCGGCCACAGCGCGGGCACACCCTGCGCGGTGTTGCGGATCAGGCGCTTCAGCAGGTTGCGCAGCAGGTGCGTCTCGGAGTAGTCGATCTGCTGCAGCGCGTCTTCTTCGGCCGCCTTCGAGATGGCGGCCATCTCGAGCATCACCTGGCGGCCGGCGTCGCTGATCGCAATGCGTGGTGACGCGTCGTTAGCCTGCGCGCTGCGCTGCACCAGCGCGCGCCGCGCCAGCGCTTCGATGCGTTCGGACTTCACGCTGCGCCCGCCGTAAGCCATCAGCGCGTCGATCTCGGCCAGGCTGCGCGGTGCACCGGCCGACAGCACGTTGAGCACGAAGTAGTCGTCGTCGTCGAGGTGGCGCACCCGCAGCGCCGGCCGGATCTTGCTCAGCAGCATCGCGTGGGCGCAGCCCAGCAGGTAGATCAGCGCATCACGGCTGATGCTGCCCTCGGGCGCCGCGTCGGCGTCTTCGGCGACGGGCTTGACCGGCGGCTTCTTCACCGCGACGGCGTAGCCGCCTTTCTGAAACACGAGCGGCGCCGCATCGAAGTGCTCGAAGGTCAGCACCTCGACGACGAAGATCTCATGGTCGCCGCCTTCGTGGCGGTAGGCGGTGCGGCATTCGAAGCGCGCGGCGCAGCCGTCCAGCAGCGGCACCCCGCCGTGTCCGCGGGCCAGGTCGATCCCGGCGAATTTGTCGACGCCACGTTTGGCGAACCGGTTCGACAAGGCCTCCTGCCTGGCGCCCAGGATGTGCACCGCGAAGAACTCGGCTTCGACGAACGACGCCAGGCTGCCCGAGCTGCGTGCCAAGCTCCACAGCACCAGCGGAGGTTCGAGCGAGACCGAGTTGAAACTGTTGACGGTGAGGCCCACGTCATGCCCGGCAGCGTCGCGCGTCGTGACGATGGTGACGCCGGTCGTGAAGGCGCCGAGCGCATTGCGGAACTCGCGCGCGTCGATGCCCTTGATGCCGTCGGAGGCGCCCATCGCATCAACCCAGCGCCGGCGGCGCAATGGGCACGTCGCGGAACGGCCCGCGATCGGCACGAGGTTCGGCCGGCAGGCCCAGCGCGCGCTCGGCCAGGATGTTGCGCAGCACCTCGTCGGTACCGCCCTCCAGCCGGTGGATCGCACCGAAGCTGAACATGCTGTGGAGCTGCTGCACCTCGTCGTCCTCGATCGCGAGGCCTCGTGCGCCGAGCAGGTCGAGCCCGAACGCGGCGATCGCCTGCGTGGTGCTGGCGCCCACCAGCTTGCCCACAGCCACCTCGGCGCCGGGTTGCTCGCCGCGCTCGAGCGTGCTCAGGATGCGGTAGACGCCGAAGCGCATGCCGGTGACCTTGGCGTACCACTCGGCCAGGCGCAGCCGCACGTCTTCGGAGTCGATCGGGGTGCGGCCGTCTTCGCCCGCGCGGGTCGCGAGCTCGAAGATCTCCTCGAAGCCGACTGGCGTGCTGGCGCCGAGCGTCATGCGCTCGTTGCTGAGCGTCGTCAGCGCCACCTTCCAGCCCTCGTTGACGGCGCCCAGGCGCTGCTCGTCCGGCACGAACACGTCGTCGAAGAACACCTCGTTGAAGTGGCTGGTGCCCGAGAGCTGCCGGATCGGCCGCACGCTGATTCCGGGCGACCCCATGTTCACGAAAAACATCGTGAGCCCTTTGTGCTTGGCCGCGTCGGCGTCGGTGCGCACGAGCACGATGCCCCATTCGCTGTGATGCGCGCCCGATGTCCACACCTTCTGGCCCGACACGCGCCAGCCGCCGTCGCAGGCGGTCGCGCGGGTGCGCACGCCGGCCAGGTCGGAGCCGGCGCCGGGCTCGCTGAACATCTGGCACCAGATCGCTTCGCCGCTCGCCAGCGGCGGCAGGAAGCTGCGCTTCTGCGCTTCGCTGGCATAGGCCATCAAGGTCGGCGCGACAAAACCCTGGCCGATCATGAACGGCCCGAAGAGCTCGGCGAACGGCCCTTCCTCTTCCTGGAAGATTACGTTCTCGGTCGGGGTGAGGCCACGCCCGCCGTACTCGCGCGGCCAGACCAGGCAGGCCCAGCCGGCATCGAACTTCTTGCGCTGCCAGTCGCGCGCCACCGCCAGCCATTCGTGTTCGCTCGCAAACGGCTGGCCGGCAAAACGCATCTGGCGGATTTCGGCCAACCGGTTCCAGGGCGCGTGGCGGCGGATCCAGTCGCGCGCCTCGGCGCGAAAGGTTTCGTGGGCTGGAAGATCGTCGAGGGTCATGTTGTCAAGGCCGGCAAGTCGCTCGCGAACATGGTCTCGGCGAGGGGCGCAACGGCAGCGCGGCGGCGCAGCAGCGCGACCAGGCGTTCCTTCCAGCTGCGCTGCGATCCGGGGCTGGCGGCAAGCGCCTGGGCGCGCCGATAGAAGAGATGGGAGTCGGCCTCCCAGGTGACGCCGAGTGCGCCGTGGACCTGGGTGCTGCCGGCGGCGCAACTGCGAAATGCTTCGGTGGCCGAAATGCGTGCGACCGCCGCGGCTTCGCTGAGCATGTCGCCGCCGATCGCCAGGGCCGCCGCGCCGAAGTAGCAATTCGAGCGCGCCAGGTCGACGCTGACCAGCATGTCGGCCATCAGATGCTTGAGCGCCTGGAAGGAGCCGATCGCGCGGCCGAAGGCATAGCGCTCCAGGCTGTAGCGGCGGGCCGCATCGAGCGCGGCTTGCGCGCCACCGAGCTGTTCGAAAGCAACGAAGAGTGCGTGGGCATTCACCATCTGCTCCCAGGTCGAGCGCGCCGCGGTGCCGCTCGCGAGCACGTGCACCGGTTGCTGGTCGAAGGCGAGGTCGCAACAGGGGTGCAGCAGGTCGAGCGCCAGGCCGGCCGCTTCGCGGCGTGGTACGTCCGCCAGAGTCACCAGCGCCAGCCGTGCAGCGGCGCCCTGGCCGAGGCAGACGAGTGCATGGGTGGCGGCGCTGCCGTCGAGCACGTTGCGGGCGCGACCTGTGAGTGTCACCGACATGTTGGCAAGCTGATTCGACTGCGGCGACTTCGGCCAGCATTCGTCGGTCAGCAGCACGCCGCGCGCCGAGCCGTCGGCGAGTTTGGACAGCAGCGCCTGCACTACCGCATCGCAGGCAAATCCGAGCAGCCCCTGCGTGAAGCCGCAGGCGGATGCGGTGAACGGCACCGCGGCCAAGTGGCGCCCTGCCTCTTCGGCCAGCACGCACAGCACCACAGGGGCGAGCCCGCTGCCGCCCTGCGCTTCGGGCACGGCCGTGGCGAGCCAGCCGAGCTCGGCGAGCTGCTGCCACAGCGCGGCGTCGCCGATGCCCGATGCGTCGCGGGGCGCTTCGAAGGCCGTGCGCGGGCGCGAGCGTGCCAGCAGCTTGCGGAACTCGAGCCGCATGGCTTCGTGGTCGGCGGAAAAACCCAGGTTCATGAGACGTGTGATCAGCGTTTGGTGTTCAGGCCCATCGCCTTGGCTTCGTCGTCGGCGCCCTTGCGGTCGCCCATGCCTTCGAGCGCCACTGCGCGCACATCGCTGCCGCGCCGCAGCTCGGGCACGTACGGCGTCTTGCGGTTGGTGTTCTGGCGGCTGCTGGGGGAGCGCGCCTCGACGCGGCCGCTCGGCTCGGCCTTGAAGCCGAGCAACTGCAACTCGTCTTCGCGCAGCGACGCATAGACGCTGTCGTGCAGGTTCTCGACGATGTTGTCCATCGGCTTGACCCAGTGCTGCTGCCACAGCGTGGTCAGCGAGTAGCGGGTCTTGTCGGAGATCGAGACACCCGACTGGTGCCAGGTGCGGCTCTCGAAGAAGATCACCGAGCCGGCCGGCGCCTCGACTGCGACGGTGGCGATCGGCTCGGGGTTGTAGGCGCCGCGCTCGGTGCTGAAGGCCTGCGGCGGGTAAGGCCCGCGGTGGCTGCGCGGCACCACGCGGGTGGCGCCCATCACCTCTTCGAAGTCGCTCAGGCACAGCATGCAGTTCAGGTAGGTCGGCACCTCGGTATACGGCATGAACTGCTGGTCGACGTGGACGACCATCGGCTCGGCGCCGCGCCGCACGACCAGGCCGGTCATCGCCGACAGGTGGGCCGACGCGCCGCGGAACACATGCGCGTTGTACGCCTTGAAGAGCGGGTGCTGCAGGTAGTCGATGAAGACGCGGCCCTTGTTGTAGAGCGCGGCGATGCCCTGCCAGCCGGGCAGCACGTCGGCGTCGGGCCGGCCGTACCAGGTCTTGCCGCCGCGGCTCTGGCCGCTGAGCAGCGCCACGCCCTGTTCGCATTCGAGCTCGGCCTGCTCGATCAGGCGGTCCTTCAGGGCTTTCAGCTGGTCGCCGCTGACGAAGGCCTCGTGCACACACAGGCCGTATTCGTCCATGTCGCGCTTGCCTTGTTCGACGTCGCGGGTCGGGGCCGGCAGCTTCATGTCGCGATCGGTGTCTTTCAGTACGGCGTTCATGCGGGTCTCCGGTGAGGGCGCTGTGCCGCGCCTCGTAGGTTCGAGTTCAGGCGGCGAGCTTGTCGGCCAGTGCGCGGGGCTTCACACCGTACATTCGCGCCGCCGTGCCGCCAAGGATGTCGGCCTGCACCTGCGGCGCCAGCCCGGCATCGCCGAACACCCCGTCGATCACGCTGCGCGAGTTCGGGAAAGTGCCTTCCATGTGCGGATAGTCCGAGGCCCACAACAGGCATTCGTGGCCGGTGATCGGGATGGTGCTCAGGCAGGCGCGGTCGAACTGGAAGGTGGCCTTGACCTGGCTGTAGAGGATCTCGCTCGGCTTGCGGCTCAGCTTGGGCTTGACGTAGTACTGGTGCGCCTCGTTGACCTCGTCCAGCCGCTCGCCCAGGCCCGCCATCCACGATGCGCCGGCCTCGATGACGACCATCGTCAGCCCGGGGTGGCGGTCGAGCGCGCCGCCGCCGACCATGTAGGTGACCAGCTCTTCGGTCGCGAAACCCAGCCGCATGTAGTTGATGATCGCCGCGCCGGGGCCGCGCTCGGTGATCGGCGTGAGGCCCGAAGCCACGTGGAAGGCGAGCGGGATCGCGTGCTCCTGCGCGTAGGCCCAGAGCGGGTCGAAGTCCTTGCTGTTGTAGCGCAGCCCGAGCGGAGGCAGCGTCGGCAGCATCACCGAGCGGTAGCCGAGCGCGACGACGCGGCGGAACTCGTCGAGTGTCTGCGCCACGTCGCGCATCGGCAGCACCGCGGTCGGCACGAAGGTGTCGGGGTAGGCGCCGAAGGTCTTTATCAGCCAGTCGTTGTAGACCTGCATGCAGGCGAAGCCGAGCTCGGCGTCGTCGATCGCGTAGCACATCATGCCGAGGTTGGGGAACAGCAGCTCGGCGTCGATGCCGTCCTTCTGCATGTCCTTGAAACGCAGCTCGGGGTTGGTGCCGCCGATGCGCGGGTTGTCGGAGTTGCCGTCGCCGATCTGCATGCGGTGCATGTCCTTGCCATCGGCCGTCATCACGAGGTAGCCGTCGCGCCGCTCGGCCCGCAGCGCGCGGTCGCGCAGGTGCGGCGGCAGGCCTTCCTGCCACAGTGGGCGGGGCTCGACGACGTGCGAGTCCATGCTGAAAACGAAGCGGTCCATCGGGCAGTCCTTCAAGCGCTACATAGTTAACTAAGTGAGACTGGAGAGTACGGCAATTGCGGGCCGAAGTAAAGAGCCGGAGCACTCAGGGATAGCCCTAGCGGAACCCTCACGCGGTGGCCTTGACTTGCAGCGCATCCACCAACCGGTTGCGCCAGCCGGCGGGGCCGTCGAGCAGCACACCCAGGCTCTTGGCGCGGCGGTAGAACAGGTGCATATCGCCCTCCCAGGTGGCGCCGATGCCGCCATGGGTCTGGATGCTTTCCTTGGCGGCGAATTCGAAGGCTTCGCAGGCGGCGATCCGTGCCGCAGCTGCAGCCAGCGGCAAGTCCGCCGGGCTTGCGTCGAGTGCCCAGGCTGCGAACCAGGCGTTGGAGCGCGCGAGCTGGTTGCGGGTGTACATGTCCGCGAGCTTGTGCTTGATGGCCTGGAACGAGCCGATCGCCCGGCCGAAGGCCTGGCGGATCTTTGCGTACTCAGCCGACATCGCGAGCGCCGCGTCGGCACCGCCGACCTGTTCGAAGGCGACCAGCACCGCCGCACGGTCGAGCGTGCGGCGCAGTGCCGCCGCGCCACCTTCGGCGGCGCCGAGCGCCTGTGCCGGCGCGGCCTTGAATTCGATCAAGGCCTGCGGGCGTGTCGGGTCGAGTGTCTGCAGCGCGCTGCGCCGCACACCAGGCCCGTTCAGGTCGACGAGGTAGAGACCGCAGTCGTCGTCGGGTTGCGCGGGGCGGCCCGCCGACACCACCGCCCAGTCGGCGACCATGCCGTCGGGCACCGGTACCTTGGTGCCGCTCAACCCGCCGTCGACCACGCGCGTTTGCTGCTGCGCGAAAGCCGTCGCGCCGACGATGCCTTCGGCGGCGGCTAGCGTGGCGATGCGCTCGCCCGAAATCAGTGATGGCAGCAGCTCGCGCTTCTGCGTCTCGTCGCCGGCCTGGAGGATCGCCTCGGCCGCGAGATACATCGACGAACACACCGGCAGCGGCGCTAGCGCGCGGCCCAACTCCTCGGCGATCACGCACAGCGTGCTGCGCGGCATGCCGAGCCCGCCGTATTCCTCGGGCACAGCGACACCGAGCCAGCCGAGCTCGGCCACCTGGCGCCACAGTTCGCGGTCATAAGGTGCTTCGCCTTCGAGCACGCGCCGCACCGCGCGCAGGTCGCAGCGCTCGCTCAGCAGGCGGTTTGCCTGATGCTGGATCTCTTTTTGCTCTGGGGAGAAATCGAAGTCCATAGCTCAGTGACTCGATGCCAGCGGGCCAAGGACGCAGGGTGGCCGACTGCGCTCATGTCCCCCGGGGCGGGCTGCGCCCGCCCCTCCTCCTTTACTTCGCTCCGTCGGCCACCCTGCGTCCTTGGCCGGCACCAGCGGTGGCACGCGACGATCGAACACCCACGACCGTTGTAGATCAGGCCGGTGGGGCGCTCTGCGGAGCGAAGTAAAGGAGGAGGAGGCGGCCGCAGGCCGGCGACGGGGGACATGAGCGGAGCAGAGCGCCCCGCCGGCCTGATCCCGCGCCCATGTCGCAAGGTCGATCAGTTTCATCTCAGCCCCGGCCGATCTGGTTGAACGGCATGTTCTTGTCGACCCGCACGTCTTCGGGCAAGCCGAGGATGCGCTCGCCGATCACGTTGCGCATGATTTCGTCGGTGCCGCCGCCCAGGCGGTCGACCACCGAGCCCAGCCACTCGGTCTGCCACACGCCGGCGAAGGGCGCATGCGCGGCGTCCATCACGATGCCGTGCGAGCCCATCAGGTCGAGCGCGAAGGCGGTCATCTCCTGCACCAGCGTGCCGAGCACCAGTTTGCCGATCGCGATCTCGGGCCCCGGCTCCTCGTTGCGCGACAGCGCCGTTAGCATGCGCTGCACGGTGAAGCGCACGCCGGCCTCGCGGATGTAGTACGACGCGATGCGCTCGCGCACGCCGCCGTCCTCGATCGCGGGGCGGCCGTCGATGCGAGCCTCGGTCGCCAGCCGCACCAGGCTTGCGATCAGCGGCTGCAGCTCCTTGATGGCGATGTTCGAGCGCTCGCCGGCGAGGAAGGCGATGACCACCTTCCAGCCTTCGCCGACGCCGCCGATGCGGTTGGCGTCCGGCACCCGCAGGTTCTCGAGGAACACCTCGTTGAAGTTGCTGCCGCCGGTGAGCTGCTTGATCGGCCGGGTGGTGATGCCGGCCGACTTCATGTCGACGATGAAGAACGACAGGCCCTTGTGCTTGGGCACGTTCGGGTCGGTGCGCGCCACCATCACGCCCCAGTCGGCGAGATGGGCGTTGCTGGTCCAGATCTTCTGGCCGTTGACGATCCAGCCATCGCCGTCGCGCTCGGCGCGGGTGCGCACGCCGGCCAGGTCGGAGCCGGCGCCGGGCTCGCTGAAGAGCTGGCACCAGATGAGGTCGCCGCGCAGGGAAGGGCGGATCAGGTCGCGCTGCTGCGGCTCGCTGCCCTTTTTCATCAGCAGCGAGCAGCAGCCGCGGTTGACGATCATGAAGTGGTTGGTGGCGGGCACGTCGAAGCGCGCCTCCTCCTCCATGAAGATCATGTTCTGCAGCGAGTTGCCGCCGCCCCCGCCGACGTCGCGGGGAAAGTAGATCGCGCCGAAGCCGCCGTCGTACTTCTTCGCTTGCCAGGCGCGCGCATGCGGGAACTCCTTGCTGAAATCGCCGGTTTCCTGGTTGACCACCAGCGAGTTGGCGGCGTTTCGCGGCGTTGCATGGGCTGCGAGCCAGGCGCGGGCCTCGCGGCGAAACGCCGCTTCGTCGGGGGTGTCGTTGAAGTCCATGGCGGCATCAATCCATCTGCAGGCAGACCTTGCCGAATTGCTCGCTCTTCGGCGCCGCGGCGATCGCGTCGATGCCGGCCGCGAACGGCAACACCCGCTCGATCACCGGCCGAAGTCCGGCATGGGCCACTGCGCGGTTCATCGCCTGGTGCGAAAGCAGCGAGCCGGCGTTGCTGCCCTGCACACGCAGGTTGTGGCCGAGCAGCCACGGCAGCGAGACACCGATGTCGGGGCTGCCGCCGGGCCCGCCGAGTGCGTTGAAGACACTGACCATGCCGCCCGGCCGCAAGGCGCGCAGCGACTGCGCCATCGTCACCGTGCCGCCGGGGTCGAGCACCAGATCGGCACCGCGGCCGCTGGTGAGGGCTAGCACCGCGGTCGACCACTCGGGCACGGTCTGGTAGTTGATCGTGTGGGCCGCGCCGAGCATCCGCGCACGTGCCAGTTTGTCGTCGTTCTTCGAGGTGACGATCACATGCGCCCCCGCCAGCCGCGCGAACTGCAGCGCGTAGAGTGGGATGCCGCCCGTCCCCTGCACAACCACCACGTCACCGGCGACGATGGCCGCCTGCTCGCGCACCGCGCACCAGGCGGTGAGGCCGGCGAAGGGCAGGGTGGCGGCTTCGACGTCGCTCAGGTGGGCCGGCACGGCGACGAGGCTCTCGGCCGGCACGACCATCTGGTCGGCGAAGGTTCCGTCGACCCGCGGCCCGCCGAGTGTCGACGTCGCGATCGCTTCCGGGTGGGCACGTGCCTCGGTCCAGTGCTGGACGAAGAGCGGGTTCACGCGGTCGCCGACGCGCCACTGCGTGACACCGGCGCCGAGCTCGATCACCTCGCCGACTCCTTCGCCGCCCAGCACCCGCGCCGCACGCGACTCGCCGGCGCCATACGCCCCGGTCGCCATCTTGTGGTCGCGCAGCGCCACCGAAGCCGCCCGCATGCGCAGCAGCACCTGGCCCGGGCCAGGTCGCGTCACGCTGCGTTCGATCAGCTCGAGCTGCTCGAGACCGGCGCCGTGACAGACGATCGCCCGCATCTCCATCGTCAACTCACGGCCTTGGCCGCCTTCAGCGAATTGGCCATGCCACGCGCGCCGATGTCCTTGAACTCCTGCGTCGACGAGCTCAGCAGGTGGGTGTCGAAGTGCGCCTGGATGGAGTTGCGGAAGCCCTGCATGTCGGCAGTGCGGTTGAGCGAGCGTTTCAGCATGCGCAGCGCGATCGGCGGCGCCGCGGCGATGCGCTCGGCCAGCTGCAGCGTGGCCGATTCGAGCTCGGCGCGTGGCACCACATGGTTGACCATGCCCCATTCCTTGCCCTCGGCGGCGCTGATGCGCTGGCCGGTGAACAAGAACTCCTTGGCCTTGCGCATGCCCAGCACCCACGGGTGCACCAGCGCCTCGACGGCCGCGGCGCCCAAGCTGTGCGCCACCGGGTCGCTGAAGAAGGCGTCGTCGGCGGCGACCATCAGGTCGCACATGTTGGCCACCATGAAGCCGCCGGCGATGCACGCACCCTGCACCTGGGCGATCGTGGGCTTCGGAAAGTCCCAGATGCGCAAGGCGTTGCCGAGGTAGTGCTCGTGTTCCCACACCCAGTGCTGCTCGGGCGTGAAGTCGCTGCGTTTCGCGAAGCCGTCGAACAGGTCGTGGCCGGCCGAAAAATGAGCGCCGGTGGCGGCGAGGATCAACACGCGAACATCGTCGTCGCGCGCCGCACGGGCGAGCGCGTCGTCGAGTTCGGCGAGCAGGTTTTCGCTCTCGGCGTTGCGCCTGGACGGGCGGTTGTGGGACACGCGCAGGACGGGGCCGAACTGCTCGTAGAGGATGTCGCTGTAGTTCATCGTGGCTCCGGGGTTTTCACGCGATCTCGAGCAGCGCCGCTGCTCCCATGCCGCCGCCGACGCACATCGTCACCACCGCGTACTTCACGCCGCGGCGCTTGCCTTCGATGAGTGCGTGGCCGACCAGGCGCGAGCCGCTCATGCCGAAGGGGTGGCCGATGGCGATCGCGCCGCCGTCGACGTTGAGGCGTTCGTTCGGGATGCCGAGCTGGTCGCGGCAGTACAGCACCTGCACCGCAAACGCTTCGTTGAGTTCCCACAGGCCGACGTCGTCGACCTTCAGGCCATGGCGCGCGAGCAGCCTGGGCACGGCGAACACCGGGCCGATGCCCATCTCGTCGGGCTCGCAGCCGGCCACCTCGAAGCCGCGGAAGATGCCGAGTGCTGCCAACCCCTGGCGCTCGGCGCGGCGTGCATCCATCAGCACGCACACCGACGCACCGTCGGACAACTGGCTCGAGTTGCCGGCCGTGATCACGCCGGCCTCGCCGACCACCGGCTTGAGCTTGCGCAGGCCTTCGGCGCTGGTGTCGGGGCGGTTGCCTTCGTCGCGCGCCAGGGTCACGAGGCGGTCGCCTGTGACCTGGCCTTGTTTGTCGACCAGGGTCTGCGTCACTTCGAAGGGCACGATCTCGGCGTCGAAGCGGCGCGCCTCCTGCGCTGCGGCGGTGCGGCGCTGGCTTTCGAGCGCGTAGGCGTCCTGCGCGTCGCGAGCGATGCCATAACGTGCGGCGACGTTCTCTGCCGTCTCGATCATCGTCGCGTAGAGGCCGCGGTGCTGCGCAAGCACCTTGTCGTCGCGGGTGCGGAAGGTATTGCGGTGGTTCTGCACCAGCGACACCGATTCGAGCCCGCCGGCAACTATGACTTCGGCCTCGCCGCAGCGGATGCGGTTGGCGGCGATGGCGATGGCGTTGAGGCCGGAGGCGCACTTGCGATCCAGCGTCGCGGCCGGGACCGATACCGGCAGGCCGGCATGCAGCGAGGCCTGGCGAGCGATGTTGCTGCCGGTCGCACCCTCCTGCCAGGCGCAGCCGATCATCACGTCGTCGACTGAATCCGGCGCGAGCTGGGCACGCTGCAAGGCGGCCGCGATGACGTGCCCGCCGAGCGCCGCACCGTGGGTGTTGTTCAGCGCGCCGCGAAACGCGCGACCGATGGCGGTGCGCGCCGTCGAGACGATGACGGCTTCGTTCATGCCACGCCTGCCTCGACGCCGGCCGGGGCGACCGCTGCCATATCCCCACGCTGCGTCAGATCAGCCCAGAACGCATCGACACCACGCGCGATCACCGCCTGGCCGAGTGTTTCGCTCCAGTGGCGGTCGTTGCCGAACTCGCTGCGCCAGCTCCACAGGCGCTGCGTGAAGTGGCGCAGGTCGTACTCGTGGGTGAAGCCGATGGCGCCGTGCACCTGGTGCGCGATCGCCGCACCGGCATCGATCGCCAGGTTGGCGCGCAGCTTGGCCGCGGCGATCTCGAAGGCCGCGTCGCCGAGTGTCGCCGAGCGGAAAGCGGCACGCGCGGCGCAGCCGACGGCTGCCACTTCGGCGCCGAACACCGCGAGCTGTTGCTGCACCGCCTGGAAGTTGCCGATCGGCTTGCCGAATTGGACCCGCTCGCGGGCGTACTGGATCGTTCGCGCCAGCACCGCATCGAGCGCGCCGGCGATCTGGCCGACCCGCATCAGCGCGCAGTGGTAGACGAGCTGGCGCGGCAGTGCCGTGCCGCACGGCGCTGCAGCCACCGTCGCTGCGTCGAAGTACAGCTTGTCGCGCGGCTCGCCGGCCGGGTTGCGGCCTTCGCGCAAGGCACTCGCGGCAGCGCGCGGCAGCAGCACCAGGTGGTCGCGCCCGCCGTGTTCGGCGATGGCGACCAGGTGGTCGAGGTGGCGACCCCACGGCACGCCGTGCAGCGTGCCGGTGTAGCGCCAGGCGAGCGACCCGTGGCGTTCGAGCGTGCCGGCGGCCATGGTTGCTACGCCGGCGCTGCCCGCGTGCAGCACCAGGCCGACCTGCGCCGCCAGCGCATGGGCGAGCATCGTCTCGCAGACCGGCAGGCCGATCGCGTGGGCGCCGACCGCTTGCGCCACCACCTGCGCGTCTTCCCAGCTGCCGCCGATGCCGCCGGCGGCTTCGCTCACCAGCAGCTGCGGCAGGCCCATGTCGTCGAGCTGCTGCCACAGCGCGGCGTTCCAGCCTTCGGAGACATCCGCCTGCGTCGTTGCGCTGTCGCGAAACAGACGCGCCAGGGTGTCGGCCAGCATCACCCGTTGTTGGGCCGATTCGGTATTCATCATCGCAACCCCAATCCTCTGGCAATGATTCCGCGCAGGATCTCGCGCGTGCCGCCGCGCAGTGAGAACGATGGCGATGTCTGGAGCAGCAGCGCGAGCGCACGCGCCAGCGGCGTGTCGTCTTCGAGTGCGAGCGTGCTGTCGGCCACCGCTTGCACGCGGCGCGGCAGCTCCTGCTCGAAGCTGTTGCCCAGGTCCTTGACGACTGCCGCTTCGACGGCCGGGTCGCGTCCGTCGGCGAGCTGGCCGGCGACCGACAGCGACATCTGGCGCAGCGTCCAGATCTCGGCGGCCATGCGGCCGATCGTTTGGCGAAGCGTTTCCGATGGCGGCGAGGTGCCGGCCGCGCGCAGCAGCTCGACGAACAGCGCATGGCTCGACAGGTAGCGCTCGGGCCCGCTGCGCTCCAGCGACAGCTCGCTGGTGCACTGCTGCCAGCCGTGCCCCTCCTGGCCGAGCAGCATGTCGTGCGGCACATGAACGTCGTCGAAGAACACCTCGTTGAAGTGCACCTCGCCGGCCAGGTCGGGAATCGGTCGCACGGTGATGCCGGGTGTTTTCATGTCGACCAGGAACTGCGTCAGGCCCTCGTGGCGCTTGCCTTCCAGCGTGGCGGTGCGCACCAGGGCGATCATCATGTGGGCCTGCTGCGCATGGGTGGTCCAGACCTTCTGGCCCGTGATGCGCCAGTCATCGGCCGCCTTGACGCCGCGGGTGCGCACCGACGCGAGGTCGGAGCCGGCATTCGGCTCGCTCATGCCGATGCAGAAGAAACACTCGCCGTTGGCGATCGCCGGCAGGTAGCGCTCGCGCTGCGCCTCGCTGCCGTAACGTAGCAACGCCGGGCCGCTCTGGCGGTCGGCGATCCAGTGCGCTCCGACCGGTGCGCCGGCCGCGAGCAGTTCTTCGAGCAGCACATAGCGCTCGAGCGCGCTGCGTTCTGCGCCGCCGTAGCGCGTCGGCCAGGTCATGCCGATCCAGCCGCGGCGTGCGAGCTTGCGGCTGAAGGCGGCGTCGAACACCGACCAGGAGTTGGCGCGGCGCTCGGCCGGCGGGCCGCCGAGCTCGTCGCGCAGGAAGGCGCGCACCTCGGCGCGCAATGCTGCCGTGCTTGTGGGCAGCGTGACCGGATCAAAGGCGAACGCGCTCATGGCAGCCTCGCCCGCGCAAAGCGTTCGCGCAGCTCACGCTTGCTGACCTTGCCGGTCGGCAGCATCGGCAGCGCATCGACGAAGACGATCGACTTGGGGCTCTTGTAGGACGCGATCAGGCCGCGCACATGGGCGATCAGCGCGGCCTCGTCGGCCTGCGCACCGCACTTGCGGACGACCACGGCCATGACCGCTTCGCCCCAGTGCGCATCGGGCACGCCGATCACCGCCGCGTCGCCGACGGCAGGGTGTTCGAGCAGCGCCTGCTCGACCTCGCGGCTGTAGATGTTCTCGCCGCCCGAGATGATCATGTCCTTCTTGCGGTCGACCAGGAACAGGTAGCCCTCGTCGTCGAGGTAACCGATGTCGCCGGTGTGCACCCAGCCGTCGCGCAGCGTCTGCGCCGTCGCCTTGGGGTTGTTCCAATAGCCGCTCATCGCCGTGTCGCTGCGTGCCAGCACTTCGCCGGGCACGCCGGCCGGGCAGTCGCTGCCGTCGTCGGCGACGATGCGCAGTTGGCTGCGTGGGTGCGCCTGGCCCACCGACGCGAGGCGCCTCACCTGCTCTGGCGCGCCGTCGGGCTGGTGCTGCCAGGGGTGCAGCAGGGCCGGCAGGTTCACTTCGGTCTGACCGTAGCCGTTGACGAGGATGGGCCCGAACGCGGCCATCGCGCGGCGCAGCAGCGGCAGCGGCATCGGTGCGGCGGCGTACATCAGCATGCGCAGGCTCGACAGGTCGTGCTCAGCGAAATCGGGCGCATCGAGGATCGCCTGCACCATCGTCGGCACCAGGTGGATGGCGGTGATGCGCTCCTGCGCGATGCAGCGCAGCACCGCCTGGGCGTCGAAACCGCGCTGGATCACCACCGCGCCGCCGCGCCACGACGCACCCGAGGCCAGGCTGCGGGCGCCGATGTGGAACAGCGGGGCGATCGCCAGCAGCCGGTCGTCACCACCCAGGCGCAGCTCGCTGGCCAGCGTCTCGGCCAGGCAGGCCTGCGCCCGGTGGCTTTGCACCACGCCCTTGGGCCGGCCGGTGGTGCCACTGGTGTAGATGATGCACAGCGGGTCGTCGGTGCCGGGTTCAGGGGTGGCGTCGGGCCCGGCGGGCGCCGTCATCACCGCCTCGTAGGGCTCGGCCCAGTCCGGGCACGCCGCCGAATCGCCGATGCAGATCCAGCATTCAATGCCGCGCAGGCGCGGGCGCAGCTTGTCGACGAGCGCCGCGTACTGCGCGTCGAACACCAGCGCGCGCGGGCTCGCGTCGCCGAGGATCCATTCGATCTCGGGCGCGGCAAGGCGCCAGTTGACGGTGACCAGCACGATGCCCGACCACTCGGCGGCGCCGTAGACCTCGAGGTACTCGATGCCGTTCATCGCCAGGATCGCGACCCGCTCGCCGCGCGCCAGGCCGCGCGAGCGCAGGCCGGCCGACAGGCGAGCGACCCGCGTGGCGAGCTGCGCATGGGTCAGGCGCTCGTCGCCGTACACCAGCGCTGGGCGGTGCGGGAAGAAGCGCGCATTGCGCTCGATGATCTGGCCGGGCGTCGGCATCGGGGCAGGCAGGTTGTTGAGAGTGTCCGGCGACAAGGCTAACATAGTTAACTAGGTTGACTGTATGAGGGTGAACCCTGAGCAAAACTTCACCCCGCTTCACAACTGACTCACTACACTTAGGCAACCTAGATAACCATGTAAAGGCATCCCCGTGAGCATCGAACTGCAGACCGACGGCGCGGTGGCCGTCGTCACCTTGAACCGGCCCGACAAGAAGAACGCGATGCTGCTGGCGATGCGCGATTCGCTGGCCGACCTGTGCGAACAGCTCAACGACCGGCCGGAGATCCGCGCCGTCGTGCTCACCGGCGCCGGCAGCGACTTCTGTTCCGGTGCCGACATCGGCGAGATGGGCATGGGCGGCCTGAACGGCTCGTTCCTGCGCGCACGCCACATGCACAAGGTGATCCGCGGCATTGCGCGGGTGCAAAAGCCGATGGTCTGCGCCACGCGCGGCGTTGCGGTGGGGATGGGGTTCTCGATGGCGCTGGCCTGCGACGTGATCGTCGCCTCGGAGACCACGCGCTTCTCGCAGATCCAGAGAAAGATCGCGCTGCCGCCGGATGCCGGTGGGGCCTGGTTCCTGGCGCGCCAGATCGGCGTGGCGCGCGCCAAGGACCTGGCGTTTTCGGCCCGCATGGTGGGAGCCGACGAGGCGCTGCAGATGGGGCTGGTGCAGCGGGTGGTTCCCGACGCGCAGCTGATGGACACGGCACTGGCGCTGGCCTTCGAGTACGCCAACGCGCCGACGATCGCGCTCGGCCTGGCCAAGCGCATGTTCGACGTGGCGCCGACCCTGACTCTGGACCAGTTCATGGACCTCGAAGGGACCATGCTGCCGCTGGCGGTTCAGGCAGATGATTTCAAGGAAGGCACGCAGGCGTTCAAGGACAAGCGGCCGGCGGTGTTCACGGGGCATTGAGATGACCACCGAAGCTCTCCACCCCGACGCCGACTACCGCCGCCACCTGGCGGCCGGCCGCTTCATGTTGCAGCGCAGCCGCAGCAGCGGCGCCTTCGTGTTCTACCCGCGCGTGGCCGAGCCGGGCAGCGGCGCGGCCGACCTCGAATGGATCGAAGCCTCGGGCCGCGGCAGCGTGTACTCGACCACCACAGTACGCTGCAAACCCCCAGCGGCCGACTACAACGTCGCGCTGATCGACCTCGCGGAAGGCCCGCGCATGATGAGCCGGGTGGTCGGCATCGCGGCGGCCGACGTGAAGATCGGCATGCCGGTGCGCGCCCGCATCGTCATCGATAACGACGCGCCGCTGGTCGTCTTCGACCCGGCCTGACGAGAGACACGATGCACGGCTTTCCCCGCGGCAAGACTGCGATCGTCGGCGCCGCCACCTTCGGGGTCGGCAAGTCGCCCGGCTTCGAGGCCATCGAGCTGGCCGCGCATGCGAGCCTGCTGGCGCTCGCCGATGCGCGCCTAGCCCCAAGTGATGTCGATGCCGTCTTCATCGCCCAGCCGCAAGACACACTCGCCGGCCTGACGTTCAGCGAGTACCTCGGCATCCGCCCGAAGATCACCGACAACAACCGCAGCGGCGGTTCGGCGTTTCTGCTGCAGCTCGAACACGCCGCGCTGGCGCTCGACGCGGGGCTGTGCGATGTGGCGCTGATCGCCTACGGCAGCAACCAGGCGAGCGCCAGCGGCACGCTGGTGCAGGCCAGCCGCTCTTCCGCGTACGAGGCGCCGTACAAGCCGCTGCGGCCGATCTCGTCGTATGCGCTGGCCGCTGCGCGCCACATGCACCAGTACGGCACCACCAAGCGCCAGCTCGCCGAAGTGGCTGTGGCCGCGCGGCGCTGGGCGCAGCTCAATCCCGAGGCGGTCGCACGCGACGATCTGAGCATCGACGCCGTCGTCAACGCCCGCCTGGTCAGCGACCCGCTGGGGGTGCGCGACTGCTGCCTTGTCACCGACGGCGCGGCGGCAATCGTGATGACCCGTGCCGAGCGCGCCGCCGACCGGCACGCGAAGCCGGTCTACGTGCTCGGCGCTGCGGCGGCCGTCACCCATGCCGACATCTCGGCGATGCCCGATCTCACCGTCACCGGGGCGGCCGAGTCGGGCGCACGCGCCTATGCGCAGGCGGGCGTCGAGGCGGCCGACATCGACGTCGTGCAGGTCTACGACGCCTTCACGATCAACACGATCCTGTTCCTCGAAGACCTGGGCTTCTGCGCCAAGGGCGAGGGCGGGGCATTTGTCGAGGGTGGGCGCATCGCACCGGGTGGCGCACTGCCGGTGAACACCAGCGGCGGTGGCCTGTCGTACTGCCACCCGGGCATGTTCGGCCTGTTCACGCTGGTCGAGTCGGTGCGCCAGTTGCGCGGCGAGGCGGGCGAGCGCCAGGTGCGCGGCGCCGAGCTGGCGCTGGCGCATGCCAACGGCGGCGTGCTGTCGAGCCAGGCGACCGTGATTCTCGGCACAGCGGCGACACTCTGATTGGAGACAGGAGACAAACATGAGCACCGACCACGACAGCTACGACAAGCAGTACATCGCGACCCATGCCGAGGTGCACACGCCGCCGGTCACACTCGACGACGAGACGGCACAGTTCGGCGTTTTGCAGCACGAAAAGACTGATCTCTGGGAAGAGACCGCTTTCGCGCTGGTCGCAGAGTGCGGCGACCACGACGTGCTGATGTGGACGGCCGGCTACCTGCTCAAGGGCAACGGCCGTGGCGTCTGGATCGACAAGCAGGCGGCCGAGCACGACATGATGTTCATCGCGGTGCCGAAGGCGAATCGCGGCACGATGAGCGACAACCACTTCGTGCGCAGCGGCTGGCACCGCACCGAGCGCCTCGCTTTCGACGACGTGAAGATCGAACGAGGCGGCGACCGGGTGATCTGGCAGTTCGAGGAGCAGCAGTTCGTGTCGCAGCCGCAGGCGCAACCGCCGCTGTGGCGGGCCTTGGGCAAGGTCGCGGGCCTCGAGCTCGATCTCAGCTATCGCCAGATGGGCAAGCCGCTGTGGAACTGGGGCTCGTTCGCCTCGGCCGCCAAGACCGAGCGCGCCGGCTACGACGTGTTCGCGCGTGTCGACGGCTCGATCAAGGCGGGCGAGCGCAGCTTCGTCGTGCAGAACGGGCAGGGCGTGCGCGAGCACATCCTCGTCGGCCAGGCGGCAGACCCGATCCGCAACCTGCCGGCGCCGCGTGTGATGTGGTGGCTGTACGCGACCCAGGGCGACGTCGGCATCAACTTCTTTCGGCCCGGCACCGTCGACATCGGCACGGTGTACGTCGGCGAGCGCGAAATCAAGTTCAACCCGGCGGCGGGCAAGGGGTCGATCACCTACCAGAGCATCGCGCACTGGGAAGACCCGCGCAGCGGCTACAACCTGCCGGTGCGTTGGCACCTGAACATGAGTTCGGCCGAGTGCGTGGTCGACCTCGACATCCGCTGCCACGGCCGGGCCTACGAGTACTGGAACTGCGACGCCGGAGTTCGGATGTACTGCTACCAGATCTGCGTTTGCGACGGATTCGTGGAGTTTGCGGATGGGCGCAAGGTGGAATTCAAGGACCACCTGATGCTGAACTCGTTCAACCGGACGATATTGGTCAAGAACGAACGCATCGACGGCCCGGAGTATTAGTCCCCTCTCCCTCTGGGAGAGGGTTAGGGTGAGGGCGGCGGTGCACCTCCCACAGCCCTCACTTGCAGTGCGCGTTCCGGCTTGCAAGCCGGAACCGCTGCGCGGGCTCGCCGCATGCGGCTCGCAAGCCCCGCTCCGCCCCCAGCCCTCTCCCAGAGGGAGAGGGAGTATTCGACCTACTCCAGCAAGTCGATCGGCCGATCCACCGCGTAGTTCTCGCGGATCAGCTTGTCGATCGTCTCCAGGTACTTGCGCCAGAACACCTCGGCCGCATCGCCGTCGCCCGCTTCGATCAACCCGACCAGCTTCTCGTGCGCCTTCATCCCGCGCGTGCGCGACGCCGAATCGAAGCGTTCCACGTTGGCGGCCAGCGCGGCGGTCGAGATGTGGCGCTCGTAGATGTGCGTCAGCATGCTCATCAGCAGGATCAGCGGCCCGTTGCCGGTGAGCTCGATCAGCGCCCGGTGGAAACGTGCCGACGCGCGGGCATGCTGCACCTCGTCCTTGGCCGCGTAGGTGGCGCGCTCTTGCGCGATGATCTCGTTGAGCACGGCAGGCGCGCTGCGCTTGGCGGTGCTCGCCACCAGGTGCACACACGAGGGCTCGATCAAAAGCCGCGCGCCGTAGATGTCCGCCAGCGTGGTGTTGCGGCTTTGCAGCACCAGGCCGAAGTGGCGCGCCGCCAGCCGCGGGTCGGGCAGGTGGACGCGCGGGCCGCCGCGCGAGCCGCGTGTGACCGTCAACAGCGCCTCCGATTCGAGGATGCGCAGGGCTTCGCGCAAAGTCGGCCGCGACACCGAATAGCGCGTGACGAGCTCGCCTTCGGAGGGCAGGGTGTCGCCGTCCTTCAGCTCGCCGCGCACGATCTTGCTGCGCAGGTCGCGCGCCACCAGCTCGGCGGTCTTGGGCACGCGAAACGGCTGGTCTTCGGTGCGTTTCACGTCCAGCGATTGTTGTCGCTGGGTTTCCAGGGCGGAGCTGTCGGTGTGGGCTGCCATGTCGTTAAGTGAGGTAGCTAGGTTGACGGATTATCGCGCGAAGACGGTCACGACACACGCCCCGCCGAGCCCGACGTTGTGCTGCAGCCCCAGCCGCGCGCCGTCGACCTGGCGCTCGCCGGCGTCGCCACGCAGGTGCCAGACGATCTCGGCCGTCTGCGCCAGTCCGGTCGCGCCCAGCGGGTGGCCCTTGGAGAGGAGGCCGCCCGAAGGATTGGTGACGACTTTGCCGCCGTAGGTGTTGTCGCCGTCGAGCACGAACTTCTCGGCGCCGCCTTCGGGGCACAGGCCGAGCGCCTCGTAGCTGATGATCTCGTTGGGCGTGAAGCAGTCGTGCAGTTCGACCACGTCGAGCTCGTCGGCGCCGACCCCCGCTTGCGCATAGGCTTGCAGCGCGGCGCGCCGTGTCATGTCGGCACCGACGCCGGCGATCATGCTGCCGGCTTCGAAGCTCGCTGCGGCGTCGGTGGTCAGCGCCTGGCCGGCGATCTCGACGCTGCGGGTCAGCCCGTGGCGCTTCGCGAAGTCGGCCGAAACCACCAGCGCCGCCGCGGCGCCGCAGGTCGGCGGGCAGCATTGCAGCCGGGTCAGCGTGCCGAAGATGTGCGGCGAGGCCAGCACCTCGTCGACCGTCGTCGGCTCGCGGAACACCGCCATCGGGTTGCGCGCGGCATGGCGGCGCGACTTGACCGAGATCATCGCGAAGGTGCTGTCGGCGATGCCGTATCTCTGCTGGTACTCGCGGCCGGCGCCGCCGAAGTACTGCGCGGCCAGCGGCGCCTTGGCGTCCCAGCCGATCGTGCGAGCGACCATGTCGTTGAGCATGCCGTTGACGCCGGGCCGGTCGTTGTACGGCGAAGCCAACGCGCCCGCGAGCATCTGCTCGAAGCCGAGGGCCAGCACGACGTCGGCCGTGCCGCTCTCGACCGCCTGGCGCGCCAGGAACAGCGCGGTCGATCCGGTCGAGCAGGCGTTGTTGACGTTGACGATCGGGATGCCCGACATGCCCAGCGGGTACAGCGCCTGCTGCCCCGACGTGGTGTCGCCGATCACGAAGCCGACATAGGCCTGCTGCACCTGCGAATAGGCTATGCCGGCATCGGCAAGCGCCAGGCGCGCTGCCTCGGCGCCCATCGCGTCGTACGCCGGGCTGCGGCCGGCCTTGGTGAACGGGACCATGCCGACACCGGCGATGCGAGCCTTGTCTTTCATCGTGTCGTCTCCTCTGAAGGCTCGCGCGGGTTGACCCGGCTTGCCTGGTTGTCGATGACCCAGTATAGTTAACTACGTTAGCGAGGTAAAGTATCTCGCTCGCTTCAAAGAACGATGATCGACTACGACAAATTGATGCGCTGGCCACTGCCGCCGGTGACGCAGACCTACACCGAGCGCGACAGCATCGTCTACGCGCTGGGGCTGGGTGTGGGCCGCAGCAACCCCGTCGACGCCGCACAGATGAAGTTCGTCTACGAAGGCGCAGCCGGTGGCCTGGCGGCGCTGCCGAGCATGGCGGTGGTGCTGGCCACCGGCCCGTTCTGGATGCAGGACCCGGCGACCGGGATTGACTGGCAGCGCATCCTGCATGGCGAGCAGGCGCTGGCCCTGCACAAGCCACTGCCGCCAGCCGCGACGGTGGTCGGCGAGCACCGCATCGAGGCGATCTACGACAAGGGCGCCGGCAAGGGCGCGCTGATGCTGTTGACGCGACGCCTGTTCGACCAGGCGAGCGGCGACCTGCTGGCCACCGTCGGCTCGTCGGTGTTCATGCGCGGCGACGGCGGTTTCGGCGGGCGCAGCGCGGGCGCCCCGAAGCCGCACCCGCTGCCGTCGGACCGCGCGCCCGATGCCACGCTGGACCTGAGCACGCGGCCCGAGCAGGCGCTGCTTTACCGCCTGAGCGGCGACCTGAACCCGCTGCATGTCGACCCTGCGGTCGCGCAGGGGGCGGGCTTCGAGCGGCCGATCCTGCACGGCCTGTGCAGCTACGGCATCGCGGCGCGCGCCGTGCTCGAGCTGCTGTGCGGCAACCAAGCGGAGCGCCTGAAGCGCTTCGACCTGCGCTTCGCCAGCCCGGTGTTCCCGGGCGAAACGATACGCACCGAAATCTGGCTCGAAGCCCCCGGCCGCGCCGCGTTCCGCGCCCGCGCCGTCGAACGCGACCAACTGATCCTCAACAACGGCCTGGCCGAATTCACGCCCGCGGCGTGAGCTTCAAGGAGACACACGATGGGTTTGCTCGACGGCCAGGTGGCCATCATCACCGGCGCAGGCGGCGGACTCGGCCGCGCCTACGCGCGCCTGCTGGCCAGCGAAGGCGCCGCGATCGTCGTCAATGACATGAACGCCGCCGCGGCGCACAAGGTCGTCACGGAAATCTCTGCAGCCGGCGGCCGCGCCGTGGCGTGCGTGATGGACGTGGCGAGCGTGACCTGCGGCGAGGCCATTCTGAAAACCGCGCTCGAAGCCTTCGGCGGCGTCGACATCCTCGTCAACAACGCCGGCATCCTGCGCGACAAGAGCTTCGCCAACCTCAGCGAAGAGAACTGGGACGCTGTGATCAGGGTCCACCTGAAGGGCACCTACTCCGTGACCCAGCCCGTGTTCCGCTGGATGAAGGAGATGAAGCGGCCCGGCGTCATCGTCAACACCAGCTCGTCGTCGGGCCTGGGCGGCAGCTTCGGGCAGACCAACTACGGTGCGGCGAAGGCCGGTATCTGGGGCTTTTCGAACTGCCTCGCACTCGAAGGGCAGAAGTACGGCATCCGCGTCTGGACACTCTGCCCGGCCGCGGCCACGCCGATGACCGAAGGCCTGATGACGCCCGATATGGTGGCGCAGTGGTCGCCCGACCGCGTCGCGCCCGTCGTCCTCTACATGGTCAGCCGGCTCTCGGGCGAGCGCACCAACAAGACGTTGTTCGCCTCGGGCAGCAAGGTGATGGAGCTGAAGATGGTGGCGTCGGCCGGCGTGCCCAACGGCATCGGTTTCACGGCGCCGGACCTGGCCAACCGGGCCGAGTCCGTGTTCCTGCCCGAGCAGGCGCTGGACTTCAACAGTTGATGGGATGGAACCCCCACGTCGCTTCGCTCCTGCCCCCCGAGGGGGCTTCAGTACCCTTCGGGCGGCCGGGTGGGTACTGAACACGGCGATGGCGACGCTGACGTTCGAGGTCGATGCCGACGGCGTCGCGCTGATCACCCTCGACGATCCGGCGCGCGCGATGAACGTGACGTCGCCCGAGCTGGTCGCCGAGCTGATGGCGGCACTCGACCGCGTGGCCGCGGACCCTGCGATCAAGGGTGCCGTGCTCACGTCGGGCAAGCCGGGCAGCTTCGTCGCCGGCGGCGACATCAAGGACTTCGTCGGCGCCCACGACCGCGGCATGACGCAGGCCGAGGCCTTCGGGATCAGCCACCGCTGGAACGTGGACCTGCGCCGCATCGAGCGCTGCCCCAAGCCGCTGGCCGCAGCCATCAACGGCGTGGCGCTCGGCGGCGGCTACGAGCTCGCGCTGTGCTGCAAGCACCGCGTGCTGGTCGACGACGAGAAGGCGATCGTCGGCCTGGTCGAGGTGACGATCGGCCTCTTGCCGGCCGGCGGCGGCACGCAGCGCCTGCCGCGCCTCATCGGCGTCGAGTGCGCACTGGCGCTGATGCTCGAAGGGCGTCGCTTGAAACCCGCCGAGGCGCTGGCCTGCGGTGCCGTCGACCAGGTCGTGCCACGCAATCAACTGATGGATGCGGCTCGCACCTGGGTGCGCGAACATCCGCACGCGCTGCAGCCGTGGGACACGCCGGGTTTCGTCGTGCCCGGCGCTGCCGGCTTCGATTGGACCGGAAACCGTGAGGCTCTCGTCGCCCGCACCCGCGGCCGCTACCCCGCACCGCTGGCGCTCTTCGACGCGGTGCGCGACGGCGTGACGCGCCCCATCGACGAAGGCCTGCTGATCGAGTCGACCGGCTCCGCCACGCTGCTGCCGGGTGCCGTCGCGCGCAACCTGATGCGCACCGGCTTTGTCCATCGCCAGCTGGCGCGCCGCTTCGCCGGCGAGCCCGGCCCGTATGTGCAGCGGCTGCGCCGCGCTTGCGAAAACGAAGTCGCCGCGCTGCTCGCCGAAGGGGTGGCGCCGCAGGCGCTGGAGCAGGCGGCACAGGCCGCGGACTGGCCGGCCATGCCTTGGCCCGAAACCAGGCTGCACAGCCGCCCATGCGCCGCGCAACCCGCCATCGACACGATGGTCCGGCGCCTGCTCCATGCCGTCGCGCTCGAAGGGGTTCGCTGCTTCGACGACGGCACGGTCCAGAGCCCGGCCGAGGCCGATGTGGGCTCGGTCGTCGGCATCGGCTTTCCGCGCTGGACCGGCGGCGTGCTGTCGTATGTCGAGACCGTCGGACTGGCCGCATTCGTGGCCTCTGCCGAATGCCTGGCCCGCGAGCATGGCGAACGGTTTGCGCCGCCGGCCAGCCTGCGCGAGTGCGCGCGAGCCGGCCGCAAGTTCCACGTGACCCCGGCGAAGGAGACAAGCCCCTCATGAAAGCGTCCCGTGCGACCGCCGTGCTCGCCGCGTTGGTGCTGGCCGAAGTGGTCGGCGCCGTCGAGGCGACGATGATCTTCGCCGCGCTGCGCACCTTCAACGCCGAGTTCGGCGACCCGGTGATGGTCGGCTGGATCGTCACTGCCTTCCTGCTCGCCGCGGCCGCGTCGGCGTCGCTGTGTTCGCGCCTGGGCGACATGTTCGGCCGCCGCCGCATGCTGCTCGGCGTGCTGGTGGTGGCGGGCGCCGGGTCGCTGGTCAGCGCCTTGGCCACCGGCGTTGCCGGCGTGATCGCCGGGCGTGCGATCCAGGGTGTGTCGGGTGCCGTGCTGCCGCTGTGCTTCGGCCTGGTGCGCGAGAACCTGCCGCCGGCGCGGGTGCCGTTCGGCATCGGCGTGGTGTCGGCCGCGGCCTTCGTGTCGGCCGGCGCCGCGATGTTCGTCGGCGGCGTGCTGGTCGATCACATGACCTGGCATTCGATCTTCCACGTCGGTGCGGCCACCGCTCTGCTCGCGTGGTTCGCGGTCTGGTTCGGCGTGCCGCGATCGCCGCGAGCGCATTCGTCGGACCCGGTCGATGTGCCGGGTGCGGTGCTGTTGGTGCCGGCCATCACCGGGCTGCTGGTGGTGCTGAGCCAGGCCCGGCACTGGGGCTGGGCTGACGCGCGCAGCCTGGGGATCATGTTCGCCAGCCTGGCGACGCTGGCGCTGTGGCTGCGCCACGAGCTGCGCACGCCGTCGCCGCTGATCGACGTGCGCCTGCTCGGCCACCGCCAGCTCGGGCTGGCCAACATCGGCATGGTGCTGCTGGCGCTCGGCCCGCTGCAGTCGGGCCTGGTGCTGTCGCAACTCCTGCAGCAGCCGAGCTGGACGGGAGTCGGCCTGGGCTTGAGCGCCACCGCCGCCGGCCTGCTGCTGGCGCCGCCGATGGCGCTGGCAGTGCTGGTCGGCCCGGGGTGCGGTGCAGTGGCGGCGCGGCGCGGCGCGCGACTGCCGGCGGTGTGGGCCTGCCTGTTCCTTCTGGCCGGCTGGGGCGGCATCGCGCTGCAGCACGCATCGATAGGCTTCGTCGCCGCGATGGTGGTGTTGCAGGGCATCGGCATGGCGGCGGCCTACGCGGTGGTCCCGATGCTGATCGTCGAGGTGGCGCCCGGCGAACGCACCAGCGAGGTCACCGGCGTGTCGGCGGTGGTGCGCTACATCTTCAATGCGGTGGGGTCGCAGGTGGTGGCGGTGCTGCTGGGGCGGGTCACGGTGAGTGACGCGGCGCGTGGGCCGGGAAGTTATCCGGCCGCGGCGGCGTTCGAGTTGACGCTGGTGGTGATTGCGGGGTTGTGCGTGCTGAGCCTGATGGTGACGGCGTGTTTGCCGGTGCGTGCGCGCGTGTCGGAGCAGGGGGCTTCGATGCGCGGGAAGTTCGCCTGACGCGTCTTCAGCGCGGGACAGGAGGTACGCGAGCCGCGCGCTCATGGCCCGAGCAGTGCGCCGAGCTCATCGTTGATGTTGTTGAAGGCACTTGTTGAAAGCCGCCAGTGGGGACTGCGGTCGCGGCCAGGACCGGTCCATCATGATGCGTCTGCAAACCGGTCTTGCGCGGATGTTGAGAAGGCTACGATCGGCTTCGTCCAACGGGAAAGAGCATGGCTACCTCGAACGCGCCTGGATCTGAGTCTGTGACCCACGCGAGTGCTGGTGAGGTTCTCCCTGCCACGCGCTGGCTCGCTCTGAGCATCATCCCGTTTCTCGTCGTCGCCTCAGCGATTCTGTGGTTCTGGCCGGACCAGACCGGCCGGCTGTTCGCGTGGCCGATCAAGCCGCCGATGACGGCCATGCTTCTGAGTACAGCTTACGTGGGCGGTATCTACTTCTTCACCCGCGTAGCGCTGACAAAGCAGTGGCACCGGGTCAAGGTCGGATTCCTGCCCGTAGCCACGTTCTCGTCGCTGCTCTGCGTTGCCACCGTGTTGCATTGGGATCGGTTCACCCACGACCATGTGTCGTTCTGGGCCTGGTTGACGCTGTATTTCATCGCGCCGCCGCTGGTCGTGGCGGCGTGGCTGTCCAATCGCCGCCGTGACACTGGCCTGCGCGAGCGCGATGACCCGCCGATTCCTCTGCCTCTGCGGCAGTTGATCGGTGGACTTGGGCTGCTCCTGGGGGCGCTCGGCGCATTGCTGTTCGTCGCCCCAGGTGTCCTGATGCCGGATTGGCCCTGGAAACTCACGCCGCTTACGGCGCGCGTGGTCAGCGCAATCGTGTCCATGCAGGCGGTGGCCTTCGTCGGAATATCGCTCGACGAGCGCTGGAGCGCCGCGCGCGTGATGTTTGAGGCCGAGCTCGTCACCGTGCCGCTGATCGCCCTGGCGGTCAGCCGCGCTCACGACGATTTCCAGCCCGCCGGGTCATCCGCGGGCACAGTCGTGCTGGGCGGCCTGGCCGGGCTCTGGATCGCGATGCTGGGCGTGTGCTGGCTCATGCGCGGACGCCGAGCACAGGTTGCCTGATGAGCATCCGCCGTGCGGTGGTGGTCGGCGCCAGCCTCGCTGGCCTCGGCGCCGCGCGGGTGCTGGCCGAACATGTCGACGAGGTGGTGCTGATCGAGCGCGACATGCTTCCCGACGAGCCTGTGGCCCGCCGTGGCGTGCCACAGGCCCGCCATCTGCACAACCTGCTGTTGCGTGGCGTGAACGAACTCGAAGCGCTCTTCCCAGGGTTTGGCGCCGACCTGCATGCCGCCGGCGCGGTGCCCGTGGACATGTTGCTCGAACTCAAGATGCTCAGCATCTTCGGCTGGTTCCCGCGCCATCCCTCCGAAATCGTAATGCCGTGCTGTTCGCGGCCATTGATCGAGCAGGTGGTGCGCCGGCGCGTCCGTGCCTTGCCGCGCATCACCTGGCTCGAAGGGCACGACGTGGAAGGCCTGATTCTCAATTCAGAGCAGGTCTGCGGTGTGCGCTGCCGTCGACGCGAGGTGGGCGCGGGCGACGCGCTGGAGATCGAGTCCTTGCTCGTCGTAGATGCCGGCGGGCGCGGCTCGCGGCTGCCGGGATGGTTGGACGGTGCCGGCTTGGCAAAGCTCGCAGTGACCGAGGTCAACCCTTTCCTCGGCTACGCGACGCGTATCTTGCGCATGCCACCCTCTGCGCCCGACTGGGGCGCCCTGGTTGTCCGCAACCCGATGCCATCGTCGCGCGGCGGCGCGATCATGCCGCGCGAAGGTGGCCTCTGGGTCGCCACCCTGTTTGGGTTCGGCCGCGACTACCCGCCCACCGACGAAGCCGGTTTCGATGCCTTCGCACACAGCCTTGCCGACCCGGGTTTGCACGAGGCCTTGAGTGCGGCCGAGCCAGTGTCCGACATCGCCGGCTATCGCCAGACCACCGGTCGCTGGCGCCACTTCGAGCATCTATCGTCCTGGCCGGCTGGCTATGTTGCGCTGGGTGACGCCGTCTGCACCTTCAACCCGTTGTACGGGCAAGGCATGACCGTGGCAATGATGGGCGTCGCGGCGTTGCGCGCGCTGCTGACCGAGCAAGGCGTCGAGCCCGACCTTGGTGGGAAGCTCAGGCAACGCGTTGCTCGGCTGCTGGCAGCGCCATGGCGCATCGCCACCGGCGAGGACTATCGCTACCCCGGAACCGAAGGTCCGCCGCGCCCATGGGCAGCGCGTGCCGCGCACTGGTACGGCGACCGGGTGGTGCGCGCGGCGCTGCGCAACCCAGACGTGCACACCCGCTGGATGCGCGTGGTTCACATGCTCGATGATCCGGCCACACTGCTTGCGCCGGGAATTCTTGGCCCGGCGCTTTCATCATTGCACTGATTGCTGCGACGTTCGCGATTGATCAGTGGCCCTGAACGGCGCTTGAATTGGCGCCCCCAAACCACTCACGACGCCAGGCACAGTCTCGGAAACCGATGACACGGAGCGTCGACTTTGCCTTCGCCTGATCGACTGCAAGGGGTCGACAGCACGCATCGGCATAGCGCCGGCGAGCGGTCACTCAGTGTGTTGCCTCACCCCCAATCTCGCTTCCCGCCTTCACCCCTTCCGAGCTCGCCCCGGCACGACCACCGCCGGTCGGTACCCCGCCGGCTTGTCCCCCACACTCGCCCCCCCATGCAACGACCGCTGAAACTCCGGCGTGAACAGCGTGTACGGAAAGCGCAGCGCCGGTGCGCTCACTGCGTCGAGCCGAGCCAGCAACTCCGGCGGCAACTCGACATCGAGCGCCGCCATGGTTTCCTGCAACTGCGCGAGCCGTGTCGCACCGAGGATCACCGAACCGACGCCCGCTTTGCGCGCCACCCATTGCACCGCCACCTGCGCCATCGTCCACCCGGATTCCTTTGCCACCGCTTCGAGCTCCGCGACGATGGCCCAGTTGCGCTCGGTCAATCGATCGAAGATCGGGTTGGCACGCCCGAGGTTGGCTTTCAAGCGCCCCTCGGCCATTACCGCCGGTGCGTCGCCCGCTTTGTACTTGCCGCTCAACAGCCCGCTGGCGAGCGGGCTCCACGCCACCAGTCCCATGCCGCAGTCGGTGGCGAGGCGCGTGAACTCGAACTCGATCTGGCGCTCGACCAGCGAGTACTCGAGCTGCAGCGCACACACCGGCTCCCAGCCGCGAAACTCGGCCATCGTCTGCGCGCGCGATGCGTACCAGGCGGGCACGTCACTCAGGCCGATGTGGCGCACCTTGCCGGCGCGCACCAGGTCGTCGAGCGCGCGCATCACCTCGTCGACCGGCGTCAACTGGTCCCAGGTGTGCAGGAAGTAGAGGTCGACATGGTCGGTGTTCAGCCGTTTCAGCGAAGCCTCGAGCGCGCGCACGATGTGCAGCCGGCCGTTGCCGCAGGCGTTCGGGTTGCCGGGCTCGGTCGGGTGGCTGAACTTGGTGGCCAGCACCAGCTTGTCGCGCAGCCCGCGTGCGGCGATGAATTCGCCCAGCCAGGTCTCGCTGGTGCCCTGGGTGTAGACGTCGGCCGTGTCGATGAAGTTGCCGCCCGCGTCGACGTAGGCGTCGAACAGTGTGCGGGCGGCTTCCTTGTCGGCCCCCCAGCCCCATTCGGTGCCGAAGGTCATCGTGCCGAGCGCGAGGCGCGACACACGCAGGCCGCTGCGACCGAGGGTGTAGTAGTGATTGATGGCCATCGCTCAAGCCTTCGAAGGATGAAAACGCGGCAGGTGGATGCCGGGTGCCACCTCGTCGAACTGCACCTGCAAGTGCATTCCGATGTGGACCTCGGCGTGTGCGCAGCCCACGACGTTCGAGAACATGAACGGTCCCTCTTCGAGCTCGACCACCGCCAGCACCAGCGGCACCACGAAGCCCGGCGCCGGCGCCTTGTGCACGATCGAGTAGCTGTACAGGCTGCCGCGCCCGCTCGCCTGCACCCATTGCCAGTCGGTCGCAAAGCAGTGGGTGCAGGCCACCTCGGGCCGGAAGAAGTGGCGCCCGCAGGCATTGCAGCGCGGCAGCATCAGCCGGCCCTGCGCGGCTGCGTCCCAGAACGGTTGCGTCAATGGGCTGATCGCGGGCAGCGTCGGGGTGGGCATCACGGCATTCATCTCACACCCTTCCCAACACCATCAGTTCCACATGCTGCGCGCCCGAGCCGGCGTTGCTGACCAGCGCGAGCTCGGCGTCGCGCACCTGGCGCGCGCCGTTGACACGGCGCAGCTGGCGCACCGCTTCGATGACCTTCAGCGTCAGTTGCCCGGTGCCTGTCCAGCTGCCGGCGAGCATGCCGCCGTCGAGGTTGGTCGGGCACTGGCCGTCCAGTTCGAGCCGGCCGTTGCCGACGAAGGCGCCGCCTTCGCCTTCGTCGCACAGGCCGAGCATCTCGAACTGGCGGATCACCTCGAAGCTCACCGGGTCGTAGAGCGAGAACACGTCGATGTCCTGCGGCGTCGCACCGGCCTTGCCGAAGGCGCGCTGGACTGCGCCCTTGCCCAGGTGGCGCATGTCGCGGTACAGCGGCGGGTTGGCGTAGTTGCCCTGGAAGAACTCCATGCCGCCGCCGAGCAGCCGCACCGGGTGGGCGGCCAAGTCGCGCGCACGTTCTGCGGTCGTGATGACGAGCGCGGCGCCGCCTTCGTTCATCAGGCAGCAGTCGAGCCGGTGAAAGGGGCTCGCGATCATCGGCGAGGCCAGCACGTCGGCAACGGTGTACGGACCGGCGCCGAACATCACCGCTTCGGGGTTGACGTGGCCGTGGTTGCGGATGGTCACCGACACGCTCGCGATCTGTTCCGGCGTGGTGCCGAACTGATGCATGTGACGTGTCGCGACGAGCGCGAACTGCGCCATCACGAACGAACCGTAGGGCTCGGCGAACTCGAGGTTCATGTTGGCGCCGGGCGAGGTGCCGTCGGTCGAGAAGGGGCCGGCGCGGGCGCTGCCGACCACCACCACGTCGCACAGACCCATCTCGACCGCGGCCGCGGCCTTCAGCACGCCACGAACGCCGGCGGTGTCGAGGTGGTGGCTGTCGACCCACGACAGGGGTTGCTTGAGGTACATGCCCCAGTTCTCGGCGTCGCGCGGCGCGCCGCCGGGGCCGGGCCAGTCGATGGCGGCGCCGTCGACGTCGCGCGGCGTCAGTCCGGCGTCGGCGACCGCGCCTTTGACGGCTTCGATCACGAGGTCCTGCGAAGTGCGGCCGGGCAGCGACCGCGCCTGCTTGGTTTGATAGACGCCGACGATGGTGGCCGTTCTGGCGTGGGTCGGAGGATGGGTCATGTCGTCTTTCAGGCGCCGCGTGTCAGCCCGCCGGGGTAGCCGCCGCCGCCATGTGCGGCATCGAGAGCCGGATAGTCGAGCGCGCCATTGGCGGCGCGCGGTAGCGCATCGACAAAGGCAACGAAGCGCGGCTTCTTGTACGACGCAATGCGCGCGCGGCAGTGTTCGATCAGCTCGTCGGGCGTGACTGCAGGCGCATCGGGCTTGAGCACCACGATCGCCTTCACGCTATGCACCCAGGTCGCATCGGGCACGCCGATGACGCCGCAATCCGCCACGGCAGGGTGCTGGCGCAGGCAGCCTTCCACCTCGGCCGGGTAGATGTTCTCGGCGCCCGACTTGATCATCTGAACCTTAGTCCCGATGAAGCTCAGCGAGCCGTCGGCCTCGCGCCGGCCGAGGTCGTTGCAGCGGTGCCAGCCGTCGCGCTGGCGCTGCGCATTCAGCTCGGGGCGGCGCCAGTAGCCGTGCATGACGGTCGGGCCGCGCACGCAGATCTCGCCGACCTCGCCGGGCGGCAGTTCCCGCCCCTCGTCATCGAGGATGCGCACTTGTGCCACCGGGCTGGTGCGGCCATTGCGGCCGGCGCTCTTGCCCCAGCCGTAATAGCTCCAGGTGACAGGGCCCATCACCTCGGTCTGGCCGTAGCCGAACAGGCTGCGCGCCGGTACCACGGTCACCATCGCGTCCCACTCGGGGCTGACGCTGGCCGAGCGCAGGCAGCTCAGGTCGTACCTTGCGTCGTGGTTCAAGGCGACCAGCTCGTGACACAGCGACTGCATCAGGAAGGCGTAGTCGCAGCGATGTTCGTGCACCGCCTGCGCGATCCGCGTGGTGTCGGTGCGGCGGATGAAGACGTTGCTGCCGCCGATGTGGAACACCGCCAGCGTGACCATCAGCGTGCCGACGTGGAACAGCGGACCCGAGTTGAGAAAGCGCGTGTCGGCCGACAGGTCCTGGATGTCGATCAGCGCCAGGCTCTGCCACATCATCGCGGTCTGGCTCAGCATCGCGCCGTTGGGGCGGCCGTCGAACGCCGCGGTGTAGACGATCAGCGCGGGCAGATCGGGGTCGGTGTTGACTTCGCGTGGAGCCAGCGGTCCGTGGGCGACGAAGTGTTCGTAGCTGCCGGGGCCGTCGCCGTCGAGTGCCAGCCAGAGGGCGCCGCGATGCCGGGCCTTGTCGCGCGCGGCCTGCACCGCGGGGCCGATCTCGGCGCTTTGCCAGACGATCACCCGCGGCTCGAGGTCGTCGATGACGAAGGCCATCTCGTCGGCCGTCTGGCGCCAGTTGGCGGGGCAGAACATCGCACCGAGCATGCCGGCCGCGATGATGCCTTCGAGCACACCGATGTCGTTCTGCGCCAACCAGAGGATGCGGTCGCCGCGGGTCACGCCGGCGTCCTGCAGTGCGTTGGCGAGGCGCATCACGCGGTCGGCGAGTTGGGGGTAGCCGAGCTGCCTGCCTTCGGAGATGGCGGCGATGTGCTCCGGCCGTGAGCGGCGGTGCTCTTCGAGCAGGGCGTGGAGGGTCAGGGAGTGCAGCGGGCGGCCGTCATGGCCCTCATGGCCGTCATACCGGCGAACGCCGGTATCCACGGCGTGAGGATCTCGCGCTTTCGGAGAGTGGATCCCGGCGTTCGCCGGGATGACGGGTTCAACCACCGCGTGTCTCCGAATGAATGCTCCGCGCGCCCTCATGCAGCGCCACGCGTCCGTGAACCCCCGTGCGCAACCGCACCAACGGAGACGCGCGGGGCGCCACGGCCGTCAGCAACAGTTCGCCGTCTTGCTCTTCGATCAACCACTCGCTCTGGTCATACCGGGCCCCATCACCCTCCGGCGACTCGAAGGCCCAGAGCGGTCCGATCGGATGCATCGTCCACGGCGCCAGCCCCGCCGCGCGCAGCGCCGGCACCGCATCCGGCAGCGCGACCACGGTCGAGTGGCCGAGCAGCGCCTTCAGGTCGCGGCCCAGCTTCGCGAGCGCTTCCACCAGTTCACCGCTCAGCCCCATCACCGCCTGCATCCGGAAGCGGCGCAGGAACATGTCGCTGCGCGGCGCGTCGATCGCCACCGGCTCGGCCACGCCGAACGGCACCTTCATGCCGATCAGCGCGTTTTCGTAGGGCCAGAGGATCTCGTTGTCGCAGCCGGCGCCGATCAGGTGCATCGGCACCCCCGCGCGGATGCCCATGCGCTCGAACACCGAACGCGCCCACGCCGTGTCGCGCTCGATGTCGCGCAGGCTCACCGGATACGGCTGGTAGCCGCCCGGCAGGCGCAGCAGTCCGATCGCCCAACGGCGTGCCAGTTCGCCCGGCGCACGTGCATCGATGAGAGTGCTGCTCATTGTTTGACCGTCCGCGGAATCTTGTGGCGCGAGCCCGACTGCATGATCACTTCGTTGGGCACGAGCTCGATGACCGGGCGCAGCCCCACGGCGGCTTGCACCGAATCGGCGACGCGCTCGCGCAGCGTGTCCAGCGCGGGTTTGCCGGCGTAGCCGACCCGAATCGTCAGCGTCGCCATCACCCGCTGCGGCCGCACGATCTGGAACAGCCCGTTCGAGGTCTCCGGCACGTCCTCGATCGCGCCCCACACATCCATCGGCAGGATCGAGCGCGCGCCGATCAGCGCCTCGTCGGCGCTGCGGCCCACCGGCGTGAATCGCGCATGGGTTCGCCCGCATTCGCAGGTGTCGCGCCGCAGGTCGACGATGTCGCCGCCGCGGTAGCGGATCAGCGGGTCGACGGCGTTGACCAGCGAGGTGCACACCAGTTCGCCGCGGCCGTTGCCTTCGATGGTCGCGCCGGTCTCGGGGTCGACGATCTCGGCCACGCCAATGTCTTCCCACGCATGGCAGCCGTCGTGTTCGCGGCAGTCGTGGGCATGGCCCAGGTCGCCGAAGCTGGTCTGGTTGAAGATCTTGCCGGCCAGGCCCCAGCGCTCGAAGGTCAGCCGCATCTTCGGCCCCACCGGCTCGCCGGCGAACAGGATGCCCTTGTAGCTGGCAAACACGTCGCGCATGTCGATGCCCATCGTGCGCTCGATCTCCTGCAGCCCGACGCCGAGGTAGGCCGTCATCGCGTAGAACACCGTCGGCCGGTAGCGGCGCGACAGGTCGATGAACTGGTGCAGGTCGTCGGGCCCGTAGCCCAGCATCACCGGCGTGACGCCCAGCGTCTGCAGCAGCCGGAACATTGGCCCCCGCATGCGCAGGCCGAAGTAGATGCCGTAGTCGCCGGGGCGCAGCCCCATCTCCCACCAGTCGCGCAAGGTGCCGCCCCAATAGCTCGACGGGCCATCGGCCGGCAGCCCGGGCGCGGCCGGCAGGTTGCCGTCGTCGTGGCCCCAGCGGTAGCTGAACAGCGTGGGGTCGCCGGTGGTGCCCGAGCTCGAACCCATGAAGCTGATGTCGGCCACGGCTGTGCACAACAGGCCGCAGAACGGGTCGTCGTGCCGGTCGCGCCAGGCCCGCATCTGGTCCTTGTCCATCAGCGGCGCGAGGCGGGTGAAGTCGGCGGTGCTGCGGATGTCCGAGGGGCGCAGGCCGGCGGCGTCCCAGTGGTGGCGCACGAACGCCGAGCGTTGGTAGGCGTAGTCGATCATGCGCAGCAGGCGCTCCTGCTGCAGGGCCAGCAGTTGCGGGCGCGGCAGCGTCTCGACCGGGTCGAGGTAGCGCTGATCGGCCGGTGGCAGTTCGAACATCCGTGTCTCCGTTGCCTTCAGTGTCCGGTAAAGCGGGGTGCGCGCTTCTCCTGGAAAGCACGCACCGCTTCGAGGTGGTCGTTCGATTGCAGCGACGCTATCTCGTAGGCCAGGCCGGCATCGAGCACCTGCGCGGCCTGCGCCTTGAGGCCGAGGTTGAGGGTGGCCTTGGTCCATTGCACCGCGTTGTGCGCCCCGGCGGCGAGGCGGGCGGCCCAGCGGTCGACGGCGCCATCGAGCTCGGCTTCGGGCACGCTGAAGTTGATCAGGCCGATCCGCTGCGCTTCCGCTGCCGCCAGCAGATCGCCACCGAGCAGGTACTGCTTGGCGCGTGCGTAGCCGACCAGCAGCGGCCAGGCGACTGCGCCGCCGTCCCCCGCGACCAGGCCGACCCGCACATGCGGGTCGCCGATGCGGGCCGTGTCGGCCGCGATCGTGATGTCGCACAGCAGCGCGAGCGTGGCGCCCAGGCCGATCGCGTCGCCGTTGATGCGGGCGACGATCGGCTGCTCGACGTCGAGCAGCGTGTTGACGAAGCGCCGCGCGAGGTCGAATTCTTCCTTCAGCAGCGCGGTGTCGCCGCGGATCTCCAGGCTGCGGTTCAGATCGCCGCCGGCGCTGAAGGCCTTGCCGACGCCGGTGACCACGACGACCACGCTGTCGCGGTCGCGCCGCAGGTCCTGGAACAGGCGCAGCAGTTCGGACTCCATCTCGAAGCCGATCGCGTTGAGCTTGTCGGGGGCGTTCAGGCTGACCCGCAGGACCCTGTCCTGCCGCTCGATCAGCAGTTGCCGGTAGCCGTTGTGGTCCATGGGACGGATCAGCCGCGCTCGAAGGCGCGCGCCTTGCTCGCGAGCTCGGCGAGCAACGGCGCAGGCGCCCATGTCGCGCCCTGGCTCGCGTGATAGTGGCGCACTGTCTGCAGCACCTCGCTCCAGCCACGCCGCTCGGCCCAGAACATCGGCCCGCCCTGGTGGCGCGGGAACCCAAAGCCGTGCACATAGGCGACGTCGATGTCGCTGCTGCGCAAGGCAATCCCTTCGCCGACGATCTTCAGCCCCTCGTTGGCCATCGCGGTCAGCACGCGGGTGACGATCTCCTCGTCGGCGACCTCGCGGCGCGTGATGTTCAGCTCGCGCGACACCTGCTCGATCAAGGCCTGCACGGCAGGGTCGGGCGTGCCCTGGCGGCCTTCGTACTTGTAGTAGCCCTGGCCGGTTTTCTGTCCGAAGCGGCCGAGCTCGCACAAACGATCTGCAATCGGCGAGTAGCGCAGGCTCTTGTCGCGGAACTGCTCGCGGTATTGGCGGATGCGCCAGCCCACGTCGAGCCCCGCCATGTCGCGCATCAGGTACAGCCCCATGGGAAAGCCGAAACCCTGCAGCGCGCGGTCGACCTGCCACGGCGTCGCGCCTTCTTCCAGCAGGAAGTCGCACTCGCGGCCGTACACCGCGAGGATGCGGTTGCCGATGAAGCCGTCGGCATTGCCGGCCAACACGCCCACCTTGCCGATGGTCCTGGCGAGCGCCATCGTCGTCACGATGGCCTGCGGCGATGTCTTGCCCGCGCGCACCACCTCGAGCAGCTTCATCACGTTGGCGGGGCTGAAGAAATGTGCGCCGATCACGCTCTCGGGCCGCGACGTCACCGAAGCGATCTTGTCGATGTCGAGCGTCGACGTGTTGGTGGCGAGGATCGCGCTGGGCTTCATCACCGTGTCGAGCTGGCGGAACACGGCCTGCTTGATGGCCATATCTTCGAACGCCGCTTCGACGACGATGTCGGCATCGACCAGGTCGGCGTAGGCCAGCGTCGTCGTGATCAGCCCGAGCGCGCGATCCATCCCGGCCTGGGTCAGGCTGCCGCGCGCCACCGAGGTTGCATAGTTCTTCTCGATCAGCGCTCGCCCGCGCGCCAGGCCCTCGGCGTTGGCGTCGAGCAGGCGCACGGGGATTCCGGCGTTGGCGAAGCACATCGCGATGCCGCCGCCCATCGTGCCGGCGCCAACCACCGCGGCCGAGCCGATAGTCCGCGGCTGCAGGTCGGCCGACAGGCCGGGGATCTTCGCGACATCACGCTCGGCCCCGAACAGGTAGACCAGCGCGGCGCGCTGCGGGCTCGCCCGGCACTCGATGAAGGCGGCCAGCTCGAGCGCGTGTGCCTCGGCCACCGGTTGGGTGCAGGCGGCCTCGATGCAGGCGACGATGTGTTGCGGCGCGATCAAGCCGCGCCACTTGCGCTCGTTCTTCGCGAGCATGTCGGCGAACAGGCTGCGGTCGGTGCCGGCGATCCGGTCGCCGCGTTCGCTGACCCGGCGCAGCGGCCGGCCCTGGGCGAGCGCGCGGCGTGCGAAGGCGAGGGCACCGGCCAGCAGGTCGCCCGACACCACTTCATCGACGACGCCGATCTCCGCAGCCTCGGCTGCGCCTATCGGCTTGCCGCTCGTGACCATTTCCAGCGCCTTCGCCGCGCCGACCAGGCGCGGCAGGCGCTGCGTGCCGCCGGCACCGGGGATCAGGCCGATGTTGACCTCGGGCAGGCCGAGCTTGCAGTCGGGCGTGGCGACACGCCAGTGGCAGCCGAGGGCGATCTCCAGCCCGCCGCCGAGCGCGTTGCCGCCCAGCGCCGCCACGACCGGCTTGGTGCAGGCCTCGATCGCGGCGATCACGTCGCGCCCGCTCGGCCCGGTGATGGGTTTGCCGAATTCGCGGATATCGGCGCCCGGGATGAACTTGCCGTTGGCGCCGATCAGCACCAGGGCCCTCACGCCGGCGTCGGCCGCCGCGGCCTGGACGGCGGCCAGCAGGTCCGCCCGGACTGCCATGCTCATCGCATTGACGGGCGGATTGTCGATGGTCAGGACGGCGACGGCAGGCGCGGGGCCGATGTCGACACGGGTGGTCACGGTGGTCATGAGTGGCGGATCTCCGATTTCTGCTCTGCACCCATTGTGCTTGAATCCGCCAACATAGTAAACTACGTTAACCACGATGACGCAAGATCACGGAGACAGTCAGATCATGGGCGAATTCATTCGCGTCGAGCAGCAAGGCCGTATCGTCACCCTGACGATGAACCGGCCCGACGAGCGCAACGCCATCGGAAGCCATGCCGATTGCGCGCAGCTGGTGAATGCCGTCGAGGCCGCCGCCGCCGACCCGCAGGTCGCGGTGCTGATCCTCACCGGCGCCGGCAGCGCCTTCAGCGCCGGCGGCAACCTCAAGGCGATGCGCGAGCGCAACGGGATCGGCCCGCTCGACTCGCCGCTTGCCACCCGCAACAACTACAAGCGCGGCATCCAGCGCATTCCGCAGGCGCTGTGGAACTGCGAGCTGCCGCTGATCGCCGCGATCAACGGCCATGCGATCGGCGCCGGTCTCGACCTGGCCTGCATGTGTGACATCCGGATCGCCGCGCAGGGCGCCAAGCTGGCGTCGAGCTTCATCAAGATGGGCATCGTGCCGGGCGACGGCGGGGCCTACCTGCTGCCGCGCGCGGTGGGCTGGGCCCGCGCCGCCGAGATGATGTTCACCGGCGACACGCTGAGCGCCGACGAGGCCCTGGCCTGCGGCCTGGTCTCGCGCGTGGTGCCGGCCGATGCGCTGATGGACGAGGCGCGTGCGCTCGCGCAGCGCATCGCCGCCAACCCGCCGCAGACGCTGCGCCTCGTCAAGCGCCTGCTGCGCGAAGCCCAGCACGCGCGCCTCGCCGATGTGCTGGAGCTCTCGGCCGCATTCCAGGCGCTGGCTCACGAGACACAAGACCACGCCGAGGCGCTGGCCGCCTTCTTCGACAAACGCACCCCCGAGTTCAAAGGACTGTGATGACCGACAAGATTCTTTCGCGCAAGACCGGCGACATCGCCCACATCGTCTTCAACAACCCGGACCGCCTCAACGCGATCTCGCTCGAGATGTGGCAGGGCCTGGGCGACGCGGTCGAGACCTTCGAGGCCGACCCCGAAGTGCGGGTGCTCGTGCTGAGCGGCAGCGGCGACAAGGCCTTCGTCGCGGGTGCCGACGTGTCGAAGTACGAAGAGGAGCGCATGGGCGAAAACGCCGCCGAGCACTATGCGAAGACCGGCGAGAAGGCGCTCGCCGCGCTCTACAACTCGGGCAAGGCGACCATCGCGGCGATCAACGGCTACTGCATCGGCGGCGGCATCTCGGTGGCCACCTGCTGCGATTTGCGCATCGCCACGCCCAAGAGCAGCTTCGGCCAGCCCGCCATGCGCTACGGCATCGGCTACCGCTACAAGAGCCTGAAGCGCGTCACCGACCTGATCGGCCCGGCAGCGGCCAAGGAACTGCTGATCGGCGGCGCGAGCTTCGATGCGCAGCAGGCGATGACGAAGGGGCTGATCGGCCAGGTGCTGCCCGAAGAAGGCTTCATGGATGCGGTGCTGAAACAGGCCGGTCGCATCGCCGAAGGTGCGCCGCTGACGCTCAAGCAGGTCAAGCATGCGATCGCGCAGATCGTTCGCGACCCCGACCAGCGCGAGCTCGAACTGTCGGAGCAGTACTTCCAGGCCTGCTACGCGAGCGCCGACTACCGCGAGGGCATCCGCGCGTTCGCCGAGAAGCGCAGGCCTGTCTTCAAGGGGGATTGATGGCCGCCATGCCAAGGGCTCTGGAGGGTGTGCGCGTGCTTGACCTGAGCCGCGTGCTGGCCGCGCCGTTGTGCGCGCAGCACCTGGCCGACCTGGGCGCCGAGGTGATCAAGATCGAGCGCCCCGGCAGCGGCGACGAAGCGCGCAGCTACGGCCCGCCGTTCCTGATGGACCGGGAAGGGCAGAGCACCGGCACGGCGGCCTTCTACTTCGCCTGCAACCGCGGCAAGAAGTCGGTGACGGTGGACCACTCGACGGCCGAAGGGCAGGAGATCATCCGCGGCCTCGCGAAGCAGTCGGACGTGCTGCTGGAGAACTATCGTGTCGGCGTGCTGAAGAAATACGGCCTCGACTACGCGGGCCTGAAGAAGGTCAACCCCCGCCTCGTCTACTGCTCCGTCACAGGCTTCGGCCAGGACGGGCCGTATGCCGCGCGGCCCGGCTACGACGGCATCTTCCAGGCGATGGGCGGCATGATGAGCGCTAGCGGCCATGCCGAAGAGCCGATGAAGATCGGCATCAGCATGGTCGACGTGCTGACCAGCCTGTACGCGGGCATCGCGATCCTGGCCGCGCTGCGCCACCGCGACACGGTGTCGGGCGAAGGCCAGCACATCGACATGGCGCTGCTGGATTGCGGCGTGGCGTCGTTGTCGCACTTCGCGATGAACTACCACGTGTCGGGCGAGGTGCCGCAGCGGCGCGGAAATGGCGGCTACGGCGGCGTTCCGTCGCAGGCGTTCCGGTGTCGCGATCGACGCAGCATCTTCGTCGTCGCCGGCAACAACAAGCAGTTCGCGGCGCTGTGCAAGGCGGGCGGGCGACCGGGGATCAGCGAGGACGTGCGCTTCGACAAGCCGGCGGGGCGGGTGATCCACCGCGACGCGCTGCTCGCCGAGCTGAACACGATGTTCGCTGAGCGGCCGCTGGCCGAGTGGCTGGCGCTGCTCGAAGCGGCTGACGTGCCCGCCGGTCCGGTCAACGAGCTGCCGGACGTGTTCAACAACCCGCAGGTGCGGCACCGCGGCCTGCTGGTCGAAACCGAGCATCCGCAGGCAGGAATGCTGAAGCTGCTGGCCAGCCCGATGCGCCTGTCGGCCACGCCGATCGCCGACTACCCGGCGCCGCCGCTGCTGGGGGCCAACACCCGCGAGGTGCTGGCCGAGCGCCTGCACTTCAGCGCCGCGCAGATCGATTCGCTGGCGGCACGACACGTCGTTTGATTGAATTCACCCAGGAGTTCCGCATGTCTGTTGCACAACCCGTTCCCACTTTCTCCGTGCCGGTCGATGGCATCCCTGCCGCGCTGCACCGCGGCGAAAGCGAGCTGCCGTTCGTCGAGTTCGAGCCCGGCGTCGAAATGCAGGTGCTGCAGGTCGATATTCCCACCGGTCTGTGGGTGATCAGGATGCGGCTGCAGCCGGGCGCCACCCTGCCGACGCACCGCCACGGCGGCGAGGTGTTCGCCTTCACGCTCGCCGGAGCCTGGAAGTACCTCGAGTATCCCGAGGTCAACACCGCCGGTTCCTATCTCTACGAACCGGCCGGCTCCATCCACACCTTGCATGCGCCGGCGAGCAACACCGAGGTCACCGACGTGTGGTTCGCGATCCGCGGGCCGAACCTGAACCTCGACGCGGAGGGCAAGGTCACGCTGATCCTCGACGCCGGGCTGGTGCTGAAGGTCTACCAGTCGAAGTGCAAGAAGGCCGGGCTGCCACGTCCCGCGGTGATCGGAGCATGACCCCCCAAGCCGTCATCCCGGCGAACGCCGGGATCCACTGTTCGGCAGTCGCCTTCATACAGCGTCCGCGCGGACTGCGGGAGTGGATACCGGCGTTCGCCGGTATGACGACCCTTGGAGGATGAGCGATATGGACCTTCGCCTGACCGACGAGGAAAACGCGTTCCGCGCGGAAGTCCGCGACTTCATCCGCGCCTCGCTGCCCTCTCGTATCCACCGCAAGATGGTCGAAGGCCGGGCCCTGACCAAGGACGAGATCGTCGACTGGCAGCGCACGCTGAACGCCCGCGGCTGGGCCACGCCGAGCTGGCCGCGCGAGCATGGCGGGCCTGGGTGGAGCGTGGTGCAGCGCTGGATCTTTCTCGACGAGCTGCACCAGGCGCCGGCACCCGAGCCGCTGAGCTTCAACGTCAACATGATCGGGCCGGTGCTGTTCAGCTTCGGCACGCCGGAGCAGAAGGCGCGCTTCCTGCCGCGCATTGCGAACCTCGACGACTGGTGGTGCCAGGGATTCAGCGAGCCGGGCGCAGGCTCGGACCTGGCCTCGCTGAAGACGAGTGCGCGACGCGACGGCGACCACTACGTCGTCAATGGCCAGAAGACCTGGCAGGGCATGGCCCAGTACGCCGACTGGATGTTCACCCTCGTGCGAACCGACCCGACTGCCAAGCCGCAAGCCGGCATCACGATGCTTCTGATTCCGATGACGGCGCCGGGTGTCACGGTGCGACCGATCATCACGATCGACGGCCGCCACGAGGTCAACGAAGTCTTCCTGGATGACGTGCGCGTTCCGATCGACTGCCGAGTCGGCGACGAGAACAAGGGCTGGGACATCACCAAGTTCCTGCTCGGCAACGAGCGCACTGGCATCGCCCGCATCGGAATGTCCAAGCACCTGCTGAGGCGCGCGAAGGCGCTGGCGGTGCAAGCCGACGACGACGTCGCGGCCCAGACGCGCTGGCGCGAGAAGGCCGCGCTGATCGAGATCGAGCTGAAGGCGCTCGAGATCACGCAGATGCGCCTGCTCGACGCGATGCGCGAGCACGCGGCGGAGCCTGATGCCCGCTCTTCGATCCTCAAGGTCAAGGGCACCGAACTGCGCCAAGCCGCGGCCGAGCTCCTGCTTCAGGTGGCGGGGCCGGCGGCGGCGCGCTGCGCCGGCGAGTTCGACGACACGGCCGACGCAGCGGCGACGGTCGCATCGACCGCCTTCACCTTGCGCGCGGCGTCGATCTACGGCGGCAGCAACGAGATCCAGAAGAACATCCTCGCGAAGGCGGTGCTGGGACTATGAACTTCACGCTCAGCGACGACCAGCGCATGCTGCAGGACACGGTCGAGCGGCTGGTCGCGCGCAGCTACGGCTTTGAGCAGCGCAAGGCCTATGCGGCAGAGCCGGGTGGCTGGAGCCGGAGCGTCTGGCGCACGCTCTCCGAGATCGGCCTGCTTGCGCTGCCATTCCCCGAAGCGCAGGGCGGCCTCGGCGGCGGGCCGGTCGACGTGATGCTGGTGATGCAGGCACTCGGCAAGGCGCTGCCGCTCGAGCCCTTGCTGTCGACGATGGTGATCGGGAGTGCGGCGCTGCGCCATGCCAACCCGGCGCAGCTCGACCGCTGGGTCGGCGCGATCGCAGCCGGCGAGCTCACGCTCGCCTGGGCGCATCGCGAGGCGCAGTCGCGTTATCGGCTGCATGACGTCGAATGCAGTGCGCAACGTGTCAGCGGCGGCTGGTTGCTCAGCGGAAGCAAACCGCTGGTGCTGCACGGCGACAGCGCCGACCGCCTGCTGCTCAGCGCGCGCAGCGCCGGCGGGCGGCACGATGCCGACGGGCTGTCGCTGTTCATGGTCGACGCCGCGGCGGGCGGCGTGGTGCGCCACGCGTGCTACACGCATGATGGCCGGCACGCCGCAGACATCGTGCTCGACCACGTGCACGTCGCCGATGCCGACGTGATCGGCGAGCCAGGCCGCGCGGTGCGCATCATCGAAGCCATCGCCGAAGCCGCCCTCGCCGCCCTCGCCGCCGAAGCGGTTGGCGTGATGGACACCACACTCACGATGACGGTCGAGTACCTCAAGACCCGCCAGCAGTTCGGCGGCCCGATCGCACGCTTCCAGGCCTTGCAGCACCGCGCGGCTGAGATGCTGATCGCCCTGGAGCAGTCGCGCAGCATGGCGATGTACGCGGCGTTGATGCTGGGCGAGCCCAATGCGGCCGAGCGCCGCAAGGCGCTGTCGGCCGTGAAGGTGCAGATCGGGCAGGCGGCGCGCTTCGTCGGCCAGCAGGCGATCCAGTTGCATGGCGGCATCGGCGTGACCGAGGAGTACGCGGTCGGCCATTGCCACAAGCGGCTCGCGATGATGGAGATGGAGTTCGGCGACAGCGACCATCACCTGGCCGAGTTCGCGCGTGCAGGCGGCTTCGTCCACGAGAGGCCCGAAGGATGAACTTCGAGTCCGATCCGGCGATCGCCGCGTTTCGCGCCGAGGTGCGCGATTTCCTGAGCGAACAGCTGCCCGCCGAGATGGCGCGTCGCACGCTGCGCGGCTACCACGCGCTCAAGTCCGACATGGTCGCCTGGACGCGCATCCTGCATGCACGCGGCTGGTCGGCGCCGCACTGGCCGGTGGAACACGGCGGGCCGGGCTGGTCGCCGCTGCAGCGCCACCTGTTCGAAGAGGAGTGTGCGCTGGCGGGTGCGCCGCCGACCTGCACCTCGGCGTTCAGCCTGGTTGCGCCGGTCATCTACAGCTTCGGCAGCGAGGCGCAGAAGCGCCAGCACCTGCCGCCGATCCTGTGCGGCGACACCTTCTGGGGCCAGGGCTTCTCGGAGCCGAACGCCGGCTCCGACCTGGCTTCGCTGCGCACCCGCGCCGAGCGCGACGGCGATCACTACATCGTCAATGGTCAGAAGACCTGGACTACCGAGGGCCACTACGCCGACTGGCTGTTTGTGCTGGTCCGAACCGACCCGCAGGCCAAACCGCAGCGTGGCATCAGCTTTCTGCTGATCGACGCCCGATCGCCCGGCATCACGATTCGCCCGATCATTTCGATCGACGACGCGCACAGCTTGAACGAAGTGTTTTTCGACGACGTGCGCGTGCCGGTCGCCAACCGCATCGGCGACGAAGGGCAGGGCTGGTCCTTCGGCAAGCTGCTGCTCGACAACGAACGCGCCTTCAGTGCCGAGGTGCCGCGCAACAAGCGCATGCTGGCGCGGCTGAAGGCGATCGCTGGCGCGCAGGGATTGATCGACGACCCGGTGTTCGCACAACGCATCGCCGAAGTCGAGGTCGAGCTCGCCGCGCTCGAATGGCTGACCTTGCGCGCGCTTTCCGAACACGGCAGCGCGGCGGCCACTGCCTGGCCAGCCGGCTCGGTGCTGCATGTGCTCGGCTCGGAGCTGCAGCAGAAGACCGGCGCGCTGCTGGTCGAGGCTTTGGGCGAGCGCGGCGTGGTGGCGTATCCCGAACACCACGACGCCGAAGCGCCGCCCGGCTACCCGCCCGGACCCGGGTTCGCGCCGGGTGTCACGGCCGACTTCCTGTACCGCCGTGCGGTGACGATCTACGGCGGCAGCAACGAGATCCAGCGCAACCTGATCGCGCGGCATTGGCTCGGAGCTTGAAGCGATGGACTTCACGCTCGATGAACCACAGACCCTACTGCGCGACAGCGCGCGCCGCTTCGTCGACAACGACTACGGCTTCGAGCAGCGCCGCCGCCTGGTCGAACACGACGGCGGTTTCAGCGCACGCCACTGGGCGCAGTTTGCGCAGATGGGCTGGCTCGGCGCCGGCCTACCAGAGGCGGTGGGCGGTTTCGGTGGCGGTGCCATCGAGACGGCGCTGATCGCCGAGGAACTCGGCCGCGGCCTGGTGGTCGAGCCCTTCGTCGCGGGCGCGGTGCTGGCCGCGCAAGCCTTGTTGCATGCGGCCGATGGGTCCACCGCCGATACGGCACTGGGGGCGCTGATCGACGGCGCCCGGCTGGTCGTACCGGCGTTGGCCGACGCTGCCGGGCTGCGCACCCGGGTCGATGCAAGCGTCGACGGCACGCAGTGCGTCACCGGCCGCAAGGCGCTGGTCGTCGCCGGCTCGTCGGCCGACTGCCTGCTCGTTTCAGCCACGGAGGCGACCGGTACGTCGTTGTTGCTGCTGCCGGCTGGAACACCCGGCCTGACCCGCCACGCCTATCGCCTGATCGACGGCACGCCGGCCTGCGACCTGGTGCTCGACGCCGTGGAGGTCGACCCGGCGATGCGCATCGGCGCGCCCGGTGACGCCGCCGCGGCGCTGGAATTCGCGCAGCAGCACGCCGGTGTCGCCTGGTGCGCACAGGCACTCGGCGTGATGGGACGCGCGATCGAGACCACGCGCGACTATTTGCTGCAGCGCCATCAGTTCGGCGTCGCGATCGCGAGCTTCCAGGCCTTGCGCCATCGCCTGGCCGACATGGTCATCGCCCACGAGCAGGCGCGCGCCACGCTGCACGGCGCGCTGGCGGCGCTGGTCAACGCCAACGGGCCGGGGTCCCAACTGGCGCGTGCCGTCGCCATCGCCAAGGCGCAGTGCGGGCGCAGCGGGCGCTTCATCGGCGCGCAGGCGATCCAGCTCCACGGCGGCATCGGCATGACCAACGAATACATCGTCGGCCATTGCTTCAAGCAGCTGATGGTGATCGATTCGATGGTCGGCGGCACTGCGGCGCAGCTGAGGGCGCTGGCGGCCGGGATGAGGGCGACGAAGGAGCATCCGGCATGACACCCAATACCCGGCGCGACCCGGTCGCCGATGCCATCGACTACTTTCCGCTCGAGCACTACCAGCGGCCCGGCATCTACCGGCGCCGCATCCGCATTGCCACCTCGGCCGGCCAGGCGCGCGCCGACCTCGAGGACGACCCGCACCGCTACGGCGTGATCGTGAAGCACAACGGCGAGCGCGTGATCGGCGTGCAGGGCATCCCGCTGCGCACGCCGTGGTCGCTGTGCCGCGATGCGGTGAGCGTGCTCGATCGGCTGGTCGGCATGACCTTGTCGCCCGATCCGCAGGAAGTGTTCCGGCATACCGACGGCCGCTCGCAGTGCACCCATCTGTTCGACCTGGCAGGCTTGGCCGTGGCCCATGCGGCGCGCGGCACTGCGCAGCGCCAGTACGACATCGAGATGCCGTGCATGGACACGCGGCAGGCGCGCGAGGCACGTCTCAGCGTCGATGGCGAGCCGTGTCTGACCTGGACGCTGCAGCGCACCGCGATCGTCGGCCCCGCGCCGTTCGCCGGGCAGGACCTGCGCTCGATGATGCCGTGGGCCAAGGCACGCTTCGTCGACCGCGACACGTTCGAAGCCGTGATGGTGCTGCGCCGCGCAGTTTTCATCTCCGGCAACCGCATGTTCGACATGGACCGCATGGCCAATGCCGCCGCGACCGGGCATGTGAGCGGCGCGTGTTTCGTCTACCAGCAAGGCGTGGCCGAGCACGCGGCTCGTGAGCGGGGATCGACGCTCGACTTCAGCGCAACGCCGCAGGCACTGCTCGCCGACTTGGGCGCATGAACCTGGGCGCGGGGTGATCGACGAACGATCGTCCACGACTGCGCCGTCCGGGCGGCTGGCGATGGCTATGCGCGTGGGAAACCCCAAGCCTGGAGTCGTGTCCGGATTTCGAGGAGCACGGCCGCCAGTTCAAGCGCATCGAGCTGATTCCGCCAGCTCTCCCAGATCAGGCGCCGGCTCGAGGATCGCCGATCCAGCGCAGTTTCAGCAACACTTGCCGAAGACGGTGCTCGTCTCCCTTGACCTGGCGCGGCAAGTCGGCCTGGGCTTCGAAGGTCGTGGCGACGCCCTTGGCCCGCGCACGCACGCTGACGATGTTGAGAATGGTCTGCAGGAATTTCGGCAGGTCGATTGCGCCGGCGTGCAGCTCGAGGTGGCCGGCTTCGATGCGTGACAGGTCCAGCACGTCGTTGATCAACGCCAGCAGGTGCTCGCCGCTTTGCCGGATCGTGCCCAGAAATCCGGCCTGCCTCAGGCTCAGGTCCCGGTCGAGTTGAAGCAGTTGGGCGAAGCCCAGCACCGCGTTTAGCGGTGTCCTCAGCTCGTGGCTCATGTTGGCGAGGAAGCGGCTCTACGCGAACCGTTTGTGCTTGGTCAGCACGAGGTGCGCATCGGCTGCAGCATCGGGATCAGCCTGTATCCAAACGACGGCGACGACATCGAAACGCTACTGCGCGCCGCCGATGCCGCCATGTACCAGGCCAAGCAGAACGGCCGCAACCGCTGTCAGCGGTACACCGCGCCGCTCGATGCCGGCGCACAGAATTGCCAACGATAGCGCGCAAGCTTGGTGCCGCGAGGCCCTCGCGAGATGAAGCGCCGATGTTCAAAGCACAGGCCGCGGCCTCGGCTCATTCAAGAACCCGGCGATGACGCTGGCCGTTTCGCGCGCGCGCGTCAGCAGGAAGAGGTGGCCGTCGTCGAGGATGTGCAGCCGCGAGTCGCGCAGCAGCCAGGCGAGCAAGCGGGCGTTGAACAGCGGCACCAGCGGATCGTCGCGGCCTGCCATCACCAGGGTCGGCTGGGTGATGCGCCAGACCCAGGGCAGGCTGGTCCATCCCAGGATGGCCAGGATCTGGTACCGGTAGCCCCTCGAGTGGCCGCCCTGCGCATGCCGGGTGAACAAGTCGACGGCGCCGGCGCTGCTGCGCATGTCGCCGCCGTAGAGCTCGGGCGCCACGCGTTTCATGTAGCCCGGGTCGAGGTAGCGGCGCGGATTCAGCATCTTCAGCAGCACCCGCGGATGGCCCGGCAGCATGAGCGGCGCACCCATCGCGGTGGCCGCCAGCACCAGGCGGCGGACGCGCATCGGATACTGGATCGCGAACTGCTGCGCCAGGCCACCGCCCCACGACACGCCCATCACGTTGACGCTGCCGTAGCCGAGTGCATCGAGCAGCCGGCGCGCCAGGCGGGCCATCGCGCTCAGGCGGTAGGGAAAGCGCGGCGGCGGCGACTGGCCGGCACCGGGCACGTCGAAGATCAGCGTCTCGACGGCGTCGAGTTCGGACATCAAGGAGCCGGCGAGCTCCAGGTTGGCACCGACGCCGTTGAACAGCAGCATCGGAACAGCGGCGCCACCGCGCGAGCGGCCCCGCGGCAACGGGCGGATGCCCACGCGCAGCAACTGCCGGCCGATCATGATCGTGCCGATGTGCAAGCCCGACTCGGCATCGACACGAACATCCCGCAAGCGATTCACCGCACTGATCATGCCTCGCTTCCTCACGGCGCCATCACGTACTCGCCGGGCGCCGCCACGCCTGCCCGATGCTTGCGGCTGCCCAGCTTCGCTGGCGCGGCGACCCGCTGACCCGAGCGAACGCGCATCCATGCCATCCAGTGCGGCCACCAACTGCCTTCGTGGCGCACGGCGCTTGCGGCCCAACTGTCGGGGTCGTGGTCGCCCACGTTCGCGGCAGCGAAGCATGACTTGGCGGCACCGGGCGGGTTCAGCATGCTTTGCACATGCCCGGTGTTGGCCAGGATGAACTTGCTGCGCGGGCCGTAGATGCGGGCCGTCTCAAAACACGCCTTCCAGGGCGTGATGTGGTCGGTGGTGCCGGCGACCACGTAGGCATCGACCTTCACCCGGGCCATGTCGATCGGCTGCCCCAGCACCTCCAGCTTGCCGGGCTTCGTGAACGGGCTGTCGCGGAAGACGTTGAGCAGGTCGGCATGGAAGGCGGCCGGCAGGCGGGTGGTGTCCGAATTCCAGTACAGGATGTCGAACGACGGCGGGTTGTTGCCGAGCAGGTAGTTGTTGACCCAGTAGTTCCAAATCAGGTCGTTCGGGCGCAGCCAGGCGAACACGCGAGCCAGGTCGCAGCCGTCGACGACGCCCTTGCGGCGCACGGCGGCCTCGAGCGCGCGCAGGCTGCGCTCGCTGGCCAGCAGGCCCATCGTCGAATCGCTGGCGCGCGAGGTGTCGAGCATGCACACCGGCGAGACCACGCTCGCCACCTTCTTCTGCCCGGTGGCGGCCAGCCAACCGAGGTAGGCCGCCGCGGTCATGCCGCCGGAGCAGGCGCCCCACAGATTGACGTCAGGGCTGCGGCTGATCTGGCGCGCCACGTCCACCGCCTCGTCGAGTGCCTGCACGTAGGTCGACATGTTCCAGTCGCGCTGCGCCGCGGTCGGGTTGCGCCAGCTCACGACGAACATCTGCAGGCCCTGGCTCATCACGAAGCGGACCAGGCTCTTCTCGGGCGACAGGTCGACCGCGTAGAACTTGTTGACCTGGGGCGGGCACATCACGAGCGGCCGCGAGTAGACCTTGGCGACCGTCGGCTGGTACTGGATGAGTTCGAGCACCTCATTGCGGAACACCACGCTGCCGGGCGACAGGCACAGATTGCGGCCGATCTGGAAGCCGGACTTGTCGACCGACGAGGGCAGACCGTGGTTGTGGCGCAGGTCATGCACCAGGTTCTTCAAGCCCTTGACGAGGCTCTGCCCACCGGTGTCGATGGCGCGCTTGAGTGCCGTCGGGTTGAGCCAGGTGTTGCTCGGCGCGATGGCGTCGGCGTAGATCGACGCCGCCAGGTGCGCACGCGCCTTGTCGCGCGCGTCCAGCGAACTGGCATCGATGTAGCGGGCGAGCCCTGCGGCGGTGGCGGCGTGGGCCTGCAGCAGCCGCCGATGCAGCGGGTTGCTTTGCCAGGCGGGGTCGGAGAAGCGCTTGTCCTTGGGGTCGACCTCGAGCGTCGACATGCCCACGGCGACCCTGCCGATTTCCTTCGCATAGGCCGCCCAGTGGCGGGCGGCCTTGGCAGGCTGGACGACGACGGCGCCCGCCAGCGCCTGCGCCGCAGCGCCCAAGTCGCCGGCGCGGATGCCGAACAGCGGGTTGACGGCCAGGGTGTTGCGCGCGGCAGTTTCGCCAAGGCGATCTGTCAAGTCGGCCACGAAAGTCTCCTTGTGTGCAAACAGGTTCAGGCGCTGCCGACCAGCAGGGTCAGGGTCTCGGCAACCATCGCGGGCTTGGGCTCGCCTTCGATCTCGACGGCATTGACCAGCTTGACGAGCTTGCGTCCCATGCCCAGGTCCTTCACTTCGGCCACCACGGTGCGGGTGCGCACCCGTGCGCCGGCCTTCACCGGCGTCAAGAAGCGCACCTTGTCCAGGCCATAGTTGAAGGCGGCCAGCGCATCGGACGGAACGACGCCGATGTCCATGCACATCCGCGACAACAGCGACAGCGTGAGGTAGCCGTGTGCCACCGGGCCGCCGAGCGGGCTCTCCTTCGTGGCCCGTTCGATATCGACGTGAATCCATTGATGATCGCCGGTGCAGCGGGCAAATTCATCGATGCGGTCCTGGCCGACGGTCACCCATTCGGAGGTGCCGAGTTCGTTGCCGACCCAATCGGCGAGGTTGGCGACCGAGAGTGTGGAGGTGGTCATGGCGTGGGTCATTGGGTAAGCTTCGCGCTGCGCGCTGCGGTATTCGCCTTGGGAGCGGCCCGGCGGCTCACAACACATCGCGAAGTTCGCGCCGCAGGATCTTGCCGACGGTCGACTTCGGCAGCGCGTCGATGAAACGCACGACCTTCGGCACCTTGTAGGCGGTCAGCTCCCGGCGGCAATGCGCGCTCACGTCCTCGGCGCTCAGCGTCGCACCTGAGGCGGGGACGACGAACAGCTTCACCGCTTCGCCGGTCTTCTCGTCGGGCACACCGACGCAGGCGCATTCGACCACGCCCGGGCAAGCGCTGGCGACAGCTTCGATCTCGTTGGGGTAGACGTTGAAGCCGGAGACGATGACCATGTCCTTCTTGCGGTCGACGATTCTGAGGAATCCATGGGCATCGAACTGGCCCACGTCGCCGGTCTTGAAGTAGCCGTCGGGGGTGAACGACGCGGCGTTGGCCTGCGGTTGGTTCCAGTAGCCGCGCATCACCTGCGGCCCCTTGGCGCAGACCTCGCCCGCTTCGCCGAGCGCCACTTCGCTGCCATCATCGGCCAGCAGTTTGATGTCGGTGCCGGGCAGCGGCAGGCCGGTGGTGCCGCTGAAGTCGGCTATGGACTCGGGATTGAAGGTGAGCACCGGGCTGGTTTCCGACAGGCCGTAGCCTTCGCGGATGAAGTTGCCGGTGATGGCCTTCCAGCGTGCGGACACGGTCGAAATCACCGCCGCGCCGCCGCCGCCGGACAGGCGCAACCTCGAGAAGTCCACCTCCGCGATGCGCGGGTGCATCGTGAGGCCCGCGTACAGCGTGTTGACACCCATGAAGACGCTCGGCCGGGCCTGCCTCATCACGTCGATGAAGCCGTCCATGTCGCGCGGGTTGGCGACCAGCCAGTTCTCGGCACCGAGCGAGAAGTAAGTGATGAAGTTCACCATCAGCGCGAAGATGTGGTACAGGGGGATCGCCGTGACCACCACCTCAACGCCCGGCCGGATCGCGTTGGGCACCACGGCCTTGAACTGCTCCGTGTTGGCGACCAGGTTGCCGTGCGAAAGCGCCGCACCCTTGGACAGACCCGTGGTGCCGCCGGTGTATTGCAGGAACAGCAGGTCGTCGCCGTTCATCTCGACCGGGGTGCGCTGCATCGCTGCGCCGGCGGTCAGCGCATCGGCAAAGGCGATGCTGCCTTCAAGCCGCGCATCAACCGGTGGGCTGGGCAGCGCGGCGCCGCCGCAGTCGCCCGGCGTCACGGTGATCACGGTCTTGACGCCGGTGCGGGCAATGACTTCGGCGAGCGCCGGTGTCGAGCCGTTGAAGATGACGATGATCCTGCTGCCCGAATCGTTGAGTTGGTGCTCGAGCTCGCGCGGCGTGTACATCGGGTTGACGTTGACCTGCACGGCCCCGGCACGAGCGATGCCGAGGAACGCCACCGGGAAGGCCAGCAGGTTGGGTGACATCACGGCGATGTGGTCGCCTTTCTTGACGCCGAGCTGGGTCTGCAGCCATGCAGCGAACGCGCCGGAGAGGCGGTCGACGTCGGCATAGCTCAGCGTCCGGCCGAAGGCGCGGAAGGCCGGCATGTCGGCAAACGTCGTCATCGCGTGTTCGAGCATGTGCACCACCGACGGGTAGGCGCCCGCGCTGATCGTTTCGGGGATGCGGTTGTCGCGGTAGGTGGCGAGCCAGGGTCGGGATTGCATGGCGTTGTCTTCCTTTGCGGCGTTCGAGGGGCGGAATGTCCTAGGGGACTCGATTCAGGGGATATGCTAAAAATTCAGGCCGCTCGCGTCTGGGCTTTGAAGGACCAAGCGATTGGCTTTGGTGATGCGGGTTAACCCTTGATCGGTGGGCGGCGCGCTTGCGCCGGCAAGGAGGGCGGTTGGGCGAGCGCACGACCTCGGCGGCATGGGTCAGGGGAGTGGCCGACGCTCTGGGCGGGGCCGGCCTTGACGTGCGCGCCTTGTGTGCCGAGGCCGGCATCGACCTCGACGCGCTGGCCATTTCGGGCGCTCGGTGTCCGACCGAAAAGATCAGCCTGCTGTGGCAGCTGGCGGTGGCGCGCTCCGGTGACCCGGCGATCGCGCTGCGGACGCCGCCGAGTTCGCGGCCGGCCATTTTCGATGTCGTCGGTTACGCGATGCTGTCGAGCCAGAACCTGCACGCGGCGCTGGAGCGTCTGGTGCGCTACCTGCAGGTCATCAGCAATGCCGCCACGGTCGGGCTGAGCGAACGCGGCGCGCAATGCCGGCTCGACCTGGAGCTGTTCGGCGGCGGGGCGCCGGTGCCCGGTCAGCGCTACGAGTTCGACCTGCTGACCCTGCTGAACTTCTGCCGCTGGATCATCGGGCGCGAGCTGACGCCGCTGGCCGCGCAGTTCACGCACGCCGCGCCGGGCGACGTGCAGCGCTACGCCGAAGCTTTCCGATGCCCGGTGCATTTCGGCGCTCCGCACAACAGCCTGTTGTTCGCGCGTGCGGATCTGGCACTGCCGCTGCCGACCGCGAACCCGATGCTGGCCGAATTGCACGACCGCTTTGCCGGCGAACACATCGAGCGCCTGGACACTGCGCGAACCAGCTTCAAGAGCCGCGACCTGATCATCCGCAGGCTGCCGGACGGCGAACCCAAACGCGAGGCGATCGCCAAGGCCCTGTGCATGAGCGAACGAACCTTCCAACGCCGCTTGCTCGAAGAAGGCACCTCCTACCATCAGCTGCTGGACAGCACCCGGCGCGAACTGGCAGAGCGTTATCTGCGCCAGCGCCAGATGTCCTTGTCCGAAGCGGCCTACCTGCTCGGCTTCAGCGACCAGGGCAACTTCACGCGCGCGTGCAAACGCTGGTTCGCGTTGACTCCGGGGCAGTACCGCACGCGCACCGACGCGCCGCGGCGTCCCCCGGGTGTGAGCGGGCCCTGATTGGCTCGGCGCGATTCAAGCGCCGCTTCTCTGGACCGCAGGCAGCAGCAACTCGCGCCCGACCAGCGCTCGAGCGTAGAGGTAGTTGTTGAGTGCCCGATCGCTGAGCGTGTCCATGTCGACATGGCCGGCGGCGTCGCACGGGAACGCGTAGGCGCGTCCCTCGTGGTACAGGGATTGGAAGCGCAGCTCGTAGTGGGCTCGCTGCATCGTCTCGACGTTCATGATGACCTCCTGTGCGCGTCGCGACGATCAATGGGCGCCGCGCACACGCTGCTTTGCATCGGCCATGCCAGGGGCCGCGACACCGTCGACGCGAGCGTGTCGTCTGAGGTGACACCGCCGCGCTAACGCCCGCCACGCCCGACATCGAACGGCCGGGCTCCGGTCGGTCGTCCGGAAATCGAACGCGCGCCGCACCTGCGGCGCGGTCGTCTGCAGCTCCGCGTAAACCCGAGGCACGACCAATCGAATCAAGCACTTGCAGCGCTCGCGCGGCGCCGCAACGGCTTGTGGCATGGCCACTGCATTGACAGACCCGAGCACATCGATCGCTCAGGGGGATGGCAGCGTCGCTGGCATCCGGTTCACGGGTCACACAGGAGACTTACCCATGGAAGTGCAATCACAGGTTCAGGTGATGGGCATCGATGCCGGCGGCACGATGACCGACACCTTCTTCGTCCGTGAGGACGGACGCTTCGTCGTCGGCAAGGCGCAGAGCAACCCGCAAGACGAGTCGCTCGCCATCTTCAACTCGTCGCAGGACGCACTGGCGCACTGGAAGCGCGAGGTGGATGACGTCTATCCCGAGCTGCTCACCTGCGTCTACTCCGGCACCGCGATGCTCAACCGCGTCGTGCAGCGCAAAGGCCTGGACGTCGGCCTGATGGTCAACAAGGGGTTCGAGCATGTGCACTCGATGGGCCGCGCGATCCAGAGCTACCTCGGCTACGCGCTGGAGGAACGCATCCACCTGAACACCCACCGCTACGACGAGCCGCTGGTGCCGCTGGCGCGCACGCGCGGCGTCACCGAGCGTACCGACGTGCAGGGCGAGGTCGTCATTCCGCTGCGCGAAAACGAGGTGCGGCAAGCCACGCGCGAGCTGGTCGCGCAGGGTTCCAAGGCAATCGTCATCTGCTTCCTGCAGTCGCACAAGAACGGCGCCAGCGAGCAGCGCGCGCGCGACGTGTGCCGCGACGAACTGAGCAAGCTCGGGGCCGACATCCCGGTGTTCGCCTCGGTCGACTACTACCCGCAGCGCAAGGAAAGCCACCGCATGAACACGACCGTGCTCGAGGCCTACGCGGCCGAGCCGTCGCGCCAGACGCTGAAGAAGGTCAGCCAGCGCTTCCAGAAGCACGGCGCGAAGTTCGACCTGCGCGTGATGGCCACGCATGGCGGCACGATCAGCTGGAAGGCGAAGGAGCTCGCGCGCACCATCGTCTCGGGCCCGATCGGCGGCGTGATCGGCTCGAAGCTGCTGGGCGAGACGCTCGGCTACGACAACGTCGCCTGCTCCGACATCGGCGGCACCTCGTTCGACATGGCGCTGATCACCAAGGGCAACTTCGCGATCGCGTCGGACCCCGACATGGCGCGCCTGGTGTTGTCGCTGCCGTTGGTGACGATGGACTCGGTGGGCGCCGGCGCCGGCAGTTTTGTGCGGCTCGATCCGTACAGCGGCGCGATCAAGCTCGGCCCCGACAGCGCCGGCTACCGCGTCGGCACCTGCTGGCCCGACAGCGGACTCGACACGGTGACGGTGTCGGACTGCCACGTCGTGCTCGGCTACCTGAACCCCGACAACTTCCTCGGCGGCGCGATCAAGCTCGACGTGCAGCGTGCGCGCGACCACATCAAGGCGCAGATCGCCGACCCGCTGGGCCTGTCGGTGGAGGATGCGGCGGCCGGCGTCATCGAGCTGCTCGACCTGCAGCTGCGCGAGTACCTGCGTTCCAACGTCAGCGCCAAGGGCTACAACCCGACCGACTTCGTCTGCTTCTCGTACGGCGGCGCCGGCCCGGTGCACACCTACGGCTACACCGAGGGCTTGCGCTTCAAGGACGTCATCGTGCCGGCCTGGGCGGCAGGCTTTTCGGCCTTCGGCTGCGCCTGCGCCGACTTCGAGTACCGCTACGACAAGAGCGTGGACCTGGCGTTGCCGCAGCACGCCGGCGAACCCGACAAGGCGCAGGCCGCACAGACGATCCAGACCGCGTGGTCCGAGCTGGCCGCCAAGGTGATCGAGGAATTCAGGATCAACGGCTTCCAGCCCGAAGACGTGATCCTGCGCCCCGGCTATCGCATGCAGTACATGGGCCAGCTCAACGACCTGGAGATCAGCTCGCCGGTGGCCAGCGCATCGAGCGCGAAGGACTGGGACCGCATCGTCGACGCGTTCGAAGAGACCTACGGCCGCGTCTATGCCAGCTCGGCGCGCTCGCCCGAGCTCGGTTTCTCGGTCACCGGCGCCATCATGCGCGGCACGGTGGCGACGCAAAAACCGGTGCTGCCCGAAGACCCGGAAGGCGGCCCGGTGCCGCCCAAGGAAGCGCACGTCGGCACCCGGCCGCTGTACCGCCACAAGGTCTGGCACGAAGCCGTGCTGTGGAAGATGGAAGCGCTCAAGCCGGGCAACACCATCACCGGCCCCGCGATCATCGAATCCGATGCCACGACCTTCGTCGTCCCCAAGGGCTTCGCGACCACGCTCGACAAACACCGCCTGTTCCACCTCCGGGAAGTGAAATAAGGAAACCCCACCATGAACATGATGTCCACCAAAGAAGTCGGCCTCGCCGACCTGCTCGGCAACGGCCAGACGCTGAAGGAATTCCGCGACGGCATTCTCGAGCGCACCGCCAAGACCGGCCACTACAACGGCCTGACGCGGCTCGAACTGCGCGAGAGCGACCCGATCCGCTACGAGAAGCTGTTCTCCAAGCTGCGCGGCGGCCTGGTGCATGCGCGCGAGACGGCCAAGAAGATCGCGGCCAGCCCGATCGTCGAGCAGGAAGGCGAGCTGTGCTTCACGCTCTACAACGCGGCCGGCGACTGCGTGCTCACGTCCACCGGGATCATCATCCACGTCGGCACGATGGGCGCGGCGATCAAGTACATGATCGAGAACAACTGGGAGGCCAATCCCGGCATCAACCCCGGTGACATGTTCACCAACAACGACTGCGCGATCGGCAACGTGCACCCCTGCGACATCGCCACCATCGTGCCGATCTTCGCCAAGGGCAAGCTGATCGGCTGGGTCGGTGGCGTGACGCACGTGATCGACACCGGCGCAGTGACGCCGGGCTCGATGTCCACCGGCCAGACGCAGCGTTTCGGTGACGGCTACATGATCACCTGCCGCAAGACCGGCGTGAACGACACGCCGTTGCGCGACTGGCTGCACGAATCGCAGCGTTCGGTGCGCACGCCCAAGTACTGGATCCTCGACGAGCGCACCCGCATCGCCGGCTGCCACATGATCCGCAATCTGATCGAGGAGGTGGTCGAGGACGAGGGCCTCGAGGCCTACGAGAAGTTCGCCTACGAGGTGATCGAGGAAGGCCGGCGCGGCCTGCTGACGCGCATCAAGGCAATGACGCTGCCGGGCAAG
>JBGQEX010000005.1:0-73568 GCA_041496605.1 Piscinibacter sp.
ACGGAGGCCCGCGATGACCTTCGTCTGGCCCGACTTTCTCTGGCTGTTGCTGCTGTTGCCGGCGCTGGTCGCGCTTTACGTCTGGCTGCTGCTGCGCCGCAAGAAGAACACGCTGCGCTACGCCAGCCTGTCGCTGGTGAAGCAGGCGCTGGGCAAGGGCCCGGGCTGGCGCCGCCACGTGCCGCCGGCGTTGTTGCTGGGGGCGCTCGCGGCGCTGCTGGTGGCCGTCGCGCGCCCGTTGGCCGTCGTGACGCTGCCCAGCCAGCAGCAGACCATCGTGCTGGCGATGGACGTGTCGGGCAGCATGCGCGCCACCGACGTGCAGCCCAACCGCCTGGTGGCCTCGCAGGAGGCGGCCAAGGCCTTCATCAACGAACTGCCGCGCAGCGTGCGCGTGGGCATCGTCTCGTTCGCCGGCACCGCCGCCGTGGTGCAGCCGCCGACGCAAAGCCACGAAGACATGTTCGCCGCGATCGACCGCTTCCAGCTGCAGCGCGCCACCGCCATCGGCAGCGGCATCGTGTTGTCGCTGGCCACGCTGTTTCCCGACGAGGGCATCGACCTGTCGCAGATCACCGGCCAGCGCCCCATGCCGCCGGGGCCCGGCGACAAGCCCAAGAAGGAGTTCACGCCGGTGCCGCCCGGCTCGTACAACTCGGGCGCGATCATCCTGCTCACCGACGGCCAGCGCACCACCGGCCCCGACCCGATCGACGCCGCCAAGATGGCCGCCGACCGCGGCGTCAAGGTCTATGCGGTGGGCATCGGCACCAAGGAAGGCGAGACCATCGGCTTCGAAGGCTGGTCGATGCGTGTGCGGCTCGACGAAGACACGCTGAAGAACATCGCCAACCTGACGCGCGCCGAGTACTTCTACGCCGGCACCGCCAACGACCTGAAGAAGGTCTACCAGTCCTTGAGCTCGCGCCTCGTCGTCGAGCGCAAGGAAACCGAAGTCAGCAGCCTGTTCGCCGCCGCGGGCGCGTTGCTGATGGTGCTGGCCGCGGGGCTGTCGGTGGCGTGGTTCGGGCGCGTGATGTAACGGTCAACGCAGGTGCAGTGAGCCGCCGAACAGGCCGATCAGGCCGATCGCGATCAGGTAGATCGCCACGATAAGGTTGAGCGCCTTGGGCATCACGAGGATGAGAATGCCCGCCAGCAGCGAGACCAGCGGCGCGAGGCTCAGATGAATGTTCATGGATCGGGTTCCGTGGGTGGTGACGGCGCTGCATGTTAGCGACGGAATCCAGCCACCGCGGACGCGCGCCCAAGCCTCTTGTCGCCGCAGGCATGGCCATCGGCCGTCACTTCGTCGACAAGCTCAGCTGCACGCGCGGTGCCCACGCTGCCTCGCCTTCGCCGGACACGCGCAACTTCGGAGCTGCCAGAAACAGCCGCTCGCTGGCCAGGCCCCTGGCAATCAGCGCGTCGCGCACCGCGATGCCTCGCTGCAGCGCGAGTTCATGCATCGCCTCGTCCGTCACCGGAACGTGCTTGCGCAACAAGGCCTCCATCTCCGGGCCCGGCAGATCCTTCGCAAAGCCGAGCGCGTTGCGCGGCTTGTCGGGCAGGTCGGTCTGCCGGTACAGCGCTTTCAGCAGCCGCGCCCGATCGTCGGGCGCGAGCGCGACGGGCGCACTCGCGGCCGCACCGGCACGCAGGCCCTCGCGGCGGCGTTCGGCCACCAGGCGTGCGTCGATCGCCTCGCGCTGATATGCCTCGCGCTCCGAGAGCGGGTCCGCCGTTCCGGTGACCGTCATCTGCAATGCCGGCCGGTCCGTCAGCGCCTTGGCGACCTTGTCGATGGCGTTCGAGCCGGCGTTGGCGATGAGCGCGGTGCCGGGGTTGAACTCGACCAAGCTCAGGTCCTGGCCGCTGCCGCCGGCGAGCAGCGCGAACGGCGCGGTCAGGGCCTTGCCCAACAGGTTGAGGATGAGCTTGAAGACGATGCCGCCGACACTGAACTTCGGGTCGTTCACGCTGCCGCTGATCGGCAGGTTGATGTCGATGACACCGTTGCGGTCCTTCAGCAGCGCGACCGCCAGCAACACCGGCAGCTTGGTCGCACTGGGCGATTCGATCCGCTCGCCGAAGGTCAGCTGGTTCAGCACCAGCTGGTTGCTCGCCTCGAGCTTTCCGTCGGCGTCGATCTTGTAGGCCACGTCCAGGCTGAGCTTGCCACGCTCGATCGCATAGCCGGCGTACTTGCCCGCGTAGGGCGACAGCGGCGCCAGCTCGAGATCGGTCGCCCGCGCCTTGATGTCCAGCGCCGGCGGCTTGACGGTCGGGTTGAGCTGGCCGCTGATATCGAGCAGCGCGGTCCCGGCCGCTCGGCCGCGCAGTTGCAGCGTTGCCATGTCGCGTGACGTGGAGCGGAAGGGACCCAGCTCGCCGTTCAGCTCGGTCAGCGCGGCGCTGTAGTTGGGGCGGACGAAGTGATCGCTGAAGTCGATGCGGCCGTTGTTCAGCTTGGTGGCACCGACCATGATGTCCAGCGGCAGACCTGCCTGCGCTGTCGGTTGACTTGCGGTCGACGCCGCGGGAGAGCTCGCGGCCGCCGCGGGCGCGCCGACGTCCTGCAGGTTGAAGTGGCCCTGCTCGGTGACGACCAGGCGCGAGTAGAAGTCGGTCAGTGCCGCCTCGCCGACCTCGAGTTGCGGCTGGGCGCCCGGCTTCATCGCGAACTTCACGCGCTTGAGCGCGAACGACTGCCAGCTCAGCAATTCATCGGCACCCGTCGCCAGCGCCGCCGGGTTGGCGGGGTCGGGCAAGGTGGTGATGTGCACGTCGCCGAGCAGCACGTCACCCGCGGTCGCCACCGCCCAGCCCGCGCCCTGCTCGCGCACCGACACGCGGCCGGTGTAGCCCGCTTCGGCCCGCAACAGGGTCACCGGCAGCATGTCGGCAAAGTAGGCTGCGAACAGGTGCGCCGGGAAGCGCACGACGCGCAGGCTGCCGGCTGCCAGCAGCGGGCGCAGGCCGACCTCGCCTTTCCAGTCCACCATGCCCGCGATCGGCGCCGTCTCGCGCGAGCCCGCGGGGCTGCCCACGCGGGCGTTCAGCTGCAGCTTCGCGGCAGGCGTGGCACGTTCGCCGAACCACGAGAGATCCTGCATGCCGAGCTGCACGTGGTGAAGTTCTGCGCGCAACGGCGGCTCGCGCGCGCCGCGCACGAACGCATCGGCAAGCTGGATCCGCCCGCCTTCCAGAGCGAGGTTGCGCACCTGAAGGTGCCACGGCAGCTCGGGGCCTTTGGCGGCTCGGGGCGTGTCGGCGGTGCCGGCCGTCACGCTCGCCGGGCGCAGCCACTGGGCGACATTGAGCCGGCCGGTCGAATCACGGGCCAGCAGCAGCGACGGTTGCACGAGCTTGACGCTGCCGAGCGTCGCGGTGCGACCTGGCACATCGAGCTGCACATCGGCCAGTGCCAGTTGGGCGAGTGCCGCGCCGTCTTGCGCGGCGCGGCCGCTGCCGGGCTGCACGCGCAGCGCGTCGAGTGTGGCGCGCTCGACGGCGAACTGAAGGCGCGGCGCGTTGGTGTCGGCCGACCATTCCAGGTTCGCCTGAACCGACAGCCGCCCCCCGACGCGGGGCACCAAGGCCTGTGCCAGGTACGGGGCCAGCGCGTCCAGTGCCAGATCCGACACAGTGAGTTTCAGCTTGGCTTCGCGGTCGGTGGCCGCGCCCTCGACCGCCAAGCCGCCGGAGGAGCCCGTTGCATCGGCTTGTCCGCGCAGCGTGGCCGCCAGCGACAAGGGGGCGGGACGAAGCATCGGCCATTGCACTTGGCTGGCAACGAGCTTCAGGTCACTGAGCTGCAATGCGGCGGCGGGCTTGACCGCAGCGTCGTTCCACAGCACACGGGCGTCGGCGAGTTCGATCGAGTTCAGGCTGAGCTGCCATGGCGCGGCCACCTGCGCATCGGCGGATGCGGCCGATGCGGCGCTCGCCGCGCTTGCCGCGCGGGCGCCCGAGCTGGGCTCGGCCGCCGCTGCTTGCAGCAGGTCGATGCGGCCTGCGGCATCGCGCGCAACGTGCAGCTGCGCGCCCTCGACGCGCAGCGTATCGAATGCGAGCCGGCGGGCCAGCGGCTGCACGTCGCGCAGCCCGAGCCGCAATTGCCGCCATTCGAGCAGCGGCGCGCCGGCGGCGTTGCTCAGCGCCAGATTGCGTGCCCCCACCCAGCCGCGCAGCGACGCGCCGGGCGTGCCGCCGCTGGGCCGCGTGAACTCCAGCGTCACATCGGCCGACACCGCGCCACGCGTCGGGCGCACCGGCAGCGCGTGAGGCAGGTAGCCCAGATAGGGGCCGACGTCCAGATCGGCCATCGCCAGCTTCAGCACGGCGTGTTGGGTCGGGGAGAACGGCGTCGCCTGTGCGCCGCTGTCGAACGACGCACCGTTGAGCTTGAAAGCCAGGTGCGGCTCCACCGTCACCTCTACCTGCGCCGGCAGGTTGGACAGGAACGGCAGTGCCAGGTGCAGGGCCTCGACCCTGTGCACGCGCCCGGCCGGCCGATCGTCGAAACGCACTTGCGCATTCCGCACCTGCAGGTTGTAGAGCGCGAACTTCGCCGGCTCGGCTGCGGGTTGATCGGCGCGCGGGGTGAACCTGTCGAGCAGATCGTCGACGTCGTAGTGGCCCGCAGAAACTCGCGCCACACTGACCCGCGGGGCATCGATCTCCAGCGCTTCGACGACCGGCACCAGCCTGAACAGCGGCCAGAGGGCGAGGTTGGCACGAACCCGCGCCACGCGCAGCAGTGGTTCGGCCGACGACGCCGCGGGCAAGGGCGACGCAGGCGCAGGTGCCGCGCCGACCACAATGTCGTTGGCCTTCAACTCCAGCCTCCACGGCTGGAAGCTCACATCCCCCACGGTCACGCTGCGGCCAAGCAGTTCCGACAGCCGGGTCTGCGCCTGCCACTTGACGAGCGGCGGCACGGCCGCCCACGCGATGGCCCACAGGAGAAGGACAACGCCTATCGCTGCTGCTGTTCGTTTGAGCCACGTCACGATCCGTCTCCAGAACGCTCGCCCGAAACCGCTCGAGCGCCAGTGCCATGGGGCGCTGGCGATTCCCCGCGCCGCCATTCATCGTGCTCCTTCCGAGCGGTGGCGGCTTGAGTCTGCGCGAGCCGCCCTGCACCGGATGGCCTTGTCAGCCCTCGACGACGACGATGTGCGCCTGTATCTTTGCGTCGACCGGTCCCGCACCGAACCGTTCGGCGATCGCAGCGGTGCACACCGATGTCGCCTCCGCCAGACCGGCTCCGCAACGGGCCTCGATCTCGCCGCGCAAGGGCGTTCCCTGGCAGTAGGCGACGGCCGGCACACGCGCCGACAGCGCGCGACTGCGCGCAGCGATCGTCTCGAAGCGTGGCGCCGCGCTGAACCCCGCGTCGCCCAAGTCGCCCGCAATCGCCTCGCGGTCGAAATAGCCGTGGGGCGTGCGCGCCATGAAACGCGGAGGGTCCGCAGGAAAGAGCCGGGCGAGCGCTGTCGTGACGGTGTCGGCAAACTCGTTGTCCTCGATGCGATCCCAGACGTTGAACACCAGCGCTCCGCCGCGCCGCAAGACGCGCCGCGCTTCCGAAAACGCGCGGGCCTTGCCCGGAAAGAACATCACGCCGAATTGGCAGGCGACGACGTCGAAGCTCGCGTCGTCGAAGGGTAGCTGCGTTGCGTCGGCCTGTTGCCACTGCACCGGCCGTTGCGTGCCCACCGCCGCGGCACGATCGAGCATCGGCTGATTCAGGTCGGTCGCCACCAGGTCAACCAGCGCGGGCAATGCCCGTGCCATCGCGCGGGTGAGCACACCGGTGCCGGCGGCGGTCTCGAGCACGCGTGACGGACGGCGGGCCGCCACGCGGTGCGCGAGACCGGCAGCGTAGGGTTCGAAGATCAGCGGTACGAGATACGTGTCGTAGAGCTCGGGGATCGAACCGGCGAAGACAGTATCGGAACCGGGTCTGTCCATGGGCTACCTCCGTCTGCCACATCGGCTGGTGATCTTAGACGCCGCGCGCGGCTCGTTGAACATCCGCCGCAACCTTGCCGCTCCATGGCTCAGCATGGCTGGCCCGGATTCGCGATCGCCGCCGGCTACGCCCTACTTCACGCGAGGTTGAACCTGTCCCAGCTATCGGCAACGATCGCTTATGACACGATCAGCCTTCGCGGGCACTTCGGCGCGCGACAGCAGCAACTGTTGGGGGCGGCGATGAACGGCAAACGAGTGCGCTGGATCAGTGCGGTGATCGGCATCGCCTGCGGCGCGGCCGGCGCCTCGGCGTTCGCTGCGCTTTCGGTCGGCGACCCCGCCCCGGACTTCACGGCGCCGGCTGCCATCGGCGGCAAGGCGTTCAGCTTCTCGTTGGCGGAGTCGCTGAAGAAGGGCCCGGTCGTGCTGTACTTCTACCCGAAGGCATTCACCTCGGGCTGCACCATCGAAGCACATGACTTCGCCGAAGCCACACCGAAGTTCAATGCGCTCGGCGCAACCGTGGTGGGCATGTCGATCGACGACATCGCCACGCTGCAGAAGTTCTCGGTCGAGGCCTGCCGCAACAAGTTCGCGGTCGCGGCCGATGCCGGTGGGCACATCACCAAGGCATATGACGCCGCCCTGCCGGGGGGATCCCAGATGGCGGATCGCATCTCCTACGTGATCAGCCCGCAAGGCAAGGTGGTCTACGTCTACTCGAGTGCGGACCCGGATGAGCATGTCAAGCGAACGATGGACGCTGTCGCGAAGTGGAACAGCGCGAACGCAGTGAATCGCTGAACCGGCGAACCGCGGCGCCTGGCACGCCAGCACGCCTGCGGCTCACGCCTCGCGCGCCGCCTGCTCCAGCAGCCAGCTCTCCAACGCGCGCACCGCCGGCTTCGAGCGCGCCGCCGGTTCGACGACGAGGTAGTACGCGCGGATCGATGCGGTCGCATCCTTGAACGGCGCGACCAGCTTTCCGCTGCGCAACAGCGCATCGACCAGGGGCCGGCGGCCGAGCGCGACGCCCTGGCCGGCGAGTGCGGCGGCAATCGCTTCGCCGTAGCCGCTGAAACTCAGCGTCGCTGCGGGCTGCAGCTCGGTCAGCCCCACGGCCTGCAGCCACGGCGCCCATTCCAGCGGCATGCCCGCGCCCGGCATCGACGCGAGCTGCAGCAAGGTGTGTTGCCGCAGGTCGGCGGGCGTTCGCAAGGCCGGCCCGCGCCCCCTCAGCAGCTTCGGGCTGCACACCGGCAACATCGCTTCACTGAACAGCTGCCGGCCCTCCGTCTTGCCGACGCGGCCGTAGCGGATGGCGAGATCGAAGCCGTCGGCGCGCAGGTCGCGGCGCTCGAAGCTGGTGTCCATGCGCACGTCGATGCCGGGGTGCATTTTCGTGAACGAGGGCAGGCGCGGGATCAACCACAGCGACGCCAGCCCCGGCGTGGTGGTCAGCGCCAGCACCTCGCGCCGCGCCGGTGCGCGCAGCGCCGACACCGCGGCGCGCAGCTGCGCGAGCACGGCCACGCAGCTCGCCTGCAGCCGCTGGCCTTCGTCGGTCAGCGCCAGCGCGCGATGGCGGCGCCGGAACAAGGCCACGCCGAGCTCGTCTTCGAGCGCACGGATCTGCCGGCTGATGGCCGACTGCGTGACGAAGCGCTCGGCCCCGGCGCGCGTGAACGAAAGGTGCCGTGCTGCCGCCTCGAAGGCGACCAGCAGGTCCAGCGGCGGCAATCGTTCCGGGTCGTTTTGCATGCGCTACAGGAATGCGTTGGATTCGAATTGATCGTTTGAGCTTCGCACCAGACAGGCCGAATATTCAGGCCATGTCGCGACAAATGCAAACCGGCCTCCATGACGGTAGCGCATCCATCGCGGCGCACTCGGTTCACCCGCCGGAGACCATCATGCTGATCGACACCCGCCACGCCCGATTGCCCTTGTGTCACGGCCAGATGCTGCGCTTGCGCAGGGCGCGCCACACGCGCCTGACCTGCGTCCGCGGCGAGGCCTGGGTCACGCTGGATGGTGACCTGCGCGACATCGTGCTCTCGCCCGGGGACACCTTCGTGGTCGACTCCGACGCCGCGGTGGTGGTCTACCCGCTGCGCGCCGCACAGGCGGTGGAGCTTGCGGTCGACACCACCACGCGGCGCGGCGCGCGGCGCGGGTTGCTGGGCGCCTGGCGCGATTGGATCGCTCCGGCGCGGCCGGCCGTCGCTGCGGTGGCGTGACGCGAGCCCTCAGACCGTCAAGCGCCCATGCCGCAGGCGCAATACGCGGTCACAGCGTGCGGCCAGCGTCTCGTCGTGCTACACCATCACGAAGGCCATGCCGCGCTGACGCGCCAGATCGAGCATCAGCGCAAACACGCCATCGGCCGTTTCGCGATCGAGGTTGCCGGTCGGCTCGTCGGCCAGCACGCAGGCCGGGTCGCCGGCCAGCGCGCGCGCGATCGCCACACGCTGGCGCTCGCCGCCCGACAACTGCGACGGGCGGTGCTGCACCCGATCGGCCAGCCCCACTTGCGCGAGCACCGCTTGCGCCTTGGCACGCGAGTCGGCCTGCGTCATGCGGCGGATGCGCAGCGGCATCGCCACGTTGTCGAGCGCGGTGAATTCCGGCAGCAGGTGATGGAACTGGTAGACGAAGCCGAGGTGCCGGTTGCGCCAGTCGCCCTGCGCGGCGGGGTCCAGGTGAACGAAGTCGCGCCCTTGCAGGCTCACGCTGCCGGCGCTCGGCGCCTCCAGCCCGCCCAGCAGATGCAGCAGCGTGCTCTTGCCCGAACCCGAGGCACCGACGACGGCCACCGTTTCGCCGGAGTGAACATCGAAGTCGACGCCCTGCAGCACATGGACGTCGAGCTTCGATGCGCCGGACCCTTCGGTGAAGCGCTTGTGCAGGCCGCGCGCCTGGATCACCGGTTCATTCATAACGCAGCGCCTCCGCCGGCTGCACGCGGCTCGCGCGCCAGCTCGGGTACAGCGTGGCCAGGAACGCGAGCAACAGCGAGATGACGACGATGGGCACGATGTCGGTGCTTTGCGGGTCGCTCGGCATGCGGCTGATCAGGTAGACACTGCCCGGCAGGAAGCTGACGTGCAGGGCGCGCTCGATGGCCGGCACGATGACGTCGATGTTGAACGCCACCAGCAGCCCGAGCGTGACGCCGGCCAGCGTGCCGATCACGCCCGCCGCCGCGCCCTGCACCATGAAGATGCCCATGATCGAGCGTGGGCTCGCGCCGAGCGTGCGCAGGATGGCGATGTCGGCCTGCTTGTCGGTGACGGTCATCACCAGCGTGGACACCAGGTTGAACGCCGCCACCGCGACGATCAGCGTGAGGATGATGAACATCAGCCGCTTCTCGATCTGCACCGCGGCGAACCAGTTGCGGTTGGTGCGTGTCCAATCGCGCACGTTGACGCCGGGGCCCAGCGCTTGCTGCAGCTGATCGGCCACGCCACGCGCCTGGTGCAGGTCCTTCAGGCGCAGCTGAATCCCGGTCGGGCCCTCGACGCGGAACAGCCTGGCCGCGTCGTCGATGTGGATGAACGCGAGGCCGCTGTCGTATTCGTAATGGCCGGCGTCGAAGGTGCCGACCACGGTGAGTTGCTTGAGCCGCGGCACCATGCCGGCCGGCGTGACCTGCCCACCCGGCGCCACGATGGTGACCTTGTCGCCCTCCTTCACGCCCATCGTGCGCGCCAGCTCGCCGCCGAGCACGATGCCCCAGGCGCCGGGGGTGAGCCGGGCCAGCGTGGTGTCGCGCAGGCGCGCGGCCAGATCGGTGACGCTGGCTTCGTCGTTCGGCGAGATGCCGCGCACGATGGCACCACGAATGTCGTCGCCGCGCGCGAGCAGCGCCTGCGCGGCGACGAAGGGCGCGGCGCCGATCACCTGCGGGTTCTGGCGCGCCTTGTCGGCGGCGGCCTGCCAATCGGGCAGTGCAGCGCCGTCGGATTCGAGCACCTCGATGTGCGCGATGACCGACAGCATGCGGTCGCTGACCTCCTTCTGGAAGCCGTTCATCACCGACAGCACGATGATCAGCGCCGCCACCCCGAGCGCGATGCCGAGCATCGACACACCCGAGATGAACGAGATGAATCCGTTGCGCCGCCCGGCGCGGCCGGCGCGTGTGTAGCGCCAGCCGATCTGCAATTCGTAGGGCCAGTTCATGGGGTGGGCATGCTACAGGAGCGTGTGCCGGGCACTGCGGGATTGACGCCGACCCATCGCGTGTCATCCCGGCGAAAGCCGGGATCCACTCGTGGCAATGGATACCGGCGTTCGCCGGTATGACCGGCAGCGCCGGCATGCCGTGCTGTCGCTCAATGCCCCAGCGACACCCCGAGCGCCCGCGCGGCATCGAGCAGCGGGTGATCCAGCGGCACGGTACGCGTCTTGCCGGCCACCATTTCCAGCGGCACGCTGGTGCACTGCGCGGCCTGCAGCGCCACCATGCCGCCGAACTCGCCGCGCGCCACGCGCTGTGCGGCGTAGTGGCCGAAGCGCGTGGCGAGCACGCGGTCGAACGCGGTCGGCGAGCCGCCGCGTTGCACGTGGCCGAGCAGCGTGGTGCGCACCTCGCTCGTGAGCTGCGGCTGCAGCTTCTCGCGCAGCACATGGCCCACGCCGCCGAGGCGCACCGGGTCGGGGCTGTCGGCGAGCAGTGCCGCCACCGTGAGCTGGCCGCCCGCCGGGCGCGCGCCTTCGGCGACGCAGATGATCGTGTAGCCGGGCGCCGTTTCGCGCTTGCGGCACAGCGCGGCGATCGCCTCCACGTCGTAGGGAATTTCCGGAATCAGGATCACGTCGGCCCCGCCGGCCAGCCCCGCCTCGAGCGCGATCCAGCCCGCGTAGCGCCCCATCGTCTCGACGATCATCACGCGGCCATGGCTGCTGGCGGTGGTCTCGAGCCGGCCGATCGCCTCGGCCACGACGGCCACCGCGCTGTCGAAGCCGAAGCTGCGTTCGGTGTGCATCAGGTCGTTGTCGATCGTCTTGGGCACGCCGACCACCGGCACGCCGAGCGAAGCGATCCGGTGGGCAATGGCCATCGTGCCGTCACCGCCGATCGCCACCAGCGCATCGATGCCGAGTTCGCGTATGTAGGCTATGACCTGGCTCGACATGTCGGCGCCGCCGGCACCGAAGTAGTGGAACGGGTCGGCGCGGTTGTGCGTGCCAAGTATCGTGCCGCCGAGGTTGACGATGCCGGCCACCGACGCCAGGTCGAGCGGGCGCGACTTGCGTTCGATGAGGCCGAGGAATCCGCGCTCGATGCCGGTCACGCGTGCCCCCGCGTCGTTGATCAGCGACGCCGTGACCGCACGGATCACCGCGTTCAGCCCCGGGCAGTCGCCGCCGCCGGTCAGTACCCCGATGTGCATGTCATGCCTCCTGCCGAGCCGCCTCAAAGGAGGCATGCGCCCCCTCGGGGGGCAGCGAACGAATGTGAGCGTGGGGGTTTATGGTCTTCTCCGGTTCAATGCGCCTCGTCCCAGTTCTTGCCGATGCCCACTTCGGCAAGCAACGGTACCCGCAGGTCGGCCACCGACGCCATGATCTGCGGCAACTCGACGCGCGCCCATGCCAGTTCGTTCTCGGGAACCTCGAACACCAGCTCGTCGTGCACCTGCATCACCATGCGCGTGGCGCGGCCCTGCGCGTCGAGCGCAGCCTGCACCGCGATCATCGCGAGCTTGATCAGGTCGGCCGCCGTGCCCTGCATCGGCGCGTTGATGGCCTGGCGCTCGGCGCCGGTGCGGCGGGGGCCGTTCGGGCTGTTGATCTCGGGCAGCCACAGGCGCCGGCCGAACACCGTCTCGACGTAGCCCTTGGCCTTGGCCGACGCGCGGGTCTCGTCCATGTAGCGCTTCACGTCCGGGTAGCGCGCGAAGTAGCGCTCGATGTAGGCGGTGGCCGCGCTGCGCTCTATCCCCAAGCTCGCCGCCAGGCCGAACGCGCCCATGCCGTAGATGAGGCCGAAGTTGATCGTCTTCGCGTAGCGCCTCTGCTCGCTCGTCACCGCGTCGGGCGCAATGCCGAACACCTCGCTCGCGGTGGCGCGGTGCACGTCCATGCCTTCGGCGAACGCCTTCAGCAGGTTGGCGTCCTGGCTGATGTGCGCCATCAGCCGCAGCTCGATCTGCGAGTAGTCGGCGCTCAGGATCACGTGTCCCGGCGGCGCGATGAAGGCCTCGCGCACGCGCCGGCCTTCCGCCGTGCGGATCGGGATGTTCTGCAGGTTCGGGTCGTTGCTGGCCAGCCGACCGGTCACCGCCACCGCCTGCGCGTAGTTGGTGTGCACACGCCCGGTGGCCGGGTTGACCATCAGCGGCAGCTTGTCGGTGTAGGTGCCCTTGAGCTTGGCCAGGCCGCGGTGTTCGAGGATCTTGGCCGGCAGCGGGTAGTCTTCGGCCAGCTTTTCCAGCACCTCTTCGTCGGTGCTCGGCGCGCCGCTCACCGTCTTCTTCACCACCGGCAGCCCCAGCTTGCCGAACAGGATGTCGCCGATCTGTTTGGGCGAACCGATGTTGAACGGCTGCCCGGCAAGTTCGTGCGCCTCGCGCTCCAGTGCCATCATGCGTTCGCCGAGCTGCTGGCTTTGCGCCGCGAGCAGTGCGCTGTCGATCAGCACCCCCGTGCGTTCGATGCGCTGCAGCAGCATCGCCACCGGCATCTCGATGCGCTGGTAGACGTCGCGCAGGCCCGCATTCGCGTCGACCTGCGGCCACAGCACCTGGTGCACGTGCAGCGTCATCTCGCTGTCTTCGCACGAATACTCGGCTGCGCGGGAGACCTCGACCTGCGCGAACGGGATCTGGTGGGCACCCTTGCCGCAGACGTCTTCGTAGCTCAGCCCCGTGCGGCCGAGGTGCCGCTGGCCAAGGCTTTCGAGGCTGTGCGGCTTGTGCGCTTCGAGCACATAACTCTGCAGCATCGTGTCGTGGGCGTAGCCGCGTATCGCGATGCCGGCATTTGCGAACACATGGGCGTCGTACTTGATGTTCTGGCCGAGCTTGGGCGCCGCAGCATTCTCCAGCCAGGGCCTGAGTCGCGCCAGCACGGCATCGGCCGACAGCTGTTCGGGGGCGCCGGCATAGCTGTGGTGCAGTGGGATGTAGGCGGCCTCGCCCGGCACCACGGACAGCGATATGCCGACCAGCCGCGCCACCATCGCGTCGAGCGAATCGGTTTCGGTGTCGATCGCGGTCAGCGGCGCCGCCTCGATGCGCGCGATCCACGCGTCGAGCGCGTCGAAACTCAGCACCGTGTCGTAGTGCTTGGTCAGTTCGCGTGCCACCGGGTCGGGCGCGGCCTCGGCCGGCTCGGTGCCGGCGCTGCCGGCGCGCGACGCGTCAAGTTCGCGCAGCATGGTCTTGAAGCCCAAACGCAGGTAGAACGCCTTCAGCGCGTCAGCATCGGGCTCGCGCAGCGCCAGCGAATCGAACGCCGGCCAGTCGCTCACATGCCCGCTCAGATCGCAGTCGGTCACCACGGTGACGAGGCGCCGGCCCTGCGGCAGCCAGTCGAGGGCGCGCCGCAGGTTCTCGCCGGCCACGCCCTTCATGCCGCCGGCCGCCGCCATCACGCCGTCGAGCGAGCCGTGCTCGGCGATCCATTTCACCGCGGTCTTCGGCCCCACCTTGTCGACGCCGGGAACGTTGTCGACGGTGTCGCCGATCAGCGTCAGGTAGTCGACGATGCGCTGCGGCGGCACGCCGAACTTGGCGGCCACGCCGGCCACGTCGAGCTTCTCATTGCTCATCGTGTTGATCAGCGTGACGCGCTCGTCGACGAGTTGCGCCAGGTCCTTGTCGCCGGTGGAGATGACCACATCGTGCCCGGCGCCGGCCGCCTTGCGGGCCAGCGTGCCGATCGCGTCGTCGGCCTCGATGCCGGGCACCATCAGCACCGGCCAGCCGAGCAGCCTGACGGCTTCGTGGATCGGCTCGATCTGCTTGACCAGGTCGTCGGGCATCGGCGCGCGTTGCGCCTTGTATTGCGGGTACCACGCGTCGCGGAAGGTCGGCCCCTTGGCGTCGAACACGCAGGCAGCGTGGCGCGACGGGTACTGCTTGCGCAGCAGTTTCAGCATCGCGACGAAACCGTGGATGGCGCCGGTCGGAAAGCCGTCCGGGCTGCGCAGGTCGGGCAGCGCGTGGTAGGCGCGATAGAGGTAGCTCGAACCGTCGACCAGCAGCAGCGTGTCGGTGTCCTTGGGTGGGGTGTCGGTCATGCGCGGATTGTCGCGGATGACCCTTCTCAGCGGAACGCCGACGCCGGGCCGTGTCGTCACCCGTCAATGCGCGGTGTTTCGGCCGAGCACCTTCTCCAGCTCGGCCAGGAAGTCCTTGTAGCGGATCGGCTTGGTGACGTAGCCGTCGCAGCCCGCGGCGCGCGCCTCGTCTTCATCGCTCTTCATCGCGAAGGCGGTCAGCGCGATCACCGGCAATCGCGACGTCTGCGGATCGGCCTTGAGCATGCGGGTGGCCACCAGGCCGTCGATGTCGGGCAGCTGCACGTCCATCAGAATGATGTCGGGCTGCTCCTGCCGCGCGAGCTCGATTCCGCGGAGCCCCGTTTCGGCTTGCAGGACGATGTTCCCCACGCTCTCGAGGATGGCGACGGTGAGTGCCATGTTCACCGGCGAGTCCTCGATGACCAGTATTCGCAGCATGGTGCCCTGCTCGTGGATGGCGGTGCGCACAGCCGCACCGCCGCACGCTAGCGTCGCCCGCGGCCGCCGGCAACGTCAAGCTGTAAGGGATGACAGTTGCGGGCGATCCTCATGGGTGCTATGGGGAAGACGGTGTTCCCGCTCCGGGCCACTAGAATTCACCCGATGAAACCCACGTTTGCCCTTGCATTCGCCGTCCTCTTGCTGTGCGCTGCCCTGAGCCTGCCGTGCCGTGCCGACGAGGCCAGCGCCGCCGCGCGGGCCGGCGAGCCGCAGGTGCAGCACACGGTGATCGAGGACGAAGGCTCGCGCATCGAGGAGACTCGCGTGCGCGGCCAGACGCAGCGCGTCACCGTCACGCCCAAGGTCGGCATCCGGCAGGGCTACGAGATCGTTCCCGCCGACGGCGCGCGCGATATGTCCGATGGGCCGGGCTCGTCGCGCGGCGCCGCCGGGAAGCGCGTCTGGCACGTCCTTTCCTTCTGAACCTCGTTCGATGGCTGTATTCACCGAGGTCTCGTTCGACGAGGCCGCAACGCTCGCCGCACGCCTTTCGCTGGGCGAGCTGACCACGCTCACCGGAATCGCATCGGGCATCGAGAACACCAACTACTTCGCCGACACCACGCGGGGCCGCTACGTGCTCACGCTGTTCGAGCGGCTCACCTTCGAGCAGTTGCCGTTCTATCTGCACTTGATGAAGCACCTGGCCCAGCACAGCATTCCGGTGCCCGAGCCGCAGGCCGACGCCAGCGGTGAGATTCTTCATTCGCTCAAGGGCAAGCCGGCGGCGTTCGTGAATCGGCTGAGCGGCAAGCACCACCTCGCCCCCGACAGCGCGCATTGCGCCGGCGTGGGCGCCATGCTCGCGCGCATGCACCTGGCGGGCCACGACTTCCCGATGTACCAGCCGAACCTGCGCGGACTGGCCTGGTGGGCCGAGACGGTGCCGGTGGTGCTGCCCTTTCTCGGCGCCGCGCAGCACGAGCTGATCGAGCAGGAGCTGGCGTTCCAGCAGCATGTGGCCACGTCGGCCGCGGTCGCGCAGCTGCCGCGCGGGCCGATCCACGCCGACTTGTTCCGCGACAACGTGATGTTCGAAGGCGACGAGCTGACCGGCTTCTTCGACTTCTATTTCGCCGGCGTCGACAGCCTGCTGTACGACATCGCGGTGTGCCTGAACGACTGGTGCATCGACATCGAGTCGGGTCGATTGGTCGAGGAGCGTGCGGTGGCCTTTGTCGGCGCCTACAACGCGGTGCGTGCGCTGACCGGTGTCGAGCTGCGCCTGATGCCGGCGATGCTGCGCGCCGGCGCGCTGCGCTTCTGGATATCGCGACTGTGGGACTTCCATCTGCCACGCGACGCCGCGATGCTCAAGGCGCACGACCCGATGCACTTCGAGCGGGTGCTGCGCTGCCGCGTCGAAACGCCCTGGCATTTCACGCCGCCGCCGAGCGCCGCGACATGAAGCTGCAGCTGGTCCCGGCACGCCGGGGTGCGTTGTGGGTGCGCAGCGGATTTCGCATCTTCTTTCGGCGCCCGCTGGCGTTCTGCGCGCTGTTCATCATCTACCTCGTGGCAGCGCAGTTGCTGATGCTGCTGTGGCCGATCGGCCCGGCGCTGCTGTTCATGATCGTTCCGATGGCATCGCTCGGTTTCATGATCGCCACCCGTATGGCCCTGGAGGGGCGGGTTCCGCTGCCCAGCGTGTTCGTCGAGCCCCTGCGCGGCGGCGCGGCGCGCCTGCGCGCGCAGATTCAGCTGGGCCTGGTCTACGCCGCGGCAGTCGGCACCATCATCTGGCTGACCGACACGGTGGGCGGCCCCGCGTTCGACGCCCTGCAGCAGGCGGTGGCCAGCGGCAAGGCGACACCGGAGAGCCTGACACCGCTGCTGGCCGACCCGACGCTGCAGGCCGGGATGCTGCTGTTCCTGGGCCTCACGTCGGCGCTGTCGGTGCCCTATTGGCACGCGCCGGCCCTGGTGCACTGGGGCGAACAGGGTTGGGCCAAAGCGCTGTTCTTCAGCACGGTCGCGTGCTGGCGCAACAAGGGCGCGCTGAGCGTGTACGCCCTCACCTGGGGCGGCGTGATCCTGCTGTTTGCGGTGTTGTCGAACCTCGTGTTCGCCTTGCTCGGCCAGCCCCAGCTGGTGCTGATCGCGGCGACGCCCGCGGCGCTGATGTTCTCGACGGTGTTCTACGCCTCGCTGTACTTCACCTTCGCCGACTGCTTCATTCAGCCGTCGGGTGACACGCTGGAGCCCCTCGAACCATGAACAAGGTTGCCCTCGTCACCGGCGCCGGCAGCGGCATTGGCCGTGCCAGCGCGATCGCGCTGTTGAACGCTGGCTACCACGTCGTGCTCGCCGGACGCCGCGCCGATGCGCTGGCGCAGACCGCCGCCGACGCCGGCGCCGCCGCGACGCGCGCGCTGGCGGTGCCCACCGACGTGTGCGACCCGGCGTCGGTGCAGGCCTTGTTCGAACGAACCCGCGACGCCTTCGGGCGGCTCGACCTGCTGTTCAACAACGCCGGCAGCGGCGCGCCGGCGGTGCCGCTGGACGAACTGAGCTTCGAGCAGTGGAAGGCGGTGGTCGACATCAACCTGAACGGCGCCTTCCTGTGCACCCAGCACGCCTTCAGGCTGATGAAGAGCCAGACGCCGCGCGGCGGCCGCATCATCAACAACGGCTCGATCTCGGCCCATGCGCCGCGGCCGTTCAGTGCGCCCTACACCGCGACCAAGCACGCGATCACCGGCCTGACCAAGGCGACGTCGCTCGAAGGACGCGCCCACGATATCGCCTGCGGGCAGATCGACATCGGCAACGCCGCCACCGAGATGACCGAACCGATGGCGCGCGGCGTGCTGCAGGCCAACGGCGAACTGGCGGCCGAGCCGCGCATGGACGTGGCCCACGTGGCCAGGGCCATCGTCCACATGGCCAGCCTGCCACTGGACGCCAACGTGCAGTTCATGACGATCATGGCGACCAAGATGCCGTTCGTCGGTCGCGGTTGAGAACCGAACCGGTCACCCCGGCGCACGCCGGGGACCACTGCAGGCCGACCCGTGCCGCGGAACGAGTGGATCCCGACGTTCGTCGGGATGACGACGCGTCAATCCATGAAGTCGTCGTATTCCTTCTGCGTGTAAGACCCCGCGCCCTGCCATGGCAGCGTTGCCTGCGCCGCGACCGGCACCACGGTCACGACCCGCTTGAAACTGCCGTCGCCGCGCGACGACTCCACGCGCAGCGCCACCTGTCGCGCATCGGACCACAGCACGCGGTGCGACCAACCGCTGCCCTTTTCGACATGCCAGGTGCCGTCGCGGCCCGCCGATGCCTGTACCGGCATGTGCTCGATGACCGACGGCGGCACGATGTGCGCGGCCGCATCCCAGCGCCCGTCGAAACCCACCGCGCCGTATTCGGCCTGGGGCACGCTGACCACCATGCGGTGCTCGCGGTCCACGTACTGAAGCTGCGTCTGGCCCGTCGCATCGCGCCGCACCCAACGCGCCGCGCTGTCGAAGTTGAAGTGCTTGTGGCCGGCGTGCTCGGCGCTGCTCTCGTGCGCATGCGCGGCGTGCGCCTGGCTCGGCAACACCCGCTCGGTCCACACCGCGTCGCCACGGCGGATCAGGCGCTCCTTCCAGATTTCGGTGCGCAGCACACCGGCGGCGGTGACCTGGCGCGTTTCGTAGGTCACGAGCGCGTCGAGGTCGGGCGCCGCCGGCGCGGCCTGCACCGCGCCCGCGGCGGCCAGGTACGCCGCCGCCAGCGTCAAAGCATTGCGCAGCCGCACCTCAGTAACCCGCCGCCGTCTTCACCAGGCCGAACACCTTGGTGTTGTCGATCGTGCCCTTGAAGGTCTTGGACGCGGCACCGCCGGCGAACAGCATCACGTCGCCGCCGCCGTGGGTTTCCGAGCCGGCGCTGCCGCGGCGGACCGCGACCTCCTGCAGGTAGTCCTTGCCGGTCACCGTGGCCGCGTCGAGCGCGCTGCGCGTGGCGGGGCGGTTGGCGCCGTTGCCGAACACCAGCGTGGTGTAGTTGTTGCCGTTCACGTCGGTGTTGGGCGCGCCGGTGGCGTAGTTGATGTTCAGGCCGAGCGGATCGGTGCCGCGCTTGCCGTAGCCGTTGAACGCCATCGTGTGGTCGTGGTCGGCGGTGACGACGATCAGCGTGTTGGCCAGCGTCGGGTCGAAGGTCTTGACCTTGTCGATCGCTGCCTTGATGGCGTCGTCGAAGGCGATGGTGTCGGCCAGCGCGCGCGCTGCGTTGGTGCCGTGCAGCGCATGGTCGATGCGGCCGCCCTCGACCATCAGGAAGAAGCCCTTGGGGTTCTTGGCCAGGATGTCGATGCTCTTGCCCGTCATCTGCGCCAGGCTAGGCTCCTTGGTCGGGTCGCGGTCGAGCTCGTAGGACATGTGGCCTTGCGCGATCGCCTGGTCGAACAACGCGATCACCTTCGTGCCCGCCGCCGTGGGCACGGCATTGAACGTGCTCAGGTCGTTCGCGAAGTTGTAGCCCTTCGCCTGCAACTCGGCCACCAGGTCGCGCCCATCGGGGCGGCCCTTCGGCGTGGTGCTGGCGTTGTACGGGTGCCAGAAATAGCTGGTGCCACCCATCAACACATCGACGCCATTGACGAGCGCCGTGTTGAAGCCGGTGCCACCCGGCACCGCCTGGCGTGCGATGTCGTACTCGGCGTCACGGTGGCAGCTGTGCGCGTAGGTGGCCGCCGGGGTCGCATGCGTGAGCCGCGCGGTGGTCACCACGCCGGTGGCCTGGCCCCGCGCGACGGCCAGCTCGAGCAGCGTCGTCGAGGCCGCCCCGTTCCCGCTGGACGGACAGTTGGTGACGGCGTTGCTGACGGCGGGGCTGGACGATGCCGTCGGCTTGATCGCCACGGTGTTGCCGTCCATCGCGAGCACGTCGTTGCGCGTCTTCACGCCCGTCATGTAGGCGGCCATCGACGGCGCGCTGTCGGTCGTCTGCGCATCGAGCGAGTAGGTCTTCACGCGTGCCGTGTAGGGCAGCGTCTCCATGTTCAGCGAGCCTTCTTCCTTGTACTTCCAGATGCGCGCGGCGGTGGTCGTCACCGGGCCCATGCCATCGCCGAGAAAGAAGATCACGTTCTTCGCTTCGCCGGCAGCGAAGGCGGCCGGGGCCAGCGCGGCCGCCAGCGCAGCGGCAATCAGTCGGTGTGTTGTCGTCATGTTCATTGCTCCGTTCACAGGCCCACCGCCGCCTTGACCAGCGAGAAGACCCGGGTGTTGTCCATCAGGCCGTGGAAGGTGTCGGCACCCAGGCCCATCGCGCCGAGAAACACGTCGGCGCCGCCGTGCGTCTCGCCGCCGCTGGGCATCTGCACCACGGCTTCCTGGTGGTAGTTCTTGTCGAACACGGCGGCATCGGTCAGCGCCGTCATCAGGCTACGGCTGGTGTTGACGCGGTTCTCGCCGTTGCCGAACACCAGCGTCGTGAAGGGCATGCCGTCGGCGTCGAGCGCGGGCTTGCTCGGGTCGGTGAAGTCGCGCATCAGACCGAGGATGCCGGGGTTGGTGTCGGTGGTCTTGCCGGTGCGCGCCGCATAGCCGTTCATCACCAGCGTGTGGTCATGGTCGGCGGTGACGACGATCAGCGTGTTGGCCAGCGTCGGGTCGCTGAGCTTGGCCTTGGCGATCGCTGCGGCGATCGCGTCGTCGAAAGCCTTCGCGTCCTGCAGCGCCTTGCGTGCCAGCGTCGGATGCAGCGCCTGGTCGATGCGCCCGCCTTCGACCATCAGGAAGTAGCCCTTCTTGTTGTTGGCCAGCACGTCCATCGCCTTCGTGGTCATCTCGGCGAGGCTCGGTTCCTTGGCCGGGTCGCGATCGAGGTCGAAGTTCATGTGGCTCTTGGTGAACAGGCCGAGCAGCTTGGTCGTGCTCGCCGCCACGCCCGCCAGCGCCGCGGTGTCGCTGACGTAGGTGTAGCCCTTGGCCCGCATCTCGGCCACCAGGTCGCGGCTGTCGCTGCGCGTGGAGCCGAGCGCCGCGCCCTGGGCCAGGAAATGCTGCCAGCCGCCGCCCAGCACCACGTCGACGCCGGTCGCGCCCAGCTTGTCGTTGTAGCCGGCGCCGCCGGGCGCCAACTGCATGGCGATCGTGTTCTCGCCGTCACGATGGCAGATGTGCGCATAGGTGGCCGCGGGCGTCGCATGCGTCACACGCGTGGTGGTCACGACGCCGGTGCCGCGGCCGGCGGCCTTGGCGAGTTCGAGCAGCGTCGTCGCCGGCGTGCCGTTGCCGCTGGCCGGGCAGGTGCTGTCGGCGCCGGTGATGTAGGGCGCACCGGCGGCGTCCAGCGCCTTCGTGTCGCTGGACATCGCGATCACGTCGTTGTTCATCTTCACGCCGGTCATGTAGGCCGACATCGACGGCGCGCTGTCGGTCACCTGGGCGTCGTTCGAGTAGGTCTTGATGAACGCCGTCTCGGGGAAGGTGTCGATCGTCAGCTCGCCGTCTTCACCGGCGGCGTAGATGCGGGCGGCGGTCATCGGCACCATGCCGTAGCCGTCGCCGAGGAAGAAGATCACGTTCTTGGGGGTGTCTGCTGCAGGGGTGCTGTCGGCACCACCGCAGGCAGTCAGGGAAATCGCTGCCAGCGCGAACACGGCAGTCAGGCGCAAAACCATGGGGGCCTCCGTTGACGAAACCCGCAGAGCGTAGAAAGCGCCCGTGAATCGTGCGTGACACAGCCGTGAAGCAAACGAGACATGCGCGCTGTGCGCACGTCGCCGACGTGACCGCTCTCAGTTCACCGGCGTGAGCTTGGCGACGCTGAGCGCCAGCCACTTCATGCCGTGGCGGCCGAAGTTCACCTGCGCGCGCGCATCCTCGCCGCTGCCCTCCAGCGTCATCACGACGCCTTCGCCGAACTTGGTGTGAAACACGTTCTGCCCCGAGCGCAGGCCGTGGCTCGGCGTCTTGGGCGCATAGGGCGCCGGCGGCTGCCGGGCCTCGACCTTGCCGGCGCCGACGATTCCCTGCAGGCCCGAACCGCGCGACCATGCCGACTGGTATTCGCGCGCAAAGCCCGACCCGAAGGCCTGGTTGCGCGGCGTGATCCAGCGCAGCGCCGCGTCGGGCAGCTCGTCGAAGAAACGGCTCTTGATGTTGTAGCGGGTCTGGCCGTGCAGCATGCGCGTCTGGCTGAAGCTCAGGTACAGGCGCTTGCGCGCGCGCGTGATGGCCACGTACATCAGCCGGCGTTCCTCCTCCAGGCCGTCGATGTCGGACATGCTGTTCTCGTGCGGGAACAGGCCTTCCTCGAGCCCGGTGATGAACACCGCGTCGAACTCGAGGCCCTTGGCCGAATGCACCGTCATCAGCTGGATCGCGTCCTGCCCCGCCTGGGCCTGGTTGTCGCCCGCCTCGAGCGAAGCGTGGGTGAGAAAGGCGGCCAGCGGCGACATGATTTCTCCGGTCTCGGCGTCGGGGGCCAGCTCGGCCGCGATGGCCGCCACGCCGCTCGATGCATGTTCGTCGACCGGCAGCGCCACCGCATCCTTGCCAAACCCTTCCTGTGTCACGAAGGCTTCGGCCGCGTTCACCAGTTCGTCCAGGTTCTCGAGCCGGTCCTTGCCTTCCCGGTCGGTCTTGTAGAACTCGGTGAGGCCCGATGCCCGCAACATGTGCTCGATGATTTCGCGCAGCGTCAGCCCGCGCGTGGCCTCGCGCATCGCGTCGACCCGGGCGACAAAGGCCTGCACGTTGGCGCCGCCCTTGCCGGTGACTGCGCCCACGCTCTGGTACAGGCTGCGCCCGCTGGCGCGAGCGGCGTCCTGCAACTGCTCGATCGTGCGCGCCCCGACGCCGCGGGTTGGAAAGTTCACGACGCGCAGGAAGCTGGTGTCGTCGTTCGGGTTCTCGATCAGGCGCAGATAGCTCAGCGCGTGCTTGACCTCGGCGCGTTCGAAGAAGCGCAGGCCGCCATAGACCTTGTACGGAATGCCGGCATTGAACAGCGCGCTTTCGAGCACGCGGCTTTGCGCGTTGCTGCGGTACAGCAGCGCGATGTTGCTGCGCGCGATGCCGTCGCGGTGCAGTTGCCGCGCCTCGTCGACGAACCACTGCGCTTCGGCGAAATCGCTGGTGGCTTCGAACACCCGCACCGGCTCGCCGGGGCCCGCCTCGGTGCGCAGATTCTTGCCCAGGCGCCGCGTGTTGCGCGCAATCAGCTCGTTGGCCGCATCGAGGATGTTGCCGAACGAACGGTAGTTGCGTTCGAGCTTGATGACCTGCTGGACATGGAACTCGCGTTCGAAGTCGGCCATGTTGCCCACGCGCGCGCCGCGAAACGCGTAGATGCTCTGGTCGTCGTCGCCGACCGCGAACACCGCGGTTTGCGGCCCGGCGAACATCTTCAGCCAGGCGTACTGCAGCCGGTTGGTGTCCTGGAACTCGTCGACCAGCACATGGCGGAAACGCCGCTGGTAGTGTTCGCGCAACGCGGCGTTGTCGCGCATCAGCTCGTAGCTGCGCAGCAGCAGCTCGGCGAAATCGACCACGCCTTCGCGCTGGCATTGTTCTTCGTAGGCCTGGTACACCTGCAGCATCGTGCGCGTCTGCTCGTCGCGGACTTCCACGTCCTTCGGGCGCAGGCCTTCTTCCTTCTGGCCGGCGATGAACCACGTGACCTGCTTGGGCACGAAGCGTTCTTCGTCGAGGTTCATCGCCTTGATCACGCGCTTGACCGCCGACAGCTGGTCGGCCGAATCGAGGATCTGGAAGCCCTGCGGCAGGCCGCTCAACTTCCAGTGCGCGCGCAGGAAGCGGTTGCACAGGCCGTGAAAGGTGCCGATCCACATGCCGCGCACTGGCACCGGCAGCATCGCGCCGAGCCGCGTGAGCATTTCCTTGGCCGCCTTGTTGGTGAAGGTCACCGCCATCACGCCGCCGGGCGACAGGCGCCCGGTCTGGATCAGCCAGGCGATGCGCGTGGTCAGCACGCGCGTCTTGCCCGAACCGGCACCGGCGAGGATCAATGCCGAACGCTCGGGCAAGGTCACCGCGGCGAGCTGTTCGGGGTTCAGGTGGGCGAGCAATCCGGCCGATGCCGCAGGTGCGTTGTAAGGCGTGTCGTCAGAATGCAGACTCATGCACGCATTCTAGGAGTCGCCTTGGTTCCAGCTTCGGTTCGTTCAGCGCTGCAGGTGCTGCTGGGCAGTGCGCTGGCGCTCGCGGCCGCGGGCGGCGTAGCCGCGGCGCCGAACTGCCCGCGGGCACCGGCGCCGGCGGCGTTGCTTGAACGCTTCACGCCCGCCGACTGCGAGGCCTGCTGGCAAGCGCCGCAGGACCCACCGGCGTCGCAGGCCCGGCGCGTGATGGTGCTCGACTGGATCGTGCCGGCCGCCGACGGCGCACCGTTGGCCGCGGCCGCCCTGCCCGAAGCCAGCGAGCGCGCCGGCGGGCTGGCCGCCAACCAGACGCTGCTACGGCAAACGCCGTTGGCGCGCGCTGGCGCACTGCGCCTGCGAATTGCCGACGGTCCGGCGTGGAACGGCTACATCGGGCTGCAGCTGACCGTGCGACGGGTGGGCAAGCTGCCGGCCGACGCGGTGGCCTACGCCGCGCTGGTCGAACGCGTGCCGGCCGGCAGCGAAGGCACGCCGGTGGCACGCCAGCTGGTGCGCGCGCTGGTCGGTCCGCTGTCGCTGCAAGAGCTGGTGGCACAGACGACGATCCATCACCTGCGCGCGGTGCGGATTCCCGAGGGCAGCCGCGGCGATCGGCTGGGCAGCGTGGCATGGGTAGCCGACGCCAACGGCAAGGTGATCGCGGCCACCCAGTCGCCGACGAGCGAATGCGCCGCGCCGTGAGGGCAAGCGCGTAGAATCAGCCACCGGGCCCAAATTTTGGCGCCCGGTTTTTCGTTTCCGGCCACCCCGCCTGCACGGGGCTTCGGCTGGGCGAACCGGGGTTCCAAGTCAAGCGCTCTTCATCTGCCTTTGGAGCCATGGCCATGGAAATTTTCGACTACGACAACATCCTCCTGCTGCCGCGCCGCTGCCGCGTGGAGAGCCGCGCAGAATGCGACCCGTCGATGGAGTTCGGCCCGCGCAGCTTCAAGTTGCCGGTGGTGCCCGCCAACATGAAGACGGTGGTCGACGCGCCGATCACCGAATGGCTGGCCGCCAACGGCTACTTCTACGTGATGCACCGCTTCGACCTCGACACCGTGGCCTACGCCCGCCGCATGCGCGAGCTCGGTCTGTTCGTGTCGATCAGCTCGGGGGTGAAACCGGCCGACTTCGCCGTCATCGACCGCCTGGCTGCCGAGGGTGTGGGCGCCGACTACATCACCATCGACATCGCCCATGGCCATGCCGAAAGCGTGCGCAAGACGATCGAGCACATCAAGCACCGCCTGCCGAACACCTTCGTCATCGCCGGCAACGTGGCCACGCCCGAGGCGGTGATCGACCTGGAGAACTGGGGCGCCGACGCGACCAAGGTCGGCGTCGGCCCCGGCAAGGTCTGCATCACCCGGCTCAAGACCGGCTTCGGCACCGGCGGCTGGCAGTTGTCGGCGCTGAAGTGGTGCGCCCGCGTGGCGACCAAGCCGATCATTGCCGACGGCGGCATCCGTGACCACGGCGACATCGCCAAGAGCGTGCGCTTCGGCGCCGCGATGGTGATGATCGGCTCGCTGTTCGCGGGCCACGACGAATCGCCCGGCAAGACCGTCGAAGTCGACGGCAAGCTGTTCAAGGAGTACTACGGCTCGGCCAGCGACTTCAACAAGGGCGAGTACAAGCACGTCGAAGGCAAGCGCATCCTCGAGCCGATCAAGGGCCCGCTGGCCGACACGCTGCGCGAGATGCGCGAAGACGTGCAGAGCTCGATCTCGTATTCCGGCGGCACCAAGCTGGCGGACATCCGCAAGGTGAACTACGTGATCCTTGGCGGGGACAACGCGGGGGAACACCTCCTCATGTAGCGCGCCGCCGCGGGTTCGCGAGCCCGCGCGACACATGCCGTCATGAACCGGCCCGCAGCAGCAATCTGCGGGCAACGTGCGATCGATCCAATGCGCGGACATCGGCCGGCATTCCGCCGGGCCCGAGTTGCCCCCGCAAAGGACCCTCCGTGAATTTCAGACCGTGGACGCCCGGCGTCTCGACCCTCGCCGCGCTCAGCGTCGCCCTGCCCCTGCTTCATGGCTGCGGCGGCGGCAGCAACAGCGACAAGGCAGGCTTTGTTCGCCTGGTCAACGCGACCACCGACTACGGCGCGCTCGACCTGTATTCGTCGACGTCCGGCATCTCCACGTCGGTCGCGTCGTTTGCGGTCGGCGCCTACGTCGAGCTCGAGGAAGGCTCCTACACCTTCAACCTCAAGAGCGCGGGCACGAACACCACGTCATCGACAAGTACGCGCAGCGTTTCGAAGGATGTGCACAACACGCTGCTGGCCTACGTCAGCGGCGGCACGCTCGCCACCGCCTTCCTCACCGACACCGAGGCAGCGCCCAGCAGCGGCGCGGCCAAGCTTCGCGTCTTCAACACCGCAGCGGCCGAAGCGGGCAGCGTCGACGTCTATGTGGTGGCCAGCGCGTGCACCAGCCTCGCCAACGCGTCCGCGACCGCCAGCAGCGTGTCCACGTGGAGCGTCTACAACGAGATCACTGCGGCATCGTCCGGCACCGCGTATCACGTCTGCATCACGGCGGCCGGCGACAAGACCGACCTGCGGCTGGACATCCCGTCGCTGACCCTGACCGACCAGCAGATCGCCACGCTGGTGCTGACCCGCACGTCGGGCGGCGTGTTGCTGCACGGTTTGCTGCTGAACCAGCAAAGAGCACTCAGCGCGCAGCAGGCCGCGCAGTGCGGCGTCGTCCTCGACGACGTAGAGGTGGTAGGGCTTGCTCATCGCGCGCAAGCCTAGCGCGGTCGTGTTGCGCGGCGTGTGCGCAGCGTGTCCCAAGGTTTCGCACGATGTCGGCGGCGACACATTCGGTGCCCGGCGGCGCGGCTCGGCCCCCTACAATCGGCGCCATCCCGTTTCGCACCTTGTCTCGCGCGGTTTTTCGCCGCGGGCAGCACCTGCTTTCCATGACCGACCTTGCCAAGTCATTCGAACCCGCCGCCATCGAAGCCCATTGGGGGCCGCGGTGGGAGGCGAGCGGCGCCTACGAGCCGAGCTTGGACGCCGGCAAGCCGTCGTTTTCGATCCAGCTGCCGCCGCCGAACGTGACTGGCACGCTGCACATGGGGCACGCGTTCAACCAGACCATCATGGATTCGTTGACGCGCTATCACCGCATGCGCGGATTCAACACGCTGTGGTTGCCGGGCACCGACCACGCCGGCATCGCGACGCAGATCGTCGTCGAGCGCCAGTTGCAGGACCAGGGGCAGTCGCGCCACGAGCTGGGGCGCAAGAACTTCGTCGCCAAGGTGTGGGAGTGGAAGGAAGAGTCCGGCTCGACCATCACCCGTCAGATGCGCCGCATGGGCGACAGCGTGAGCTGGGCCCACGAGTACTTCACGATGAACGAGAAGCTGTCGAAGGTCGTCACCGACACCTTCGTGAGGCTCTACGACGAAGGCCTGATATACCGCGGCAAGCGGCTGGTGCACTGGGACCCGGTGCTCAAGTCCGCAGTGTCCGACCTCGAGGTGGAGAGCGAGGAGGAAGACGGATCGCTGTGGCACATCCGCTACCCGTTGGCCGACGGCAGCGGCGACCTGGTGGTCGCGACGACGCGCCCCGAAACCATGCTCGGCGACGTGGCCGTGATGGTGCACCCGGACGACGATCGCTACCGCGCACTGATCGGCAAACAGGTGCGGCTGCCGCTGTGCGACCGCACGATTCCGATCATCGCCGATGACTACGTGGACCGCGAGTTCGGCACCGGGGTGGTCAAGGTCACGCCGGCCCACGACGCGAACGACTACGCGGTCGGCCAGCGCCACGGCCTGCCCATCCTCGGCGTGCTGACGCTCGACGCGAAGCTCAACGACAACGCGCCCGAGGCCTACCGCGGCATGGACCGCTTCGTCGCGCGCAAACGCATCGTCGGCGACCTCGAGGACCAGGGCTTCCTGGTCGAGGTGAAGGCGCACAAGCTGATGGTGCCGCGCTGCACGCGCACCGGCCAGATCATCGAGCCGATGCTGACCGACCAGTGGTTCGTCGCCATGACCAAAGCGGGCGCCGACGGCAAGAGCATCGCGCAGAAGGCGATCGAGGTGGTCGACAACGGCGCGGTGAAGTTCGTGCCCGAACAATGGGTCAACACATACAACCAGTGGATGAAGAACATCCAGGACTGGTGCGTGTCGCGCCAACTGTGGTGGGGGCACCAGATCCCGGCCTGGTACGGCGCGGGCGGCGAGTTGTTCGTCGCGCGCAATGAAGAGGAAGCGCGCGCCAAGGCGGCCGCAGCCGGCTACACCGGCGCACTGACACGCGACGAGGACGTGCTCGACACCTGGTACTCGTCGGCCATGGTGCCGTTCTCGACACTCGGCTGGCCCGACCAGACCCAGGAGCTCGGGCTGTTCCTGCCGTCGAGCGTGCTCGTCACCGGCTTCGACATCATCTTCTTCTGGGTCGCCCGGATGATCATGATGACGGTGCACTTCACCGGCAAGGTGCCGTTCCACCATGTCTACATCCACGGCCTGGTGCGCGACTCGCACGGCCACAAGATGAGCAAGAGCGAAGGCAACGTGCTCGACCCGGTGGACCTGATCGACGGCATCGCGCTCGAGCCGCTGCTGGAAAAACGCAGCACCGGGCTGCGCCGCCCGGAGACCGCGCCGAAGGTCCGCGAGGCGACGAAGAAGGAGTTCCCCGACGGCATCCCCGGCTTCGGCGCCGACGCATTGCGCTTCACGATGGCGAGCTACGCCACGCTCGGGCGCAACATCAACTTCGACGTCAAGCGCTGCGAGGGCTATCGCAACTTCTGCAACAAGCTCTGGAACGCGACCAAGTTCGTGCTGATGAATTGCGAGGCCCAGGACTGTGGCTTGAACGAGCACAGCAAACAGGAATGCGCGCCCGGCGGGCCGTTCCACGGCTACCTGAGCTTCAGCCCCGCCGACCGTTGGATCAGCGGCGAACTGCAGCGCGTCGAAGCGGCGGTGGAAAGGGGCTTCGCCGAATACCGCCTCGACAACGTTGCCAACGCGATCTACCAGTTCGTCTGGGAGGAGTACTGCGACTGGTACATCGAGATCGCCAAGGCGCAGATCCAGGCCGGCGACGATGCGCGCAAACGTGCGACGCGCCGCACCCTGATCCGCGTGCTGGAGGCGACGCTGCGGCTGCTGCATCCGATTGCGCCCTTCATCACCGCCGAGCTGTGGGAACGGGTGGCGCCGGTAGCCGGCCGCGCGGGGCCGGGCATTGTCGTCGCGCCCTACCCGAAGGCGCAGCTCGAGAAGGTCGACCCGCAGGCCGATGCCTGGGTCGACAAGCTCAAGGCGGTGGTCGGCGCCGCCCGCAACCTGCGCAGCGAAATGAGCTTGTCACCGGGCGCCCGGGTTCCGATGCTGGCGATATCCGACGCCGACTTCGTGACGGCCGCCGAACCGCTGTTGAAGGCGCTGGCCAAGCTGTCGGATGTGAAGCTGTTCGACGACGAAACGGCGTTCGCTCAAGCCACGTCCGCCTTGCCGGTCGCGGTGGTTGGCGAGTTGCGCATTGCGCTGCATGTCGAGATCGACACGGCGGCCGAAATCGAGCGCCTGTCCAAGGAGATCAAGCGGCTCGACGCCGAGATCGCCAAGGCGAACGCGAAGCTGTCGAACGAGAGCTTCGTCGCGCGCGCGCCGGCCGCGGTGATCGATCAGGAGCGCAAGCGCGTGGCCGACTTCACGGCAACACGGGCCCGGCTGCAAGATCAAGCGCAACGCCTGGCGTCGTCTGCTTGAACTCGCGCGGCGCCGCCGGCGTGAGGCTGAGCAGCTCGTCGATGCGCTTGACCACCGCCCACGAGCTGCGCAGCCTCGATTCGCGCGTGGTGCTCGCCACGCGCGGCGTGATCTGCAAGGTGTCCATGCCCGAGAGCGGCCGCCCTTCGTCGAGTGCACCGGGCTCGAGGCTGTCGAGCCACGCCGCGGCCACGCGGCCGCTGCCCAGCGCGTCGGCCAGCGCCTGCTCGTCGAACAGGCCCGAATGCGCAATGCTGACGATGACCTGGTTGGGCTTGCAAAACGGCATGAAGCGCTCGCCCAGCAACCCGTGATAGCGGCTGAAGTAGCTCAGCTGCACGCACACCGCATCCGACTCCTCGAGCAGTTCGCGCAGGCCGCGCGGCTTGACGTGCCAGCGTTCCCACACGCCGTCGCTCGCGTGCACCGACGGGTCGTAGCCGATCACCTTGGAGCCGAAGCCGGCCAGCAGATGCGCCATCGATCGTGCCGCCGGCGCCATGCCCACCAGGCCCACGGTGGCGGCGCCCAGTTCGCGCCCAACCAACATGCCGTCGGCCCCGACGACGGGAACGCGGCGCAACAGCGACAACAGCGCACCGATCATGAATTCGGCTTCGGCCTGGGCGGTGGCGGTGAGGCTGCGCACCACCTCGACGCCAGCGCGCGCACAGGCATCGAGATCGATGTTCTCGGCACCGGCGCTGACGCGCCCGACGGCACGCAGCACCGGCGCGTAGTGCAGCGCCTGCAGGTCCAGCGCCACCGACGGCGGAATGATCAGCGCACGAACGTTGTACAGCGCCTGCCGAAAGGCGCGCGGGTCGCGCGCCAGCTCAGGCGCGTACTGCACCGAATGACGAGCGTCGAGCCACTGGGTGACTTCGGGTTCGAGCGGTTCGACGATCAGTAGATCCATGCGGTTCGCGAGCGCCTTGTCGGCAGATTCTGGCCAGGCTTCATGCCAGAATCGGCCAGCGTTTCACCCGAGCTCCGGAGATTGTAAGTAAATGTTGGTCAACAAGGCGATCTTTCCAGTAGCCGGTCTGGGCACCCGCTTCCTCCCCGCCACCAAGGCGCAACCGAAGGAGATGTTGCCGGTGGTCGATAAACCGCTGATCCAGTATGCGGTCGAGGAGGCCTATGCAGCGGGCGTGCGCGAGATGATCTTCGTCACGGGCCGCCACAAGCGGCCCATCGAAGACCACTTTGACATGACTTTCGAACTCGAGGTAGCCCTCGAACAGGCGGGTAAGCAGGAATTGCTCGAAGTCGTACGCGGCGTCAAACCCGACGACATGGAGTGCATCTACATACGCCAGCCCCAGGCCCTGGGCCTGGGGCATGCAGTGCTGTGCGCTCAGCGGCTGGTGGGCAACCACCCGTTCGCGGTGTTGCTGGCCGACGACCTGATGGTCGGTGATCCCCCGGTGCTCAAGCAAATGGTCGACCAATTCAAGGAATGGCACACTTCGATCCTCGCGGTACAGGAAGTGCCCGCCGAGCAGACGCGCCGTTACGGCATCGTTGCGGGCACACAGGTCAACGAGCGCATGCTCGACGTCACCCGCATCGTCGAGAAACCGGCACCCGAAGACGCGCCGTCACGCCTTGGCGTTGCCGGCCGCTACATCCTGACGCCCGGTGTCTTCCGCGAGATTGCCGCCCAGCCGCGCGGCGTGGGCGGCGAGATCCAGCTCACCGATGGCATTTCCGGTCTGCTGCGCCGCGAGAAGGTGTTTGCCTACCGCTACGTAGGCAAGCGCTATGACTGCGGCAGCAAGGAAGGCTTCCTGCAGGCCAATGTGGAGTTGGCGCTCGCCCACCCACAGCTCGGCCCCGGCTTCCGCGAATTCCTGCGGGGCCTGGAGATTTAGGCGGGCCGCTACCTGCGACGCAGGAAGTGGATGAACTCGTCGTTGGCTTGCGCCTGCTCGACCAGTTCGTTGCCGGTCTGCCGGGCGAAGGCTTGGAAATCGCGGACCGATCCGGGGTCGGTCGCGAGCACCTTGAGCACCTCGCCGCTGCGCATGTCGGCCAGGGCCTTCTTGGCTTTCAGAATGGGCAGCGGGCAGTTCAGTCCGCGCGCGTCGACTTCCTTCTGGGCATCCATGGTGTGTCCGTTCAATGTTCCGCCGGCCGCGGCGGCAGTTCGATCCATTGCGGCGTGTGCCCGCGCGCCGTCAGCCAGTCGGCCAGCGCATACCCGGTGCCGGCACGCCAGCAGCGCACCGACTCGGCATCGAACAGCCGGTACTCGGCCAGTTCGGGCGACAGCACGATCTCGCCGCGTGCCAGCGCGTGGTAGGCAATGATGATCTGGTTCATGCGCTGGAAATCGTAGACGCCAATCAAGTTCAGCGCATCGACCTGCAACGAGGTTTCTTCCGCGACTTCACGCGCAATGCCATCCTGCGGCGTTTCGCCGGCTTCCATGAAGCCGGTGATGAGCCCGAACATCTTGCCTGACCACGCCGCATTGCGCGCAAGCAGCAATTGGCCCTCGCGGTCGGCCAGTTCGATCACCGCGGCGAGCACCGGCGTCGGATTGTTCCAGTGCGTCCAGCCACAGGCCGGGCAGCGCAGCCGGACCTTGTCCCCCCCGTCTTCGGGCATGGCCAGCATCTGCAGCGACGTGGCGCAGCTGGGACAGAACTTGATCGGATGCGAGCTCACGCGGGGAACACTCCGGTCGACAGGTACCGATCGCCGCGATCGCAGACGATGAACACGATGGTCGCGTTCTCGACCTGCTTGGCGATCTGCAGCGCGACCCAGCAGGCACCGCCCGACGAGATGCCGGCAAACAGCCCTTCCTCGCGCGCCAGCCGGCGTGCCATTTCCTCGGCGTCGCTCTGGCTCACGTAGACCGTCTCGTCGATCCAGGTTGGGTCGTAGATCTTCGGCAGGTAGGCCTCGGGCCATTTGCGGATGCCGGGGATGCGGGACCCCTCGTTGGGCTGCGCACCGATCACGCACACCGATTTGCTCTTCTCTTTCAGGAAACGCGACACGCCGGTGATCGTGCCGGTGGTGCCCATGGCGCTGACGAAGTGCGTGATCTTGCCGTGGGTGTCGCGCCAGATCTCGGGGCCCGTGGTCTCGTAGTGGATGCGCGGGTTGTCGGCGTTTGCGAACTGGTCGAGCACCCGGCCCTTGCCGTCGCGCTGCATCTGTTCGGCGAGATCGCGCGCGTACTCCATGCCGCCCGAGCGCGGCGTGAGGATCAACTCGGCACCGAAGGACCGCATCGTCTGCGCGCGTTCGACGCTCAGGTCCTCGGGCATGACCAGCAGCATGCGGTAGCCGCGGATCGCCGCGGCCATCGCCAGCGCGATGCCGGTGTTGCCCGAGGTGGCTTCGATCAAGGTGTCGCCTGGCTTGATTTCGCCGCGCTCCTCGGCGCGCCGGATCATGCTGATCGCCGGGCGATCTTTCACGGAACCGGCCGGGTTGTTGCCTTCGAGCTTGCCGAGAATGATGTTGCCGCGCTGCTCGTTTTCGAGGCCGGGCACGCGCGTCAGGCGCACCAGCGGCGTGTTGCCGATCACCTCTTCGACGCTCGGGTAATGGATCTTGCGTGTGGCCATGATGGCATTGTCGCCGAGCGGCAGAAACGGCGTCGGCCGCGTGCCATAATCCGCCTCCTTCAAGAGCGTACCCAACGCCTTTCCACTGGCCGGAGTGGCGAAATCGGTAGACGCAGGGGACTCAAAATCCCCCGGACTAAACCCCCGTGCCGGTTCGAGTCCGGCCTCCGGCACCACGAATACCTTGCTCGCCTACTGCGCGGCGCGATCTGCGCGCTGCGGTGCTCGCCGTACGGGTGTACGGCTGCGCTCCTCGCACACAGCTCGCGCCGCTCGCTACGGCGATCAAGGCATTCGTGAAGACCGGTGGATGTCGGAACGGTTACGCTTCGCTCCTTGTCCCTTCAGGATCGCGCGCATGCCTCCGATGCCACCCATCACCCAAGCCCTGCTGCTGATCAACGTCGGCGCGTTCTTGCTCGACCTGCTGCTCGGCGGCACGCTGACGCGCTGGCTGGCGTTGTGGCCGCTGGGTTCGAATTTCCTGCCGTTCCAGGTCGTCACCTACGCGTTCCTGCACGGCAGCATCGGCCACCTGTTCTTCAACATGCTGGGCCTGTGGATGTTCGGCTCGGAACTCGAGCGTGTGTGGGGCTCGCAGCGATTCATTCGCTTCTATTTCGCCAGCGTGCTCAGCGCGGCAGCGGCACAGTTGCTGGTCACGGCGTTGCTGGGGTCGCCCTATCCGACGGTCGGCGCGTCGGGTGGCTTGTTCGGGCTGCTGTTGGCGTTCGCCATGATGTTCCCGAATCGAACCATCATGCCGTTGTTCCCGCCGATCCCGATGAAGGCGAAGACCTTCGTCGCGATATACGGCGCGCTGGAGCTGGTGCTTGGCGTGACCGGAACCCAAGAGGGCGTGGCGCATTTCGCCCACCTCGGGGGCATGCTGGGCGGCTACCTGATGATCCGCTACTGGCGCGGCCAGCCGCCGTTTGGCCGCCGCTGAGCCTGCCGGGCGGGCGCTTCGCCCACTGAAAACCCCCTGAGCGTTTCGCGACAGCGCAGAATCGTCATGCGGGGTTCTCCCGGCTGGAGGTCGCCATGTCGAAGCTCGCCTGGTGCAAGCGTTTGGGCATCTGGGCCGCAGCGCTGCTGAGCGTCACGCTGTGCGCCGATGGCGCCATCGCGGCGACACCGACACCGCCGTCCCAGGCCGAACTGCAGGCCCAGGCCGAGGCGCTCGCGCGGGCCAGCGCTGCGGTGGTCGGCGTGCACGCCATCGCGGTGGAAGACGCGGCGACGATCGACGTCCTGGGCCGAGAACGCACGGGGTCGGGCGTCGTGATCGACGCCGACGGCCTGGTGCTCACCATCGGCTACCTGATCGTCGAGGCCGAGCATGTGGATCTGGTGCTGGCAGCCGAGCATGTGATCCCGGCGCGCGTGGTGGCCTATGACCCGGCCTCAGGCTTTGGACTGCTGCAGGGGCTGGTGCCGGTGCAAGCGCCGGCGGCACGCATGGGCAGTTCCTCGTCGATTTCGCCCCACGAGCCGCTGATGATCGCCAGTGGCGGCGAAGACGGCGATCTGAGCCTGGCGCGCATGGTGTCGCGACGCGCCTTCTCCGGCAGTTGGGAGTACCACATCGAAGGTGCCTTGTTCACGACGCCGGCACGCACCGACCACAGCGGTGCGGCGCTGTTCAACGCCAGCGGCGAGTTGCTGGGCATCGGCTCGCTGCTGGTGATGGACGCGCTGGGCCCCAACAGCGCGCCGCTGCCGGGCAACATGTTCGTTCCGGTGGACCTGCTCAAGCCGATTCTTCGCGAGCTGCGCGAACGCGGCGCGTCACGCAGCAGCGCCCGCCCGTGGCTCGGGCTGAACTGCATGGAGCGCGACGGCGTCGTGCGGGTGCTGCGCACGACACGCGACAGTCCCGCCGAAGCCGCGGGTCTGCTGCCGGGCGACCACATCGTGCGCATCGACGGCGTCGCCGTCAGCGGCCTCGATGGGCTGTACAAGACCTTGTGGAAGGGCGAGAGCCCGGAGCGCGAGGTCAGGCTCGACATCGTGCGCGGCGGCGAACCGCAGACCATCACGCTGCGCTCGCGTGACCGCATGACGACGCTGCGCCGTCCTCAGGGGATCTGAGCTTCCTGGCCCGCCAGCAAGCCGTCTTGAACCGTCGGGTAGCGCAGCACGAGACGCAGCTCCGTCTTCATGCGCGTATTCAGCAAGCGCCGCGACTCGCTCATGAAACTCAGCTGCAACGGCGACAGCTGAATGCGCGCCTGCTCGCGGGTGATGCGTGGCGGGCGTGGCAGCCCGCACAGGTCGGCGGCGAGATCGAAGTACGCGCCCATCTGGAGATCGGTATCGTCGCAGGCATGCAGCACGCGCTGCGGCAGGCCGCGCGTCAGCGCCGCGACGCAGGCGCGCGCCAGATCGTCGGCGTGGATGTGGTTCGTGTAGACGTCGTCGCCCGCTGCCAGCACCGGCGTGCCGCGGGCCAGCCGTTCCCGCGGGTGGCCACCGGGGCGATCGCTCGCGTAAATGCCGGGCACGCGCAGGATGGTGACGCGCGCACCCTGGGCCCGGCCATGCCAGCGCAGGCGAGCCTCGGCGTCGACGCGCCGGCAGGCCCGGTCGGTCGCCGGGTTGACGCGGCGCGTCTCGTCGAAACGTTCACCCGCACAGTCGCCGTAGACGCCGGTGGTGCTCACGTAGACGATGCGACGCACGCGGCGTTTCAGGGCCAGCGCGCGCAGCAGGTTGGCGCTGCGGGTGTCGGTGCGGCCTTGTGACGGCGGCGGCGCGAGATGCAGCACCGCGTCGGCCAGTCCGGCCAGGCGCGCGAGGGTGGCCGGCTCATCCAGATCGCCCAGCAGAGGCACCACGCCCGCGTGGCGCAGCGCGTCAGCGCGCGCCGCAGTCGTGGTCAGCGCGAGCAATCGCCAGCGACCACGCAGCAGCTTCACCACGCGCAGGCCCACATCGCCGCAACCGACGATGAGCAAGGCTGGGCGCTTGAAAGCGTTGGGAAGGAAGGACATTCGAAGCCGGGCAAAATTGCGACCCAGTTTACGAGAGCCCCCGTCATGTCCTTCACCGTGACCGTTCTGCCCAGCGGCCGCAGCTTCAAGGTCGAGCGCGATGAGCGCATCCTGGCGGCCGCCATCCGCCAAGGCATCGGCCTGCCCTACGGCTGCAAGGACGGCGCCTGCGGCTCCTGCAAGAGCCGCCTGATCGACGGCCGCGTGATCCACGGCGCGCACCAGGCCAGCGCGCTGAGCGCCGCCGAGGAAGAGGCCGGGTTCACGCTCACCTGCTGCGCGGCGGCGCAGACCGACGTGGTGATCGAAGCGCGCACGGTGGCCGGCGCCGGCGAGTTCCCGGTGCGCAAGATGCCCACGCGGGTGATCAGCATCGAACGCCCGGCGCCTGACGTGGCGGTGATCAAGATGCAGCTGCCGGCCTTCGACCCGCTGCGCTACCACGCCGGCCAGTACGTCGAGTTCCTCCTGCGCGACGGCCTGCGCCGCAGCTACTCGATGGCCAACGCGCCGCACACGCACGACGACAAGCCATGGATCGAACTGCACATCCGCCACATGCCGGGCGGCAAGTTCACCGACCAGGTTTTCGACACGCTCAAGGAGAAGGACATCCTGCGCATGGAGGGGCCGTTCGGCAGCTTCTTCCTGCGCGAGGATTCGGTCAAGCCGATGGTCCTGTTGGCATCGGGCACCGGCTTTGCGCCGATCAAGGCCATCATCGAAGAGATGCAGTTCAAGGGCATCACGCGAGCTGCGGTGCTGTACTGGGGCTGCCGCAGCAAGGCCGATCTGTACCTGCACGATTGGGCCGTGCAGGCGGCCGCGCAGATGCCCCAATTGCGCTACATCCCGGTGCTGTCCGAGCCCACGCCCGAGGACGCCTGGGCGGGCCGCATCGGCTTCGTTCACCAGGCCGTGATGACCGACCTGCCCGACCTGTCAGGTCACCAGGTCTACGCCTGCGGCGCGCCGGTGATGGTCGAGTCGGCGCACCGCGATTTCGTCGCGCTGTGCGGCTTGCCGGAAGAGGAATTCCTGGCCGATTCGTTCACCTCGGAGGCGGACAAGCATCGCGCCTGATCACTCGCCGTCGGGCGCCGGCGATCAGAACGGCTTCTTCACCGACGCGTCGCCGTGGCCGATGAACAGCTTGAGCGACAGCTTCTGCACCAGGTTGCCGTAGGGCGGGTAGAACAGGCCGATCGGGAAGAAGCGATGCCGCTTGAACACGGTGCGCGCGTGCGACAACTCGCGGAAACCCTCTTCGCCGTGATAGCTGCCCATGCCCGAATTGCCGACCCCGCCGAACGGTGCGTCGTGATTGATAACGTGCCAGGCCCAGTCATTGATCGTCACGCCGCCCGAATGGGTGCGCCGCAGCAAGTCCTCGCGTGCGGCCGCGTCATGGCTGAAGCAATACAACGCCAGCGGGCGCGGACGACGCCGGATGTACTCGATGGCCTCGTCGTTCGTGTCGTAGGGCAGTACCGGCAGGATGGGGCCGAAGATCTCTTCCTTCATCACCGTCATGTCGCTCGTGCAACCGGTGACGATGTGCAGCGGCAGCTGGCGGCCCGCACCGACCGGCCCGCAGGCGATCACCGTGCCGCCCTTGGCGCGGGCATCGTCGAGCATCGCGCGGATGCGCGCCGCATGGCGCTCGTTGACGATGGCCGTGTAGTCGGCGTTGTCTTCCGTGTGCTCGTAGAGCTTGGCGAAACTCTGCTGCACGCCGGCAACGAATTCGTCGACGCTCTCGCGCGGCACCAGCGCGTAGTCCGGCGACACGCAGATCTGGCCGCAGTTCAGCCCCTTGCCATGCGCCACACGCGTGGCCGCGTCGCGCACCGGATAGCCGCGCATGACCACCGCCGGCGACTTGCCGCCCAGCTCCAGGGTCACCGGTGTGAGGTTGTCCGCCGCCGTGCGCATGACGATGCGCCCGACCGCGGGCGAACCGGTGAACACGAGGTGATTGAACGGCAGTGCGGTGAAGACGCCGGGGTCGAGCAGCTCCTCGCCGATCAGCGCGACATGGTCTTCGGCGAAGACTTCGCCGAGCATCTGCTTGAGCGTCGCGTTGGTCGCCGGCGTGATCTCGGGCATCTTGATCATCACGCGGTTGCCGGCAGCGAGCGCCGCAACCAGCGGGCCCATCGACAGGTAGACCGGGAAGTTCCAGGTGGCGATGACGCCGACCACGCCCTTGGGCTGGTAGCTCACGCGCACGCTGTTGCTGAGGAACAGCAGCTCGGTCGAGCGCTTGCTCGGCCTCATCCAGCGGCCGACGTGCGAGATCGCGTGGTTGATCTCCAGCGTCGTCGGCAGCACGTCGAGCATCTTCGACTCGGTGAGCGAGCGCCGGCCGAAGTCGCGCGCGATGGCTTCGGCGAGCACGTCCTGGTAGCGGGAAAGCTGCGTCTTCAGCGCCTTCAGGTGGGCACGCCGCTGCGTCGCCGAGGGAAAGGGTTGCTGCTCGAAGGCGCGTTGCTGCGCGGCGAACAGCTCGGCCACGCGGTCGTTCACCGCGTTCGGCTCGATCAAGCTGCGATCGTTCATGGCGTTCCTTAGCGGCGTAGGGTCGTTCGTGGCGACGGGCCAGCGCACGCGTTCAGCGTGGCGACGAACCGGGCGACGACGAAGGATACGTCCGTTGCGGCAACGCCGGCAGCGCCTACTGCTCCTTGCGCCGCACGTAGCTCGCGCGTTTGGCGTCGTCGGGGTAGAAGAACTGCACCTCGCCGTGGCGCCACACGCCGAGCCAGATCATGTTGCGGCTGAACGCATCGTGATCGTTCGCGGTGAACGGGTGGTCGTGCGTCGTCACCACGCCGGAATACGGTCGTTCCAGGTTCTCGAGCGCACGCTTCAACGCGTCGCCTGACGTGTCCCCCTTGCTCTGGAACAGCGCACGCAGCATCAGGTGCACCGCGTCGTAAGTCTGCGCAGCGGCCATCAGTGACCCGACTGGCTGCTTGCCGGCATGGCGCTTCAGGCGGGCGATGAACGACGAGCGCCGCTCGTTCGACAGGTCCTGAATGATGGTCTGCACCATGATCGCGCCCTCGGCCGCGGAACCAGCCTTCTCCGACACGGTGCGAAACGACAGCGGCCAGGGGCCGTAGAGCGGCGCGTTGAGCTTGGCTTCGGCGCGCGAGGCGGCTATCACCGCGAGCTCGGGGCCGACGGTGTAGCCGATGATCGCGTCGGCTCCGGCCGCCTTCGCTTCGTGCATCTGCTGCGTCAGCGACTTCACGCCGAGGTCGAAGCGGGCGCTGTAGACCGGTTTGAGTTGCTTGTCGGCGAGAAACTTCTCCACGTCCTTGAAGCCGCCTTCACCGTAGCCGGTCTTGTCGGCGAACACCGCCACCCGGGTAAAGCCGCGCTTGACCACGTCGTCGACCAGGGTGGCCGCCTGGATCGTGTCGCGCGCCGACATGCGGAAGATGGTGCTGGTCGCGGCCGGGTAATTGGCAGTGACCGCCGAGCCGGTGGACACCGGCACCATCAACAGGTGTTTGTGGTCCTGGAACACGTCGAGCGACTTGAGCGCCACGCCGGTGTTGCAAAAGCCGACGGTGAAGTCGACCTTCTCCTTGAGCACCAGCTCTTCGGAGATCTTGCGCCCGTCGTCGGGGTTGGCCTTGTCGTCGCGCACCACCAGTTCGATCGGGCGGCCGAGGTAGCCACCGACCTCGTTGATCTCCTTGACGGCCAGCTCCGCGCCCAGGCGGGCGCTGTTGCCGAAGTCTTGCGAACCGCCGGTGAAGGGGCAGATGAAGCCGACCCGAACCGGCTTCGCCGGCGCTGCAGTGGCGGGCGCTGGAGCCAGCGCCGCCAACACGATGCCCGCCGACCCGACCCACAGCCTTGGCTTGATGCGCAACATGTTGCCTCCTCGCGACCCGCAATGTCGGCAACGATATCGAACAAGCCGCACGGCGGCGACGGGAACGACCCGTCCGCAAATCTACGCAGAACGCGTGAGGATGTCGCAGTTGGCGCCGCGCATCGGCTCACTCGCCGAGGTAGGCGGCCCTGACCTTCGGGTCGTTGAGCAGCGTCTTGGCGTCGCCGCTCATCGTCACTTCGCCCGAGTCCATCACGTAGCCGCGGGTGGCGAGTTGCAGCGCGCGGCTGGCGTTCTGCTCGACCAGCAGCACCGTCACGCCGCGGCTGTGAATGTCGCTGACCACCTCGAAGATCTTGTCGACCATGATCGGCGACAGGCCCATCGACGGCTCGTCCATCAGCAGCACCTTGGGCCGTGCCATCAGCGCGCGGCCCATCGCGAGCATCTGCTGCTCACCGCCGGACATCGTGCCGGCGAGCTGGTCGCGGCGCTCCTTGAGGCGCGGAAAGATGCCGAACACGGTCTCGATGTCGGCATCGATCTCGCGGTCGGTGCGCACGAAGGCGCCCATCTGCAGGTTCTCGGTGATGGTCATGCGCGCGAACACGCCGCGCCCCTCGGGCACCATCACCAACCCCTGCTTCACCAGGTCCCAGGCGCCCTGGCCCTTGATCGGCTTGCCGAGATACTCGATGTCGCCCGATGCCACCGGCTGCAGCCCGGTGATCGCCTTCAGCGTGGTGGTCTTGCCGGCGCCGTTGGCACCGATCAGGCTCACGAGCTCGCCTTCGTTGACTTCGAAGGACACCCCCTTCACCGCCTGGATGCCGCCGTACGCCACCTTCAGGCCGCTGACCTTGAGCATTGTGTTTGCCATGTAATTCCGATCGTCCTGAGCCTGTCGAAGGGAGGGCCTCAATGCGCCTTGTGTCCGGCGCCGAGGTAGGCCTCGATCACCTTGCTGTCGCGTTGCACGTCATGAGGCGTGCCTTCGGCAATCTGCTTGCCGTAGTCGAGCACCGTGACGCGGTCGCACAGGCCCATCACGAGCTTCACGTCATGCTCGATCAGCAAGATGGTGCGGCCGTCCTTGCGGATGCGATCGATCAGCTCGCGCAGCACCACCTTCTCGGTGGCGTTCATGCCGGCGGCGGGCTCATCGAGGGCGATCAACTTCGGGTCGGTGGCGAGCGCCCGCGCGATCTCCAGGCGGCGCTGGTCGCCGTAGCTCAAGGTACGGGCCTTGAACTCGGTGTACTTGCCGATGCCCACGTAGTCGAGCAGATCCTGCGAGCGCTTGGCGATCGCCGCCTCCTCCTGCTTGAAGCCCGGGGTGCGGAACACCGCGCCGATCAGGCCCGAACTGGTGCGCGCGTGGCGGCCGACCATCACGTTCTCGAGCGCGGTCATTTCGGCAAACAGGCGGATGTTCTGGAACGTGCGCGCGATGCCGGCCTTCGCGACCTCGTGCACTGCGCTCGGCTTGTAGGGCTTGCCGCCGAGCTCGAAAGTGCCCGAGTCCGGCGAGTACAAGCCGGTCAGCACGTTGAAGAAGGTGGTCTTGCCGGCGCCGTTGGGCCCGATGAGCCCGTAGACCTGGCCTTGCTCGATCGTGATGCCGACGTCCGACAGCGCCTGCAGGCCGCCGAAGCGCTTGGAGACCGCGGCGACTTTCAATACCGTTTCAGTCATGGCGCTGTCCTCACTTCACGGTGGGGGTGGCAGGCACAGGCGCCGCCTTGCCATGCTCGGGCTGCGGCCACAGGCCGCGCGGGCGCGACAGCATGATGCCGATCATCGCCAGCGCGATCAGAAGCTGGCGCAGGATGGAGGCGTCGAGCCGCCCCCCGCTCAACTCCTGCAGCGGCCCGGCCACGTAGCGCAGCACCTCGGGCAAGGCGGCCAGCAGCAGCGCTCCGAGAATCACGCCGGGGAGGTGGCCGATGCCGCCGAGCACCACCATCGCGACGATCATGATCGATTCCTGCAGGCTGAACGACTCCGGAGAGATGAAGCCCTGGAAGGTCGCAAACATCACGCCCGACACGCCGCCGAAGGTGGCACCCATGCCGAACGCAAGCAGTTTCAGGTTGCGGGTGTTGATGCCCATCGCCTTGGCGGCGATTTCGTCTTCGCGAATCGCCATCCAGGCGCGGCCGATGCGGCTGCGCTCGAGCCGGTAGCAGATGACGACGCTCAGCACCACCAGCGCGAGGAACAGGTAGTAGTAGTTGGTGACCTTGGGAATGTCGAAGCCCAGGATCTCGTGTGTCTTGCCGAGATTGAAGCCGAAGATCCTCATCTCGTCGATCTGCGAGATGCCTTTCGGGCCGTTGGTGATGTTCACCGGCGCATCGAGGTTGTTGAGGAACACGCGGATGATCTCGCCGAAGCCGAGCGTCACGATCGCGAGGTAGTCGCCGCGCAGCTTGAGCGTCGGCGCCCCGAGCAGCACGCCGAAGAATCCCGCCAACGCCGCGCCGGCAGGAATGACGACCCAGATCGGCGCGTGCAGTCCGTGCGGGAAGCCTTGCCGGATGTTGGCGAACGTCTCGCCGAGCTGCGGCGATGCGAGCAGGCCGAACATGTAGGCGCCGAGCGCGTAGAACGCGACATAGCCCAGGTCGAGCAGCCCGGCGTAGCCGACGACGATGTTCAGGCCGAGCGCCAGCAGCACATACAGCAGCGACACGTCGATGATGCGCACCCAGGCGTTGCCGAACTGTTGTGCAATCAGCGGCACGACCAGCAATGCTGCCGCTGCCAGCAGGAAGACGACGATCTTTTTGTCTTTCATGAGTCTCTCCCGGCCGTCAGGCACGATCGGCCACACGCTCGCCGAGCAGGCCTTGCGGGCGCAGCGTCAGCACGAGAATGAGCACGATGAAGGCGAAGATGTCGGAGTAGTGGCTGCCCAGCACCCCGCCGGTGAGCACGCCGATGTAGCCGGCGCCCAGCGATTCGATCAGGCCCAGCAGCACGCCGCCGACCATCGCGCCGGGCAGGTTGCCGATGCCGCCGAACACCGCCGCGGTGAAGGCTTTCAGCCCAGGCAGGAAGCCCATCGTGTGCTGCACCGAGCCGTAGTTCGCCGCGTACATCACGCCGGCCAGCGCGGCCAGCGCCGCACCGATCACGAAGGTGGCCGAGATCACCATGTCGGGCTTCACGCCCATCAGGCCGGCCACGCGCGGGTTCTCGGCGGTGGCGCGCATCGCGCGCCCGAGCTTGGTCTTGTTGACGAGGTACATCAGCCCGGCCAGCGTGATGGCGGTGACGACGAGGATGAGGATCTGCGTCGTGTTGATCACCGCGCCGAATACGTCGAACGGCGCACTCGGCAGCAAGATGGGGAACGGCTTGTAGTTCGGCTTCCAGATGATCATCGCCAGCGTCTGCAGCAACAGGCTCATGCCCATCGCGGTGATCAGCGGCGCCAGCCGCGGCGCGTTGCGCAGCGGGCGGTAAGCGACCTTCTCGATCGCGAAGTTGAGGACGGCACACACGACGATGGCGGCCATCAGCGAGAGCAGCAACAACAACCAGCCCGGCATCGTGCCCTGCAGCGTGCTGACCACGGTCCAGCTGGTCAGCGCGCCCACCATCAGCACCTCACCGTGCGCGAAGTTGATGAGGTTGATGATGCCGTAGACCATCGTGTAGCCCAGTGCGACCAGCGCATACACGCTGCCCAGCACCAGACCGTTGATGATCTGTTGGATGAAGGTCTCCATCGAGTCTCCTGGTTGTCGATTCGGGCCGCCTTGTATTGAGGCGGCGGCCTCGGAAGAGCCGGGACATCGTCCCTGATCTGCCGCCCGGACGCTATTAGCAAAAAGCCCGCCTCGGTTTTGCCGGCGGGCCTGAACTTCACTAAATCGTCATCGAGCGGGGCGAATTCTAGAGGCAAGACCCTACAGCAGACGTTCGGAGTTTCTGGCGATGCGCCTCTTGCATCCTCCAAAGAAAGCCAGAATCATGGTTTTTTCTTCGCCGCAGCGTTGAGGCGGCGCAATTCATCGAGTTTTTCGCCGATCCGGATCTCGAGCCCGCGCGGCACCGGCGCGTAGAAGCTCGGAATGGCCATGTCGTCGGGCCAGTAGCGCTCGCCGGCGGCGAAACCGCCTTCCTCGTCGTGCGCATAGCGGTAGCCGCGGCCGTAGTCCAGGTCCTTCATCAGCCGGGTCGGTGCATTGCGCAAGCGCAGCGGCACCGCTCGGGTGCCATCCTGTAGAACAAAGGCGCGCGCCGCGTTGTAGGCGGTGTAGACGGCGTTGGACTTGGGCGCCATGGCAAGGTAGACGACCACCTGCGCCAACGCGAGCTCGCCTTCGGGTGAGCCCAGGCGCTCGTAGGTCTCGGCCCCGTCGAGTGCGAGGCGCAGGGCGCGCGGGTCGGCCAGGCCGATGTCTTCGCTGGCCATGCGCAGCATGCGGCGTGCGGCATAGCGCGGGTCCACGCCGCCGTCGAGCATGCGCACGAACCAGTACAGCGCCGCATCGGGGTCGGAGCCGCGCACCGCCTTGTGCAGCGCCGAGATGGTGTCGTAGAACTGCTCGCCGCCCTTGTCGTAGCGGCGCAGCTGCTCGCCCAGCGATTTCTCCAACTGCGTCTCGTCGATGGGCGCGGCGCCGCCCACCATGTTGACGAGGTTCTCGTACGCGTTGAGCAGGCGGCGCGCGTCACCGTCGGCGTAGGCTATGAGTCGCTGCGCCGCGCTCGGCGTGAGGTCGGGCGCCGCGAGCAATTCGCGCGCACGCGTGAGCAGCACCGCCATGTCCTCGTCGCCCAGGCTCTTGAGCACATGCACCGTGGCGCGCGACAACAGCGCCGAATTCACTTCGAACGACGGGTTCTCGGTGGTTGCGCCGATGAAGGTGAACAGGCCCGATTCGACATGCGGCAGGAACGCGTCCTGCTGGCTCTTGTTGAAGCGGTGCACTTCGTCGACGAACACCACGGTGCGCCGGCCGCTGGCCTGCGCCACCTGGGCCCGCTCGACCGCTTCGCGGATGTCCTTCACGCCGCCGAGCACGGCCGAGATTGCGATGAACTGGGCGTCGAAGGCGTCGGCCATCAAGCGCGCCAAGGTGGTTTTCCCGGTGCCCGGCGGGCCCCACAGGATCATCGAATGCAGGCGCCCCGATTCGAAGGCAGCGCGCAGCGGCTTGCCCGGGCCGAGCAGCTGCTGCTGGCCAATCACGTCGTCGATCGAGCGTGGGCGCAGCCGCTCGGCCAGCGGCGCGCGCGCAGCGCCGTCCAGCGGCAGGGGGATGTTGGCCATGCGCAGATTGTCGCAGTGGCGTGAAAGAATCCGGCACCCCACGTTCCCCGCCGAACCAACGATGAACCGCACTTCCGCGCTGCTTGCACTGGCCGCCCTCGTGGTGAGCGCTCCGGCAATGGCCAATCGACCCTTGAACACCGACACGGCGGACACCATCACGGATGGCAGGTGCCAGTTCGAGCCCTACGTGGCGAGCACGCGCAGCCGCGGTGTCGCGTCACTGCAATCGACGCTTGTGCAGCTCAACTGCGGCGTCACGCCGAACACGCAGCTCGGCGTGGCCGCCTTCCGCTCCAACTCAGCGGGCGAGACGACGGCCGGTGTGCTCGCGAGCGGCAAGACCAACGTCGTCGAACTGAAGGACGGTCAGACCGGCGTCGCGTTGTCGTACGGCCTGGGCGCGCTGAAGAACCCCGGCGCCGCGTGGGTCTACGACAGCGCATCGTTGAACCTCATCGGCACCCGGGAACTCGTGCCGGGCCTGCTCGGCCACGCCAATCTGGGCTGGACGCACAGCCGTTCTGCGCACCAGAGCAGCACGACCTGGGCTTTTGCCTTCGAATGGGCGGCCGCACCGAAGCTCGATCTGAGCGTCGAAGCCTATGGAGACGACCGCAACCGGCCGTGGCTGTCGACGGGCGTGCACTGGGTTCTCGGCAAGCAGTTCAGCGTCAATGCATCGTTCGGCGTGCAAAGCACGAACCCGCACGTGCGGCAACTCACCGCGGGCTTCAACGTCGAGTTCTGAGCTACTGCTCGATCAGGTCGGCGCCGGGCGGCACCGTGAACTTGAAACTGTCGGCCGACACCGGCGCATTGGCGGCCATCTGGCTGAACTGCAGCAGCGAACGCTGACCGAAGCTGTCGACGATTTCCAGCGCCGCCAGTTCCTTGCCGCGAAAGCCCACACGCACCGACTCGAACGCGCCCTCCTTGGCCTTCGGCGTGGCTTGCGCCCAGTCGAGGCCGCCCTTCGCCGGCAAGCTCGCGAGTTCGAAGTCCTGCTCGAGCGACCCGCCCGCCAGCAAGGCCGCGGGCGTTGCACCCAGCGCCTGCGAAAACTTGCGCGAGCTGACCTGGTTCAGGTCGGCGTCGTAGATCCATACCTTCTGCCCGTCACCGACGATGACCTGCTCGAACGGTTTGACGTAGGTGAAGCGAAAGCGGTTGGGGCGCGAGAACTCGAAGCTGCCCTTGGAGGTCTTCTTCTTCACGCCGTCGGGCGAAGTGACGGTTTGCGTGAACGCGGCGCGGCCGGTCTTCACGTCGCGCACGAATTCCTTCAGCGTCTCCACGGCATCGGCGTGCGCCGCGAACGACGTCAGCGTGAACAGCGCCGCAACCAGTGATTTCTTCATTCGGAGCGCGCCGGGACGATGATGTCGCGATTGCCGTTGGTGGACATGGCCGATACGAGCCCGGATTTCTCCATTTGTTCCAGCAGACGCGCGGCGCGGTTGTAGCCGATGCGCAAGTGGCGCTGCACCAGCGAGATCGACGCGCGGCGGTGCTGCAGCACGATGCCCACCGCCTGGTCGTACATCGGGTCGGCCTCGCCGCCCCCGCCGCCGGGCATGTCGGCCGTGGCGACGTCGCCGCCCTCCCCGTCGAGCGTGCCGCCTTCGAGAATGCCTTCGATGTAGTTGGGCTCGCCCTGGCTCTTGAGGTAGTTGACGACGCGGTGAACCTCTTCATCACTGACGAACGCGCCATGCACGCGCACCGGCAGGCCGCCGCCCGGCGTGAGGTAGAGCATGTCGCCTTGGCCGAGCAGCGCCTCGGCGCCCATCTGATCGAGGATGGTGCGGCTGTCGATCTTGCTCGACACCTGGAACGACAAGCGCGTCGGAATGTTCGCCTTGATGAGACCGGTGATCACGTCGACGCTCGGGCGCTGCGTGGCGAGAATCAGGTGGATGCCAGCCGCGCGCGCCTTTTGCGCGAGGCGCGCGATCAGTTCCTCGATCTTCTTGCCGACCACCATCATCAAGTCGGCGAGCTCGTCGATCACGACCACGACGAAGGGCAGCCGCTCCAGCGGCTCCGGTACCTCGGGCGTGAGGCTGAACGGATTCGCCAGCGGATGGCCCTTGTCGGCCGCTTCGCTGATCTTCTTGTTGTAGCCACTCAGGTTGCGCACGCCGAGCTTGCTCATCAGCTTGTAGCGCCGCTCCATCTCGCCGACGCACCAGTTCAGCGCGTTGGCGGCCTGCTTCATGTCGGTCACCACCGGTGCCAGCAGGTGCGGAATGCCTTCGTAGACGCTCATTTCGAGCATCTTCGGGTCGATGAGAATGAGCCGCACATCGCGCGCCTCGGCCTTGTAGAGCAGGCTCAGGATCATCGCGTTGATGCCGACCGACTTGCCCGAACCGGTGGTGCCGGCCACCAGGCAGTGCGGCATCTTGGCGAGGTCGACCGCCACCGGCGCGCCGATGATGTCCTTGCCCAGTCCCATCGTCAGTTGCGACGCTGCGTCGTTGTAGACCTGCGAGCCGAGGATTTCGGACAGGCGAATCGTCTGCCGCTTGGCGTTGGGCAGTTCGAGCGCCATCGTCGTCTTGCCGGGAATCGTTTCGACTACGCGAATGCTGACCAGGCTCAGCGAGCGTGCCAGGTCCTTCGCCAGGTTGACGATCTGCGCGCCTTTCACGCCGGTGGCCGGCTCGACCTCGTAGCGGGTGATCACCGGGCCGGGCGACGCGGCGACCACACGCACCTCGACGCCGAAGTCCTTCAGCTTCTTCTCGATCAGGCGCGAGGTCATCTCCAGCGTGTCGGGCGTGACGCTCTCGACGCGGCCGGGCGCGGCGTCGAGCAGGTCGACCTGCGGCAGCTTGGTATCGGCCAGTTCGGTGAACAGCGGCTTCTGCCGCTCCTTCACGACGCGCTCGCTCTTGGGCACTTCGATCATCGGCGCCTCGATGACGATCGGCACGTGATCTTCATGCCACTGATGCTCGACCTCGACCACATGCTCGCGCTCGCGCAGCGCCTGCTCGCCGAGCCGCAGGTCTTCGGCGCGTTCGATGCGCTCGACGCGGCGCTCTTTCAGCGATTCGACCCAGGTGCCGATGCCTTCGGCCACACGAAGCCACGAGAAGCGCAAGGCCATCGACACGCCGGCCACCAGCGCCGCAATCCAGAGCACGCCCGAACCCGCGAAGCCCAGCAGCTTCATGCTCAGCGGCCCGAGCGTGTAGCCGAGCACGCCGCCGGCGTGTCCGCCCGGCAAGCGCGGCTCCCACTGGTACATGCGCGTCCATTCGAGTGAGGTGCTGGCGCACAGCAGCAGCACGAGGCCGAGCCAGAAGATCCAGCGCGGCCAGTGCGATCGACTGTCGACTTCGGCCTCGCCGCCGCGCAGCACGCGTGCCAATGCGCCCAGCCACACGCGCAAGCTGACCGCCACCAACCACCAGACCGAATAGCCGAGCAGGAAGAAAGCGAGGTCGGAAAACCAGGCGCCCAGGGCCCCCGCCTTGTTGTACGGCAGCGCCGACGCGCCGGAGGTCGAGAACGCCGGGTCGGTCGCGCTGTGCGTCACCAGCGCGAGCAGTGCCAGCAGCCACAGCACGCCGCCGGCCAACAGCGACAACTGGGCCTTCCAGCTCGCCGCATGCGCTGCCGCGATACCCGGCTTGGGCGTGCCGCTGCGGGTGTAGGTGCTGCCGTGGCCGGCAGCGCTGGAGGCGGACGACGTATTGGCTTCGGAACGAAGCGAGCCAAGCGGAAAGGTCATCTGGGGATTGTGGCCGATGCGGCCTCCCGCGATGCAACCAGAGGCATCAGGTGAGGCGTTCCTTGATGATCACCGAGCCGTTCTCCTGCGTCTCGACGATGCCGCGTTCCTCGAGATCCTTCATCACACGGCTGACCATTTCGCGCGACGCGCCGACGACCTTGGCTAGGTCCTGCCGCGAGACCTTGTTGCGGATGAGCCTCACGTCGCCGTCGGTCTCCGACATGTCGAGCAGCGTGCGCGCCACCCGGCCGTACACGTCGAGCAGCGCCAGTGATTCGATCTGCCGGTCGGCGTTGCGCAGGCGCTGCACCAGGCCGCGCAGGATCGCGTACGACAGGCTCGAGTTCTCCGGCAGGCAGCGCGCGAACTCGGCGCGGGCGAGGATCAGCATGTCGGTCTGCACCTCGGCGCGCACCGTGGCCGAATGCGGCTCGTTGTCGATCAGGCTCATCTCGCCCACGTAGTCGCCCGGCTGCAACACGGCGAGGATCACCTCGCGCCCGCGCGAGTCGGCCGTCAACACGCGCGCACGGCCGGTGAGCAAGATGAACAGTGCATTCGACTTGCGCCCGTGCTCGACGATGATCTCGCCGCGCCGGAATCGTCGCTTCACGACGCTGTCGGCAATGCCTTGCGCCTGATCGTTGGTGAGCATCGAGAACAGCGGCACCCGGCGAATCAGGTCGAGGTTCGAAAGCATTGCCATACGGAAGCTCCATCTAGGTTTGTTGTCCCACTTGTGCAAACGCAAACGTGCAAAGTTCACGTTCCCTACAATTTCGCTATTGTGACCATTGCGCGCGTTGACGCCAGCGCGAGTGAACCCCATGTCAGACTGGCGCCCTGACACCCTCACCTCCCCCCACGTTTCCCCCATGAGCACCTCGCCCCAGCACGCCCACGTCCTCATCCTCGGCTCCGGCCCCGCCGGCTACACCGCCGCCATCTACGCCGCTCGCGCCAACCTCAAGCCCATGCTGGTGACGGGCATCGCCCAGGGCGGCCAATTGATGACCACCACCGACGTCGACAACTGGCCCGCCGACGTCGACGGCGTCATGGGGCCCGACCTGATGCAGCGTTTCCAGAAGCATGCCGAACGGTTCAACACGCAGATCGTCTTCGATCACATCAACCGGGTCGACCTGAGCCGGCGGCCGTTCACGTTGAAGGGCGACTCCGGCACGTACACGTGCGACGCGCTGGTGATCGCCACCGGCGCCAGCGCCAAGTACATCGGCCTGCCGTCGGAAGAGGCCTTCATGGGCCGCGGCGTCAGCGGCTGCGCCACGTGTGACGGGTTCTTCTACCGTGAGCAGGACGTCTGCGTGATCGGCGGCGGCAATACCGCGGTCGAAGAGGCGCTGTACCTGTCGAACATCGCCAGCAACGTGCACCTGGTGCACCGCCGCGACAAGTTCCGCGCCGAGCCGATCCTGGTCGACAAGCTGATGGAGAAGGCGGCCGCCGGCAAGGTGCACCTGCACCTGTGGAACACCCTCGACGAGGTGCTCGGCGATGCATCGGGTGTGACCGGCGTGCGGCTGCGCAGCACCCGCGACGACAGCACCCAGGATTTGACGCTGAAGGGCTGCTTCATCGCGATCGGCCACCAGCCCAACACCGACATCTTCAAGGGCCAGCTGGAAATGAAGGACGGCTACATCGTGACCCGAGGCGGCCTGAACGGTTTGGCCACCATGACCAGCGTACCGGGCGTCTTCGCTGCCGGCGACGTGCAGGATCACGTCTACCGCCAGGCCATCACCAGCGCCGGCACCGGCTGCATGGCCGCCCTCGACGCGCAGCGCTTCCTCGAGACCTGACGCGCGGTGCGCGGCTTGGCGGGTCCGGGAACTCTGGCTATAATCGCGGTCTTTGCCGAAAGCCGCATTGCGTCGCAATGCCGGATTGGCCAGCAGGGCGGTGGTGATGTGCTTTTGCCCCGTTTGTTTGCTGGCCGCGGCTCCTGAAACGAGATTCAAACGGAGAAGCGTCATGGCACGCGTCTGTCAAGTCACGGGCAAGCGCCCGATGGTGGGAAACAACGTCTCCCACGCCAACAACAAAACCAAGCGCCGCTTCCTGCCCAATCTGCAGTACCGCCGCTTCTGGCTCGAAACCGAGAACCGCTGGGTGCGTCTGCGCATCACCAACGCGGCGCTGCGCCTGATCGACAAGGTCGGCATCGAGCAAGTCGTCGCCGATCTGCGCGCGCGCGGCGAAATCTAAGGAGCTGATCATGGCAAAAGGTGGACGCGAAAAGATCAAGCTGGAGTCTTCTGCCGGCACCGGTCACTTCTACACGACCGACAAGAACAAGAAGACCACGCCCGAGAAGATCGAAATCATGAAGTTCGATCCGAAGGCGCGCAAGCACGTGATGTACAAGGAAACGAAACTGAAGTAGTAGGGAAACGGGTCGCTTCGCGGCCCCTTCTCTTGCAGCCCGCTCGGCCTCGGCCCAGCGGGCTTTTTGTTGCCCCACATGAAAAGGGCCCGCAATGCGGGCCCGCTGTCGCCTTTGGCCGAAGGCCTTCCGGCCCGCCGTCGTCTTCAGGCGAATGCGTTACGCCTTCGCCGCTCTCAATTTCAGCGCGAATTCCTGCAGTGCGGCGATGCCACTGTCTTCGGCCTTCTTGCACCACGCCTGCAGATCCGCCACCAGCTGTTCGGCCGACACGTTGGTGCGTGTCCACAACTGGCGCAGTTCCTCGCGCATCGCCACCAGTTTCGCCAGGGCAGCGTTTTGTGCACAGACCTTGGCCACCTGGGCCTTCACGCCTTGCGGAATCTTGTCGTCGTCGCGGTGCAGCCAGCGCTTGGCGAGCCGCATGTCGGCCCATTTCGCAGTGTTCTTCGCACCCTCGGCCTGCAGCCGCGCCAGCTCGGCGCGGCAGGCGCCGCGCAGCTGCTTGGCGTACTTGGCCATCACCTCGTAGCGATTGGCGATGATCGCTTCGAGCGTCTTGGAGTCGGCGACCGGCTTGATGCTGCCGAGCTTGAGCGTCGGCGGCGTCTTGCGAACCTTCGCCATGCCCATCATTTCCAAGCCGCGGATGTACATCCAGCCGATGTCGAATTCGTAGGACTTCACCGACAGCTTGGCCGAGGTCGGATAGGTGTGGTGGTTGTTGTGCAGCTCTTCGCCGCCGATGATGATGCCCCACGGCGACACGTTGGTCGACGCGTCGGGCGCTTCGAAATTGCGATAACCCCACCAGTGGCCGATGCCGTTTATGATGCCAGCGGCGGTGATCGGAATCCACAGCATCTGCACCGCCCACACCGCCGCGCCGATGGCGCCGAACAGCATCAGGTCGATGATCAGCGTCAGGCCCACGCCCTGCCAGCTGTAGCGGGTGTAGAGGTTGCGCTCGATCCAGTCATCGGGCGTGCCGTGGCCGAACTTCGACAGCGTTTCCTGGTTCTTGGCTTCGGTGCGATAGAGCTCGCTGCCGGTCAGCAGCACGGTCTTGATGCCGCGCGTTTGCGGGCTGTGCGGGTCATCGACGGTTTCACACTTGGCGTGGTGCTTGCGGTGGATGGCGACCCATTCCTTGGTCACCATGCCGGTGGTCAGCCACAGCCAGAGGCGAAAGAAGTGCGAGGGAATGGCGTGCAGGTCGAGCGCTCGGTGCGCCTGTGCACGGTGCAGGAAAATGGTCACCGCCGCGATCGTGATGTGCGTCGTCACCAGCGTGAACAGCACCACTTGCCACCAGGTGGATTCGACGAGGCCACTGGCCAACCACGAAATCAACCCGTCCCAAACCGACAACAACAAATTCATGAACTCGCCTTCAGGCCGACACACGACCACGTCAGTGATTGTAATTTAGGCGCTGTGCCAAGACTCGCCAAAACAAGCGGGTTTGCCCTGCCTACTTCACGCTATCTGGCGCTGTTGCAAGCGGATTCAATTAGCGCCGCTCCCAAACGGCGGCGAAAAACCCGTCAGTGGCATGGCGGTGCGGCCACAGGCGCAGAAAGTCGCCACGCACCAGCGTCTCGGGCGCGTTCACGTGCGCCCGAGCCAGCGCGTCGGCTGCCGGCAGCGGTGTGAACTCGCGGCCATGGGCCTCGGCGAAGGCGAGCGCGATGTCTTCGTTCTCGGCATTCAGCAGGCTGCAGGTGGCATACACCAGGCGCCCGCCGGGCTTGAGCAAGCGCGACGCGCTGGCCAGGATCGCGGCCTGCTTCTCGCGCAATTCGGCCACCGCTTCGGGCGATTGGCGCCACTTCATGTCGGGGTTGCGGCGCAGCGTGCCGAGGCCCGAACACGGCGCGTCGACCAGCACACGGTCGATCTTGCCGGCCAGCCGTTTGATTCGCTCGTCCCGCTCGTGGGCGATCTGCACCGGGTAGACGTTCGACAGCCCGCTGCGCGCAAGCCGCGGCTTGAGGGCAGCCAGGCGGTGGCCCGAGGTATCGAACGCGTACAGGCGGCCCGTGTTGCGCATCGACGCGCCGAGCGCGAGCGTCTTGCCGCCGGCGCCGGCGCAGAAGTCGACCACCATTTCGCTGCGCTTGGCGTCGGTCAGCAGCGCGAGCAGCTGGCTGCCTTCGTCTTGCACCTCGACGTCGCCGCGAACGAACACGTCGAGCTTGTTCAGTGCCGGTTTGCCTTGCACGCGCAGGCCCCACGGCGAGTACGGCGTCGGCAATGCCTCGATGTTCGCGGCGGCGAACGCAGCTTGCACCTCGTCGCGCTTGGCCTTCAGGGTGTTGACGCGCAGGTCCAGCGGCGCGGCCACGTTGAGGCTGTCCACCAGCGGCCAGAACTCGTCGCCGAGGTCGGTGCGCAGCGGCTCGGCCAGCCATTCGGGCAGGTTGTGGCGCAGCTTGTCGGGCAGCGCCGTGCGATCCACCGCGCTCACCTGCTCCAGCCATTGCTGCTCGGGCTCGCTCAAGGCGGCGCGCAGGAACCCTGCATTGCCCTGCCACGCCAGAACGACGAGACGCCGCTCCATTTCGCCCTTGCCTGACTGCGCGAGGTGCTGGAACAACAGCCGTTGGCGCAGCACGGCGTAGGTGGTCTCGGCCAGCGTGTGGCGCTCGCGCGCGCCGAGCGCGCGGTGCTGCCGAAAGAAGGCCGAGACGACGCTGTCAGCGGGGGACTCGAACTGCATCACCTGGTGCAGCAAATCGGTGGCGAGTTCGAGCAAGGCGTTGGGGTGCATCGCGCGATTATCCTTGGCACCCTATGAGGAAAGCCCTCGCGAGCCACTTGCAGGCACGACCGCGCATGTTCATCGCGCTCGCCGTCGGCGTGGCGGCAGCGTTCGTGGCGCCAGGCGTACCGGGCGCGGTCACGCGCGCGCTGATCGGCTGGAACGTCGGCGTCTGGCTCTACCTGGTGCTGATCGCGCAGGCAATGCTCAGCGCCGACCACCATCGCCTGCGCCGAACCGCGCTGGCGCATGCGGAAGGCGCGGCCACGGTATTGACGGTGGTGGTGGCCGCGGCGATCGCGAGCCTGGTGGCCATCGTGGTCGAACTCGCATCGGGCAAGGCCGCCGGAGCGCCGCATGCCTGGCCGCAAATCGCGTTGACGCTGGTCACGGTGAGCGGCTCGTGGCTGTTGGTGCCGACGCTGTTCGCGCTGGACTATGCGCGCGAGTATTACGCGACTGCCGACGGCGGCGGGCTCGTGTTCCCCGGTGCCGCAACCGGCTTCAGGCCCGACTACACCGACTTTGCGTACTTCGCGTTCACCATCGCCGTGGCGTCGCAGACCGCGGATGTGGCGATCACGACGCGCCCGATGCGCCGCCTGGTGCTCGTGCAGTCGGTACTGTCGTTCGTGTTCAACGCCACCATCCTCGCCTTCACGATCAACATCGCGGCGAGCCTGTTCTGAGCAGGGGCTACAAGATCAGCTGCGGCTCGCCGCTCAGGTGCGTCACGATGCCGTCGTTCACGCGCAGCGAATCCTCGACGATCCAGCGCACCGCCAGCGGGTACAGCACGTGCTCGCGTGCGAGCAGCCGCGCCGACAAGGTGGCTTCGGTGTCGCCGGGCAACACCGGCTCCACCGCCTGCGCAATGATCGGCCCGTGGTCGAGTTCGGTGGTGACGAAGTGCACCGTCGCGCCGGTCAGCTTGCAGCCCGCGGCTATCGCCCGCTGGTGCGTGTGCAGGCCGGTGAAGGCCGGCAGCAGCGACGGGTGGATGTTCACCAGGCGGCCCTCGAAGCGCTTCACGAAGGCGGGCGACAGGATGCGCATGAAACCGGCGAGCACCACGACGTCGGGGGCGTAGCCGGCCACCACATCGGCCAGGGCCGCGTCGAACTCGTCGCGCTCTGCGAAGGCCTTGTGGTCGACCACCGCAGTGGCAATGCCATGCGCTTGCGCAAAGACGAGGCCCGCCGCGTCGGGCCGGTTGCTCACCACCGCGGCGATGCGCGCTTTCCAGCGCTCGGCGGCACAGGTGCGCACGATGGCCTCCATGTTGGAGCCGCGGCCGGAGATCAGGATGACGATGGTCTTCATGGCATACGTGTTGCGGCCGGCAGTGTAGCCGCCACCTACAATTCAAGCCCTCCCGCGAGAGCCACCGATGAACATTGAACCCCTCCCCGCCGGCCAGCAGAAGAAGCGCGTGTTGTCGGGCATGCGCCCGACCGGCGCACTGCACCTCGGCCACTACCACGGCGCCCTGAAGAACTGGGTGCGCCTGCAGGCCGACTACGAGTGCTTCTACTTCGTGGCCGACTGGCACGCACTGACCACGCACTACGAAGACCGCGAGATCATCGAACGCAACGTCTATGACATGGTGGTCGACTGGCTGGCCGCCGGTGTCGACCCGGAAAAGTCGACCATCTTCATCCAGAGCCGGCTGCCCGAGCATGCCGAGCTGTTCACGCTGCTCGCGATGGGCACGCCGCTGGGCTGGCTCGAGCGCGTGCCGACCTACAAGGACCAGATCGAAAAACTGAAGGACCGCGACCTCGCGACCTACGGCTTTCTCGGCTACCCGCTGCTGCAGGCGGCCGACATCCTGATCTACAAGGCCGGCTTCGTCCCGGTCGGCGAAGACCAGGCCTCGCACGTGGAACTCACGCGCGAAGTGGCGCGCCGCTTCAACCACTTGTACGGTCGCGAAGCCGACTTCGACGAGCTCGCACTCGCGGTGATCAAGAAGATGAGCAAGGCCGACTCCAAGGCCTTCGACGCGGCGCGCAAGGCCTACCAGCAGACCGGCACCGAAGAGTCGCTGGGCCAGGCACGCGCCTTGATCGCCGGCAGCGGCGCATTGAGCGGCGCCGACCGCGATCGACTCGAAGGCTATCTACGCGGCACCGGCAAGACCATCCTGCCCGAGCCTGCCGTGCTGCTCACCGAAGTGAGCAAGCTGCCCGGCCTCGACGGCGCGAAGATGAGCAAGAGCTACGGCAACACCATTGCAATGCGCGAGGAGCCGGCCGAGATCGAGCGCAAGATCAAGCGCATGCCCACCGACCCGAAACGGGTGCGTCGAACCGACCCCGGCAATCCTGAGGACTGCCCGGTGTGGCAGTTCCATCAGGTCTACAGCGACCTCGAAACCAAGGCCTGGGTGGTCAAGGGCTGCACCACGGCAGGCATCGGCTGCCTGGAGTGCAAGCAGCCGGTGATCGATGCGATCAAGAAGGAGCAGGAACCCTGGCGCGAACGCGCCGAGGCCTACCTGAGCAACCCGAAGCAAGTGCACTGGATCGTCGAGGTCGGCACTGAGCGAGCGCGCACCGTCGCGCGCGAGACGATGCGCGACGTGCGCGAGGCGATGGGCTTGCGTTACTGAGCCCAGCGCCGGGCCGCCCCAAGCGGGCTCAGGCCCTCACGGAGGGCGGGCGCGGTACGCCGCGACCGGGTGCAGACAGCTACTGAGCGCGACGTTTGCGTTTGACTTCTTGCACCAGCGCGTCCTGCGCCTGACAGCGCGGACCCGAGAACTCCGCCTGCAGCGCGTCGAGGAAGACCCGCGTGCGCGCCGGCATCAGGCGGCGGCCGGGGAACACCGCCCAGGCGCTCGCCGGCGCCATGGACCAGTCGTCGAGCACCGGCGTCAGTTCGCGGCTGGCCACGTACTGCGCTGCGAAGTGGTCGGCGACCACGCTGATGCCCGCGCCCGCACGAGCCAGGCGGATCAGCAACTCGGGTGAATTGGCGGTGGCGCGGCCGGGCGGAATGCCCTCCCAGCGCGCCTCGCCGCGCGTCAGCACCCAGGGCAAAGGCTCGCCAGTGCGGGTGAGCAGGCGCAGCGCGTCATGCTCCATCAACGCCTCCGGCTCCGACGGTGCGCCGCGCCGCTGCAGGTAGGCCGGCGACGCATACAGCCCGGCCGAGAACACCGCCAAGCGGCGCGCCGCGAGTGATGCGTCGTCGGGCAGGTCGCCCATGCGCAGCGCGAGGTCGAAGTTCTCGCCGATCAGGTCGACGCGGCGGGCCGTCAGATCCAGCTCCAAGGAGATCGCCGGGTGCTTGGCGATGAATTCGGCCAGGAGTTGCACCAACACGATGTTCGCGAAATCCGACGGCATCGACACCCGCAGGCGCCCGCTCGGCTCGATCTGGCGGTGCTGGGCCAGCGCTGCCGCCGCCTCGACCTCGGCGGTGACCTGGTGCGCGTGCTCCAGCACGCTGTGGCCGAAATCGGTGACGGTCAGCTTGCGCGTGGTGCGCAACAGCAAACGCTCACCCAGCTGCGCTTCCAGCCCCGCCACGCGGCGCGATACCGTCGACTTCGGCAGCCCCACACGCGCCGCGGCGCGGCTGAAACTGCCCTCGTCGACCACCCGCGCGAAGAGCATCAAGTCGTTCGGTTCCAGGTTCATGCTGCCCGCCACTGTGCCATCAACGGAACAATGTTATCCAATCTGACGTCTTCCGGATTGATTTCGGGACAACTAAATTCTCGACATCGCCACCACGACATCGGAAAGCCCAGCATGAACATCCTGCAAATCAATTCCAGCGCCCGCGCCGAAAACTCCCAATCGAGCCGCCTCGCGAGCGACATCGTCGAGCGCCTGCGCAGCGCGCAGCCCGACGCCACGCTCAGCCTGCGCGACCTCGGGCGCACGCCGCACCCGGCGCTGGACGAGTCCGCGCTGGGGGCACTGTTCACCCCGGCCGATAAGCGCGCGCCGGAACAAGCCGCGCGCGTCGCGTTGGACGACGCACTGATCGCCGAACTCCAGGCCACCGACGTGGTCGTGCTGGGTGTGCCGATGTACAACTTCGGCGTGCCGGCGCAGTTGAAGAACTGGATCGACGCGGTGGCCCGCAGCGGCGTCACCTTCCGCTACACCGACAAGGGGCCGGTCGGCCTGGTGCAGAACAAGAAGGTCTATGTGGCGCTGACCCGCGGCGGCCTGTACCGCAACACGCCGGCCGACACGCAAGTACCCTACCTGAAGACCATCCTCGGCTTTCTCGGCATGACCGACGTGCAGTTCATTTACGCTGAAGGTCTGGCCATGGGCCCCGACGCGGAACAGAAGGCGCTCGCGTCGGCTCAGACCCAGATCGACGAAGCCTTCGCCTGATGACTTGGAGACCCCGATGACCATCACCACCGCCCTGACACCCGAGATCGTCGCGCGACCGCGCAGTGTCGAGCGGCTGGTGGCCGGCATGGCCACCTCCGACGGTGCCGGCGTCAAGCTGACCCGCGTGCTGACGCAGCCGCTGCAGCGCCGGCTCGACCCGTTCCTGATGCTCGACGCCTTCGGCACCGACAACCCCGACGACTACATCGGCGGCTTCCCCGATCACCCGCACCGCGGCTTCGAAACCGTGACCTACATGATCGCCGGGCGCATGCGGCACCGCGACAGCGCGGGCCACGAAGGCCTGCTGCAAAACGGCGGCGTGCAATGGATGACCGCCGGCCGCGGCATCGTCCACTCCGAACTGCCCGAGCAGGAAGCCGGTCGCATGGAAGGCTTCCAGCTGTGGCTGAACCTGCCCGCGAAGGACAAGATGACCGCGCCGTGGTACCGCGACATCCAGAGCGACACGCTGCCGCAATTCGCCACGCCCGACGGCGTGACGGCGCGCGTCATCGCCGGCAGCAGCCACGGTGTGGACGGTGCCGTGCAGCGCGACGCCACGCAGCCGCTGTATCTCGACCTGCACTTCGACGCAGGAGCGAGCTTTGCGCAGGCCATGCCGGCGGAGAGCAACGCATTTGTCTACGTCTATCGCGGGGAGCTGCAGATCGGCGACACGGCAGTGCCGGCGCAGCGCATGGCGATCCTCGCGAATGCGCCGGACCGCGACGGCGTGGTGCTGCGCGCCGCCGGCCCGGCACGCGCGCTGCTGATCGCGGGCCAGCCGCTCAACGAGCCGATCGCGCAATACGGTCCGTTCGTGATGAACACGCAGCAGGAGATCGTGCAGACGCTGCAGGACTTCCAGTCCGGGCGGTTCTGAGGCACTGCGCCCTGCCGCGGGTGGGGGCGAGTACTGGGGGGACGTGTGCGCGGCGGGCGAAGCCGCTATCCTTGGCGCCCCGCGAAACGTCCCCCATGGCCCGCATCCACATCACCGACATCGAATCCGCCATCAACTGGTGGCGTGAGCGCAAGCCCTCGCCCGACGGCATCACCGCCTGCGCCGAGGTGCGCGAGCTCGCGCAGGGTTATGCGCTGATGGTCTATTACCACCAGACCGATTGCGACGAGGCCTCGCTGTCAGCGAAGGCGCTCGACGCCTGGCTCGCCTGGTACGCCACGACGCCCGACGCGCCGTGCATCGCGATCTGCTCGACCAGCCAGGGCGACGACGTCTGCAAGGGCTGCGGCCGCACCTTCGACGAGGTGCAGCACTGGCCGGTGATGACCCCGGCCGAGAAACGCGCCACCTGGCGCCGCATCACGATGGAAGACACGGCGTGGCGCTTCAACCGCTATGCCGAGCGTGCACGCAGCGCAAGCGGCGCCGACCACCCGCCGCCCGAGAGCCTGCTCCCGCTACCCGCCGAGGGCAAAGCTTGAGCGCTACGTTGCCGGCCGCCCATCCCACGCGTCCCGGTCTCGTCGACAGCGCACGGCGCATCGCGCCACTGGCCTGGCCGGTGCTCATCGGCCAGCTTGCGGTGCTGGCCTTCAGCACCGTCGACACGGTGATGGTGGCGCGCTACTCGGCGCTCGACCTGGCGGCGCTGGCCATCGGTGGCGCCGTATACATCAGCGTGTTCGTCGGCTTCATGGGCGTGGTGCTGGCGGTCGGGCCGATCGCCGGCCAGCTGTTCGGAGCACGCAAGCTGCCCGAGGCCGGCCAGCAGTTGCACCAGGCCTTGTGGCTGGCACTGGCGCTGTCGGCCATCGGCTGTGTCGTGTTGCTGTTTCCGCAGCCCTTCCTCGCGTTGTCGCGCGCGCAACCCGAGGTCGCGGCCAAGGTGCGCGGCTACTTGGCGGCGCTGGCGTTCGCACTGCCTTGCGCCCTGCTGTTCACCGCATTCCGGGGCTTCAACACGGCCGTCTCGCGCCCGAAGATCGTGATGGCCCTGCAGCTCGGCGCCCTGCTGCTGAAGCTGCCGCTGAACGCGATGCTGGTGTTCGGCTTCACGCTCGGGGACTTTCGCGTGCCGGCGCAGGGCGCACCCGGATGCGGCGTCGCCACCGCGATCGTGATGGGCGGCCAGTTGCTGGCTGCGTGGATCGTGCTGCGCCGCGACCCGTTCTATCGGCAATTCGGCCTGCAGACAGCGCGATTGGGCGCACCGCACCGCGCCAGCCTCCTGGGCCTGCTGCGGCTCGGCGTGCCGATGGGCCTGTCCATCGGCATCGAAGTGACCGGCTTCACGTTCATGGCGTTCTTCATCTCGCGCCTCGGCGCCACGCCGGTCGCCGGGCACCAGATCGCCGTCAACCTGGTGTCGGTGATGTTCATGATGCCGCTGGCGCTGGCCAACGCCACCAGCACGCTGGTCGCGCAGCGTATCGGCGCCGACGATCTGCGCGACGCACGGCGCATCGGTTGGCACGGCCTGCAGATCGGCGTGCTGATCGCCGCGGCGATGGGCGGCAGCGTTTACCTGTTGCGCGAAAGCTTGCTGCACGCCTACACACACGACGCCGTGATCATCGCCGCCGCGATGCCGCTGCTCGCCTGGGTGATGCTGTTCCACATTGCCGATGCGGCACAGACACTGGCCGCGTTCACGCTGCGCGCCTACCGCATCGCCACGGTGCCGCTGATCATCTATGTGGCCGCCATCTGGGGTGTGGGGCTCGGCGGAGGCTATGCGGTGGCATTCAACACCACCGGCATGAGCCCCGCCGGTCTGCAGGGTGCGCAGGGGTTCTGGTCAGCCTGCACGGCCGGCTTGACGCTGGCCGGACTCGGCTTGAGCGGCTTCCTGCTGTGGGTATTGCGCCAGCAGCACTCGCGTGCTCTACCCTGAGCATCTCAGGGCAGCAGGCTGAAGGTCACGCCCGCGTCGCGCAGCGCCGCCACCGCTTCGATGCCGAGCCCGGTCGCCGGCGTCACGATGCCGAAATGCGGCGTGCGGCCCAGGCTGCCGCGCGCCAGGCCGACCGCCGCCGAGACGACCATCTCAGGCGTCGAGCGATAACCCGGGTGGCCCTGCCCGTCGACGCGGCCGCGCAGCGTCTTGCCGCTGGCCGACCTGGCAAACACGTCCAGGCTGTAGCTCATGCCTGACAGCGCCTCCTCGCTCGGGCCCACGCCGGGCTTCGGCGCGAACCACTCGACGAGTCGACGCAGGCCCTGGCGCTGGAACTTCAGCGGCCCGGCCAGCGCTGCGCTGAGCATGGCCAGCGGCACCCCGAGCGACGCCGCAGCGGCCCACTGCAACGGCAGCGTCGACGCCCTCGGCAGGAACGACACGCGCGGCACCAGGCTTTCCATGTTCATGGCTTCGGTGTAGCGGAAGTCGGGCGCGAACACGGCGGCATCGGCCAGCAGCGCCTGCGTGCGCAACACGATCGGCGGATTGGCGAACGGCGCGGGAACGGTGGGCGCCGTCACGGCCTGCACGTCGGCGTCGAACGCAGGCACGAAGCGATAGGCGTTGCGCTTGGCCACGGCCGCGGCGTCGACCGCATCGGCGGGCAGCAGGCAGGCCGGGTTGCGCACGCAATCGGTGTTGTCGAACTCGAGCAGCGATTTCAGCGACGCCACCGTGCCGCCGCTCACCGCATCCTTGATGCTCGTGATGCGCCGGCCGCTGAAGCCGACGATGATCTTGACCTCGCGACACGCCTCGCCGAAACGGTCACGCAGCTGCCGCGCAGACCACAGGGTGGCGAGATCGAACGGCAGCGCTTCGTAGCCGCAGCACGGGATGATCTTCAGCTGCGCCGCCTGCGCCGCGCGATGATGGCGCGCGATCATTTGCTGCACCCAGAAGGTCTCGCCGCTCAGGTCGAGGTAGTGCGCTGCGTTGGCAATGCAGGCTTGCACCACCGCCTCACCGGTTTGGGCGTAGGGGCCCGCGAGGTTCAACAACACACCGGTCTGTGCGGCCATGCGCTGCAACGAGTCGAGATCCTTGGCATCGGCCACGACGATGCCCGGACGCGGCGTGGCCGTGGGCACCAGCTCGGCCAACAGCGCCTGCAGCTTGGGCGCGTTGCGCCCGGCCACCGCCCAGCGCAAGGGTTGCGTCGCGGCACGGTGCATCATCGCAAGCACCGCTTGCCGGCCGGTGAAGCCGGTCGCGCCGAGAACGATCACGTCATACGGTTTGGAGGCCATGCGCTTGCCCTCAGCTGAATGTGGCCAGCGCAGCTTAACGCCCCCGCGGGCGAACCGGGTGAGGCCGCAGGGATCAGGCCTGCAAGGGCAGATTGATGACGAAACAGCTGCCGCCGCCCTCGCGCGCCTCGCAGCGCACGCTGCCGCCGTGGCGCTCGGCGATCTGCTTGACGAGGCTCAGGCCCAGCCCGACGCCGCCCGATTTCTCGGCGTGCCCGGGCAGCCGATAGAAGGGCTCGAAGATGCGCTCGCGCAAGGCCGCCGGCACACCGGGGCCGCGATCGCACACGCGCACCAGCGCCTCGTTGCCGGCCCGCTGCGTGCTCACGCTGACGTCGTCGCCGCCATAGCGCTTGGCATTCTCGAGCAGGTTGCGCAGCGCGCGGCGCAGCAGCCGTTCGTCACCCGTCACCGCGAGCGGCGCGCCGTCGAGCGTGGCGTCGACTCGTGCCGCTTCCTCGGCGGCGAGGCCGAGCAGATCGACCGTGTCGCGATGTTCCAGGTCGCGCAGCGCGTCGAGCCGGCTCGCCAGCAGCACCTCTTCGACCAGCGCGTCGAGTTCGGCCACGTTGGCGTGGATCTCGCGCTTGAGCGAATCGCGCTGCGCCGGCGCCGCATCTTCGAGCATGGCCACCGCCACCTTCATGCGCGCCAGCGGCGAGCGCAGCTCGTGGCTCGCATTGGCCAGCAGCGACTGGTGCGAGCGCACCAGCGTCTCGATGCGCGCGGCGGCGTGGTTGAAACTCGCGGCCACCGCGGCCACTTCGTCGCGGCCCGACACGTCGACGCGATGGCTGAGCTGCCCGGCGCCGAACACTTCCATGCCTTGTTTGAGAGCCTGCAGGCGAAGCGTCAGGCGGCGCACCACCGGCCAGGCGCCAGCGGCCACGGCCACGAACAGCAGCAACAGAACCACCACCAGGCCGACGCCGCGCTGCCACGCCGGCGGCACGAATGGAAGCAGAGCGTTGCCAGGCGCGCCGGGCGGCGGTGCGCCCATGTCGCGGCGCCCGCCGTCCGGGGGCGGCGGGCGCATCAGGCCCGGGCGCATGACCCACAAGGTGCGCCCGTCTTCGAGCCGCACCGGGAAACCGCGGCCGATGCCGTCGTTCTGCCGGCGAATGAATGAATCCGACGCGCCCACGCGCTCGCCTTGCGGGCTGTCGAGCGCAAGCGGAATGCGCAGGCGCGCAGACCATTCGCGCAATGCCGCAGCCTGGTCGGCATGCGGGGCGTCGGTGCCCGGCAGCGAGCGCTGGATCAAGTCGCCCCACGCCGCCATGCGGTCCGACAGCACCGACTCGGCGCGCTGGCGCTCCTGCTCGATGTGCTGCTGGAACACCCAGCCGGATGCAAAGGCGAACAACAGCAGCACCGCGACCACGGTGAGGTAGATGCGCAGCGCGAGGTTTCTCATGGGTGGTGAATCGTGATTCGTGATTCGTGATTGGTAATTCGGCGCGGGCACCGCCCGGCCCACGAATCACCATTCACGAATCACGACTCACTGCTACTCCGCATCTTGCTTCTTCGCAAAGACATAGCCCGCGCCGCGCACCGTGAGCACACGCCGCGGCACCTTCGGGTCGTCTTCGATAACGGAGCGAATGCGCGAGATGTGCACGTCGATGGAGCGGTCGAACGCCTCCAGCGGGTGGCCCTTGAGGGCATCCATGATCTGGTCGCGCGACAGCACGCGACCGGCACTTTGAGCCAACACCACCAGCAGGTCGAACTGGTGCCCGGTGAGGTCGCAGGCCTGGCCGTCAAGGCGGGCCACGCGTTCGCCGATGTCGACTTCGAGCCGGCCGAAGCGCAACACCTCGTCGTCGGCCGGTGGGGGCGCGGCGCGGCGCAGCAGGGCCTTCACGCGGGCCAGCAGCTCGCGCGGCTCGAACGGCTTGGGCAGGTAGTCGTCGGCACCGAGCTCGAGCCCGACGATGCGGTCCAGCGGCTCGCCGCGCGCGGTGAGCATCAGCAGCGGCATCTGGCGTGTGCGCGCGTTGCCGCGCAACTCGCGGCACAGATCGAGGCCGTCGCCGTCGGGCAGCATCAGGTCGAGCAGCAGCGCGTCGAACGCAGCTCCCGCCAGCCGCTCGCGACCCGCCGTCAGCGAACCCGCGGTCTCGACGTCGAAACCGGCGCTGCGCAGGTAGTCGCACACCATCGCCGCGAGGCGGGCGTCGTCATCGATCAGCAGCAGGCGGGACGTCATGGCGGTGACAGCGTGGAAGAATCCGGATTGAACATCAAAAAAGCCCCGCGACGACAGCCGCGGGGCGAAGGCCGGAGATTTGGGATCCCCCAATCTTCACTGCTTCGGTCGATCGTGCTCCATGCGTTGCATGCGCTCGCGCATCATTTCGCCGCGCTGCTTCATGCGCTCGCCGAGCTTGGTGCGCTGTTCGGGCGTCAGCACGCGGCTGACGTCGAGCATGGCTTGAAGCATGCGCCGGCTGGCCTGGTCGTGCTGGGCCAGCATTTGTTGGCGCAGTGATTCGGCGGCGGCAGCGTCAACGTTCGGCGCCGTGAAGATCTGCGCTGCTTTGTCGTGCAATGCGCGGCCCGCGTCGCGTTGGCCCTTCAGGTCGGTGGCCGCGGCCTGCGCGATCTGTTTGATCTGGCTGCGTTGTGCGTCAGTGGCGTTCAGCCCGTCGAGCATGTGGTCGACCATGCGGCCCATGTGCTCGGGCGAACCCATGAACATGCCCGGCCCGCCCATGCCATGGCCGCCGGGGCCGTGCTGCGCCCAAGCCGTCAGCGTCACGGTGGCGGTGACCGCCAGCAGCACGCCGGCCACCAGCCACCTGAGGGCGCGCTTGCCCACGCCAGCCGTCGAATTCAACATCGTTGAGTCAGTCATCGATCACTCCTTGTGGATTGGGTGCGAACCCATGACAGGAATGATCGGGATCCGGCGTGAATGCGCGGTGGCTGAGGGGTAAAGATCTGTGAATGCGCGGCGTGAGCCGCGGCGCGCGCTCAGGCGGTGTGGGCGCTGCGGTGCTGCGTGGCGCTGATGGCGGGGCCGCGGGTGCTGGCGAGCTCAGGTTGCACCGCGGGGTCGGTCGGCGGCGACTCGTCAACGCCACTCGGCGCCAGCAGATGGCTCAACGCCCACGTGGCGGCGATGAACACGCCGAGGCCGGCCACGGCAAGCGTCATCAACAGGGCACCGTGGATCCAGGGGTCGGTCAGGGCGGCGAAACCGACGGCGGCCACCAACGCGACAAGCGCGGCCCGCAGCCGACCCCGTGGTCCGAACCAACGGCCCAACGCCAAGGTGTAACTCGTGAGGAACGCGAACGCGAAAACATGCTGCTCCAGCCCCATCGTATGGAGACTGTTGTGGAGTTCGCTCATGACGGTCATGGACTGCAACCTCGATGCTGGCTACAGACTGCCGCATCACGGCAGTGCGCGCAATAGCTCGACCTGGGGGTCGATCGTCGACGTGGTGAATATCACGACGCTTTGTTGCTGCGACGCGACCCATGAAAAACGCCCGCTGGCTGCGGGCGTTTGTATCTGGCGGAGAGGGTCGGATTCGAACCGACGGTACGGTATAACCGTACACCGGATTTCGAGTCCGGCGCATTCGACCACTCTGCCACCTCTCCAGGTCATTTCCGGCTTCGGCGGGTCGACACCGAAGCCGTGCATTCTAGCGCAGCGGATGGCTCAAGCCTTCAGTTGCACCTGCCCGCCCATGTAGGGACGCAGCACCTGCGGCACGGTGATCGAGCCGTCCGCGTTCTGGCCATTCTCCAGCACCGCAACCAAGGCCCGGCCGACCGCAACGCCCGAGCCGTTCAGCGTGTGCACCAACTCGTTCTTGCCTTGCGCATTCTTGAATCGGGCCTGCATGCGGCGCGCCTGAAACGCCTCGCAGTTGGAGCACGAACTGATCTCGCGATAGGTGTTTTGTGCCGGCAGCCAGACCTCGAGGTCGTAGGTCTTGGTCGAACCGAACCCAAGGTCGCCGGTGCACAGTGCGACGACCCGGTACGGCAGGCCGAGCTTTTGCAACACGGCTTCGGCGTGGCCGGTCATCTGCTCGAGCGCGTCGTAGCTGTGCTCGGGGTGGACGATCTGCACCATCTCGACCTTGTCGAACTGGTGCTGGCGGATCATGCCGCGCGTATCGCGTCCTGCACTGCCGGCCTCGGAGCGGAAGCACGGGCTGTGGGCGGTGAGCCTGATCGGCAGCGCCTCGGCAGCGAGCACCTGCTCGCGCACGGTGTTGGTCAGCGAGATTTCCGACGTGGAGATGAGGTACTGCTCACGCTGCGTGTCGTCGCCGCCACGGCTGACCCAGAACATGTCTTCCTTGAACTTGGGCAGCTGCCCGGTGCCCTCGAGGATTTCCCGGTTCACGATGTAGGGCGTGTAGCACTCGGTGTAGCCGTGCTCCTGCGTTTGCGTGTCGAGCATGAATTGCGCGAGCGCACGGTGCAGCCGCGCGACCGGACCGCGAAGGAAGCTGGAGCGCGAGCCCGACAGCTTGGCGCCGGTGTCGAAATCGAGTCCGAGCGGCGCCCCCAGATCGACGTGATCCTTGGGCGTGAAGTCGAAGTTCCTCGGCACGCCCCAACGACGTACCTCGACGTTCGCCGTTTCGTCGTCGCCGACCGGCACGCTCGCGTGCGGCAGGTTGGGCACTGCCATCAACAGTGACGACAACTCCGCCTGCAACACGTCCAGCCGCTCGGCCGACACCTTGAGCTCATCAGCGATGCCGCCGACCTCCGCCATCGCGGGCGCGCTGTCCGCCCCCTTGGCCTTGAGTTGCCCGATCTGCTTGGACAAGCTGTTGCGCCGCGCCTGAAGCTCCTCGGTGTGCGTCTGGATGGTCTTGCGTTCAATCTCCAGCGACTGGAATCGGCCGACATCGAGGTAGGGTTGGGGCGACTTGCGCTTGTCGAGGCCGGCGATGACGCTGGCAAGGTCGCGGCGCAGCAGGTTGATGTCGAGCATGGGATTGCAGGCCACACAGCGTGGCCGCCTGAGAGAGTGCGTGAAGCCGGGAATTGTAGGCAGACGGCAACGGGTCAGGCCAGCTGCAGTTGCGGCGACTGCACTCCAACCGTGGGCTGCGCGACCGCGCAGCGGGCATCAAACAGCACACGCGACGCGCAATCGGCGCAGCGCCCGCATTGCGTGGCCACGCCAAGCTCGAATTGCAGGCATTCGAGGCTGTGCGCCCCGTCGACCGCGGCCTCGCGAATCTGGTGATCGGAAATCCGGCGGCACACGCAAACAATCATCTTCTGCCTCTCACTTCCGCTTCAACTCACATCGCCCATCTGCGACTGCAGATAGTTCGCGAGACCCACCTTGGCGAGCACGTCGAGCTGCGTCTCGAGGAAGTCGATGTGCTCTTCGGTGTCGTCCAGGATTCCTTGCAGCAGATCGCGTGAGACGTAGTCGCGCACCGACTCGCAGTACGCGATACCGTCCTTGATGGTCGACTGCGCGGCGGTCTCGAGCTGCAGGTCGCAGCGCAGCAACTCGGGCACGTCTTCGCCGATCAGCAACTTGCCCAGGTCCTGCAGGTTCGGCAGACCGTCGAGCACGAAGATGCGTTCCATCAAGCGATCGGCGTGTTTCATCTCGCCAATCGACTCCTCGTACTCCTTCTTTGCCAGGCGGCCGAAGCCCCAGTGGTCAAGCATGCGGTAGTGCAGGAAGTACTGATTCGTGGCGGTCAGCTCGTTCTTCAGCTGAGCGTTCAGGTGCGCGATGACTTGCGGGTCGCCTTTCATGGGTGTTCCTTGGCCGTTGGGTTCAGGTGGTCGTTTCCGGCCCGCACGCGCGACGAACCCGCGCCGCTCGGCCGCGGCCATTGTGGAGCGACATGACGCGCATCAAGGCGATAGAGCGGTTGCCGGACAGCATGGATGCAATTATGATTGCGAACAGTTCGCATTTGCAATACATTTTATCGGCGCCCAGTCGGGCATGCCTTGACCGGGAGCAAAAACGTGATCGAGCAGCTGTGGAGGGGGGTAGCCGCGAGTGCGGCTGTGGCCGTGCTGGCAGGCTGTGGCGGCGGCGGTTCAAGCGCCAGCGGGTCGACTGCGCCGCCGCTGTCGGCGCAGGCCGAACTGGGCGAGAGGATCTTCAACGATGTGTCGCTCTCCGCATCGGGCCAGCAGTCGTGTGCGTCGTGCCACGACGCTGCCAACGGCCACGCCCCCGCCAACAGTCTGGCCGCCCAACTGGGCGGGGCCTCGCTCGACCTGCAGGGCGGCCGCAGCACACCGTCGATCCGCTACCTGGCGTTCAACACGGCATTCCACTTCGATGCCGAAGGCACGCCCACCGGCGGCTTCTTCTGGGACGGGCGCGCGACCTCGTTGCAGGACCAGTCCGGCCGGCCCTTCCTCAACGGCGTCGAGATGGCCAACGCGAACGCGGCCGAGGTCATCGACAAGCTGTCGCGCGCGAGTTATGCGGCGCAGTTCCGGCAGCTCTTCGGCGCCGACATCTTCAGCCGCCCCGACGATGCCTTCACTCGCGTCACGCTGGTGTTGCAGCAGTACCAGCGCGAAGACGCGGATTTCCGCCCGTTCTCGAGCAAGTACGACGAATTCCTGCGCGGCAACGCCAACCTGTCCGAGCAGGAAGTCCGCGGCCTGGCGCTGTTCAATCGGGCCGACAAGGGCAACTGCGCGGCCTGCCACCCGTCGGCGAAGGCGGCCGATGGCAGCCATCCGCTGTTCACCGATTTCAGCTACGACAACCTCGGCGTGCCGCGCAATCCGGAGTTGGCCCAGAACGCCGACCCGACTTTCTTCGACCTCGGCCTGTGCGCACGCGAAGGCGGCGACATGGCGGCGCGAGGCGACCTGTGCGGTGCATTCAAGGTGCCGTCGCTGCGCAACGTGGCGCTGCGCCGCGTGCTGTTCCACAACGGCCGCTTCAAGTCGCTGAAGGACGCGTTGACCTTCTACGTACAGCGCGACACCCATCCCGAGAAGTGGTACCCGCTGAACAGCGACGGCAGCGTGAACAAGTTCGACGACCTGCCCGCCACCTACCGCGCCAACGTCAACACCAGCGAGGCGCCGTACAACCGCCGGCCCGGCGACGCGCCCGCGCTGAGCGACGCCGAGATCGACAACGTGATCGCCTTCCTGAGCACGCTGAGCGACGGCTACGCGCCGTGAGCCAGTCCGAATCCCCGCAACCCTCTCCCGGAGAACACCAATGAATCGAAGCCGCCTGCTGGCGACTCCCTTGAAAACCGTGCGGGCCGCCAGCCTTGCTCTCGTGGCGAGCACCGCGTTCGCCCAGAGCGCGACCGAAGCCGAACTGGCGCGCAGGCTCGATCAACTCGCCGCCGAACTGGCCAGCGTGAGGGCACAGCTGAGTCAACTGCAGCAGCAACGTGCCAATGCGCCGGACGCACCCTCTGCAACTGCAGTCACTGTGGCCGCGCCGCAACCGTCGGCCGAGCCGGCGACCGTGCTCACGAGCTACGGCGAGATCAACTACAACCGCCCGACCCACGCGAGCGAGAACGCGCAGGCCGACGTTCGCCGCTTCGTGCTCGGCTTCCAGCACCGCTTCGACGCGAAGACGAAGGTGGTCACCGAACTCGAGGTCGAGCACGCGGTGTCCTCGGCCAGCGACCCCGGCGAGGTCGAGGTGGAACAGGCCTACATCGAGCGCCAGCTGAGCCCAACCTGGTCGGCCCGCGCCGGCCTGTTCCTGATGCCGACGGGCCTGCTCAACGAGACGCACGAGCCCACCGCGTTCTACGGCGTCGAGCGCAACTTCGTCGAGACCGCGATCATCCCGACCACTTGGCGCGAAGGCGGGCTGCAGGTGGTCGGCAACTTCGACAACGGCCTCACGCTGCAAACCGGGCTTTCGACCGGATTCGACCTGACCAAGTGGGACGCAGCCTCCACCGAAGGCGCCGAGTCGCCGCTCGGTTCCGTCCACCAGGAACTCGCGCTCGCCAAGTCGCGCGACCTGTCGGTCTTCGGCGCCCTCAACTGGCGCGGCATCCCGGGCCTACAGTTGGGGGGCTCACTGTTCACCGGCGGCGCCACACACGGCCAGGCCGCAGCGAGCGCTCGCGTCATGCTGTGGGACCTGCACGCTCGCTGGACGCCGGGCCGCTGGGACCTCGCCGCGCTGTACAGCCGCGGCAGCATTTCCAACACCGCCGCGCTGAATGCGCCGCTGGTCGGCAACCCGACGCTGATTCCGAAGGCATTCGACGGCGGCTACGTGCAAGCGGCCTACAGGCTATGGACGCATGAGGACTACGTGCTGTCGCCCTTCGTTCGTGTCGAGCAGTTCAACACCGCACGCAGCTACGCCGACCTCGGCCCCGGCCTCACACCCGCGGCGCTGCCGACCGAACGCGTGCTCACGCTCGGTGCGAACTTCCAGCTCACGCCCGGCGTTGTCGTGAAAGCCGACCTGCAGCGCTTTCGCGAGAACAAGGACGCCGACCGCGTGAACCTCGGGCTCGGCTGGAGTTTCTGATGCGCATCGCACTGGCTGCGGCAGCCGCGGCGCTCGCGCCGACGAGCGCGTTCGCGGTCGACTACCTGAGCGCCGAGCAGGCTGCCAAGCTGATGTTCCCCGACGCCGACCGCTTCGAGTCGCGCGAGCTGACTCTCGATGCGGTGCAGCTGCAAGAACTCGATGCGCAAGGCGTGGCCGCCCGCTCGGCGCGCTGGAACGTGCGCGTGGCACTGCATGCCGGCGCCACGCTCGGCTTGGTCGTCGTCGACGATGTGCTCGGCAAGTTCGAGCTGATCACCTATGCGGTGGGGATCGGCAACGACGGCGCGATCAAGCAGGTCGAAGTGCTGTCCTACCGCGAAAGCCATGGGCAGGAAATCCGCTTGCCGGCGTGGCGGCGCCAGTTTGTCGGCAAGACCACGTCGTCGGCGCTGCGCATCGGCGACGACATCGCCAACATCAGCGGCGCGACGCTGAGTTGCAGCCACGTCACCGACGGTGTCAGGCGCATCGTCGCGGTGGTGGGTCTCGCGCGCCGCCATGGAGCCCTGCCGTGAGCGGCGCGTGGACGCGCCGCGCGCGGCCGCTGCTCGGCACCCTGGTGGAAGTGGGCATGAACGGCATCGACGAAAACGCATTTCGCGCCGCCTTCGACGCCATCGGCGAGGTGCAAACATCGCTGTCGCGCTTCGACCCGGCGAGCGATGTTGCACGCTTTCATGCGCTGCCGGCCGGCGCGAGCCTGCCGGTCAGTCGACACACCGTCGCGGTGTTGTCCGCGGCGCAGACCCTGCGCGACGCAAGCGCAGGGCTGTTCGACGTCAGCCTGCACACCTCACCCGACGGTTGGCACTGCGATGGCGCGCGGCTGTACAAGCTCAGCGACGGCGTGCGCCTCGATCTCGGCGGGATTGCCAAGGGCTACGCGGTCGATTGCGCCGTCGACGCCTTGATCGAACGCGGTTGCGACGCCGGCTGGGTCAACGCCGGCGGCGACCTGCGCGCCTTCGGTCATGCCGAACTGCCGCTGTCATTGCGCGACGAAACGGCCGGCGGGGTTCGACCCTTCGCAACGCTCGCCGACGGCGCGTTCGCAACCAGCCACTTCAACCGCTGCAGCCGCTCGCAGGCGGCCGCCCCGCCACACGGGGGAGTGGTTCGCGCACACGCCAGCGTCGCCGCGCCCATCTGCCTATGGGCCGACGCGCTGACAAAGATCGTCGCGATCAGCGGCGATACTTCGCATCCTTTGTTGGCGAAGTATGCGGCGCAGGCCTGGTTGCACTGATATGGCCTGCGTCGCAGCGACGTCGTCACGCCTTCGGGGCAAGGTCCGACCCCGCCCCGCCGCCGCATCAGCTCCATCAGCCATGACCCGTCACGCCCACCGACTCGCCCGCTGGCAGCGCCTCGGCCTGTTCGGCTGCGGCGCATTGCTGACGCTCAGCGGCGTGCTGTGGCTGGCCCTGCACTACAGCGTGGGCGCCGGCGCCGGCGAACTGCCGCACCCGCTCGAAGCCTGGGCCATCCGGCTGCACGGGCTGGCCGCCTTCGGCGCGTTGTTCATGCTCGGCGTGCTGGCGGCGTCACACATCCCGCAGGGCTGGCGCATGAGCGGGCGGCCGCGTTGGGCGCAGCAGCGCGGCTCGGGCGCCTCGCTCTGTGCGCTGGGTGCGCTGCTCGCGCTCACCGGCTACCTCCTGTACTACTTTGCCCCCGAATCGGTGCGGCCCGCGCTCGGCTGGGCGCATTCGCTGGCCGGCCTCGGCATGGCGGCACTGGTCGTCGTTCATCGGCGTCCCAAATCGCGCTGAGAAGTCGACCCCCACGTCGCTTCGCTCCTGCCCCCCGAGGGGGCGGTCAGCCGTCTTGAGGCGGCTCGGCGCCGGCTGAGTCACCGCGGGTTGACGCGGGTCAAGGCCACAGGGTTTCTCGGAACGTAATATCGAAATGAGAGACAATCTCATTTGCAAGCGCGTTGTCAGCGCTTGAAGCTTTGCAGTGCACGCACCATCCACCTTGTTGCTGAGTGAATTGCCCGACGGCACCCACGCCACTGTGGACCGCGTGGTCGCGGCCTCGCCGGACGTCGACGCGGTCGCGCTGCGTCGCCTGGGCGAACTGGGATTCATTCCGGGCGAGCCCTTGCAAATGCTGCGCCGCGGCCCGGGCGGGCGTGAACCGCTCGCCGTGCTGATCGGTGAAACCATGTTCGCGCTGCGCCTGCTCGAAGCGCAATGCGTCGAAGTGCGCCCGCTCTGAGCA
>JBGQEX010000006.1:0-70504 GCA_041496605.1 Piscinibacter sp.
CACACGCCACGCACGCGGCAGGGAGCTTGCCCGTCCGCTCCAGCATCTGGGCGCGGGCCTCCTGGCCGATGATCGCCTGGAAGTCGCGCACCATCATCGGGTAGGGATGCGGACCCGCGACCGTGCCGATGATGTAGAAGGTGCGCTCGACGTTGGTGACCCAGTCGCGCATGGCTTCGTTGAGCGCATCTTTCAGCGTCTTCGAACCGCTCTCGACCGGCACCACCCGGGCGCCGAGCAGGTTCATGCGGTAGACATTCGGCGACTGGCGCTTCACATCCTCGCTGCCCATGTAGACGACGCACTCCATGCCATAGCGCGCGCAGATGGTTGCCGTGGCCACGCCGTGCTGGCCGGCGCCGGTTTCGGCGATCACCCGCGGCTTGCCCATGCGGCGCGCGAGCAGCGCCTGGCCGATGGTGTTGTTCACCTTGTGCGCGCCGGTGTGATTCAGGTCTTCGCGTTTCAGGTAGATCTGCGCGCCGCCCAGTTCGCGGCTCATGCGCGCAGCGTGGTAAACCGGGCTCGGCCGGCCGACGAAGTGCGCGAGCTCGCTTCGGAACTCGGCCATGAACGCCGGATCCCTGCTCGCGTCGGCGTAGGCCTGCTTCAGTTCGTCGAGCGCGTGAATGAGGGTCTCGGAGACAAAGGTGCCGCCATAGGGTCCGAAATGCCCCCGTGCATCGGGTTGCTGGTAGTTCAACATGAAGAGGTCCAGTTTTTCAGGCAACGGTCGCGGCAATGCGGGCATCGGCCTCGCGCACCGCGTCACAGAACCGGCGAATCGCCGCGGCATCCTTGATGCCCTTGGCCGACTCGACGCCGGAACTCACGTCAACGGCCCAGGGCCGCGCCTGTTGAATGCCTTCGATCACATTTCCGGCATGCAACCCACCAGACAAAACGACTGGACGAGGCACGTTTCGAGGAATGAGTGACCAATCGAAGACCTTTCCGCTGCCGCCGTAGCCCTCGACGTGCGCATCGAGCAGAAGTGCCAGGGCGTCGGGATACTGAGCCGCGAAGTTTAGCAAATCGAACTGCGGCGCCATGCGTGCGGCACGCAAGTAGGGCCGGCCCGCCGCGGCACAGTCGTCGGGCGTTTCGTCACCATGGAATTGCAGCAACAACTGCGGAATGGCGTGCACCGCCTGAGCGATAGCGCCCGGCGATGCGTTGACGAACAGCCCGACCGGGGTCACGAAGGCCGGCAAGCGGCGCGCAAGTTCCACTGCCCGCTCGATACTGACGTGGCGCGGGCTCTTGTCGTAGAGAACAAAACCGACCGCATCGGCACCTGCCATGACGGCGGCGTCGAGGTCGGCCTCGCGGGTCAGTCCGCAGATCTTGATGCGTGTTCGCTGGTGCATTCGAGGTCGGAATCAGGGCAGCCAATCCATTGCGGCAGTGTGGTCCGCGACGGTGTGATGCACATCGTAGTACGGCCCGACGAAATACAGGCCGTCGGGCGAGAAGGTCGGCGCTGCCTGGCTGCGGTCGCGCGACGCGAGCACGTCCGCCAACCAGGCCGGGTCCCGGCTGCCATTGCCCACCGCGATCAGGCAGCCCATGATGTTGCGCACCATGTGATGCAGAAAGGCACGGGCGTCGAAGTCGAAGCGCCAGTAGGCGCCGCGGCGTGCAATGTCGATCGAATGCAGCACCTTGACCGGTGACGCGGCCTGACACTCGGACGATCGGAAGGCACTGAAGTCATGCTCGCCGACCAGGAATTGCGCAGCAGCCTGCATGGTCGACGCCGACAACGGTCGGAACACCCAGCCCGCCAAGCCGGCCTCGAGCGCCGGCCGCACCGGCGACTCGCGCAACACGTAGGCGTAGCGTCTGCCGCGCGCACTGTTGCGGGCGTGGAAGTCGTCCGCCACCGGCTGGCACCACTGCACCGCGATGTCGGGTGGAAGGAAACGGTTGGTCCCGCGAACCCACGAGAACGACTCCCGAGCCACCTCTGTGTCAAGGTGAACCACCTGATTCAGCGCGTGCACGCCGGAATCGGTTCGCCCCGCGCAGACCGTGTGTACGGCTTGGTCGGCGAAGGCCGACAGGGCATGCTCCAGCCGGTCCTGAACGGTGTTGCCGCCGGGCTGACTTTGCCAGCCGTGGTAGCCCTGACCGCGGTAGCTGACGCCCAGGGCCAGCCTCATGACGAAAACGCCGGGTTCAGCGCAATCGAGGCACGCTGCCGGCGTGCCGCGTCGTCACGCCAGGTCGTCAAGCATGCCCTGGGCTTTGGACTTGAGCGCGCCAGCCGCCTTGGCAACGACCTCTTGCAGCAGGTCGCGCGCACCTTCCATGTCGCCGATCTGCCGGAACTCTTCGGCCAGTTCGAGCTTGCGAGCAAGCGGGTCGGAGCCGTCATCTTCTTCGGGCGCGAAGTCCATGTCAGCCAACGCGTCTCGTGCCGGGGCCGCTACCGGTGCCGGGCCGGCCACCGGAGCATCGAGGTCGAGTGATATCGCCGACAGGTCGAAGTCCATTGGGAACTCGGATGCGGGCGCGGCCGCAGGCGGGGCAATCGGCGGCAGCTCGGGCACGGCATCAAAGTTCAGCCTGCCCTCGTCACGGGACGGCACTGCCGCCGGAAGAACCTGAGTGCGCATCATCGGGGCCGGCGCCGCAAGCGGGGCCGCTGGCGCCGTAGCATCGACGTCCAGTTCGAGATCGACGGCCGACGTGTCGACACGCATGGCCTCGGCGTTGGCCGCCTCGAACTGTGACGGCGACGGCAACACCGACTGCGGCATCGTGCTCGCGCCCAGCGGTTCCGTCATGCGCCCGCTGTCGCCGGTTGCCAGCGCAGGTGCACCGCCGGGCTGATACAGCTTGTTCTCGGGGTCGATCTGAATGCCCAGTTCCTGGGCCTTCGCCCAGTCTTCGCCTTCGCCGCGCGTGAGCGCGAACAGCTGCGTGGCCAGCAGCTCGAAGCCTTTGGTGTCGCGACGCTTGGCATACACCTCGAGCAGCTTGGTGCGTATGGCCAGGCGTTCGGGATTGCCGCGCATGGCCTCCTTGAGGATTTCCTCGGCCTGCAGGTCGCGGCCATAGGCGAGATAGACATCCGCCTCGGCCACCGGATCGACGTCGCCGATGGCATCGAGCTGGCTGAGCGAATAGCTCATCGACGACGATGCGCCACCGGCGTCGCGCGTGTCGATGCGCTGTCCGCCACTGGCACCGAAGAAGGAATCGGGTTGCAGGCGGCTCTCGAGGAACGAGGTTTCGCCGCTGTCCTTCTTCGAACGGCGTGTGAAGCGGTAGACACCGAAGCCGGCCAGCAACGCCACGAGAGCAGCGCCGATTGCAACTGCCAGCGGGTTGTCATCCAGCAGCGAGCCAAGCATGCTTGGCTCCTCGACAGAAACCGCAGGCGGCCTTGCCACCGGGCGGGAGGCAGCCGCCGCAGGACGCGATGCAGCGGCGGCCGCGACCACCGGTGCGCTCGCCTGGGGCGCAGCGACGACTGCCGGTGCAGGCGCGGGTGCGGGAATCGGCGCAGGCGCCGGTGCGGCTGCGACCGCAACGCTTGCAGCAGGCGCCGGCTTCACGGCGACCGCCGGCGGAGCAGCTGGTGCGGGAGCCGGAACCGGTGCCGGCGGGGGTGGCGGCGCGATGGGAGCCTTGACGACCGCCACACCGGGCTTCACTGCAGATGCGGGGGCCGGCGCAGGCGCGGCCACTGCCGGCGCTTTGGCCACGGCCGATGCCGCGCCAGACAGACGCTTCAATTCCTCGACGTTCTTCGAAAGCTCCGCCATCCGCATGGCGGCGTCTTTCTTCTCGCGTTCCTTCGACAAACGGTCTTCGGGCGCCGACGCCTTGGCGCCCGCACCTTTGCTGAGCGTGAGCTTGTCGGGCGCTGGCGCCGCGGCTTGCTTTCGATCTTCGACGGTGGCCTGAACCTTGCCACCCGCCTGGCGAGCGGAACCTTCCGTCTTGGCCGCCGGCACCGCGCCAGCCAGTTTCTGGCGGTAGGCACCGAAGTCGGCGCTCTGCGCCTTGATCACGTCGCGCGCTTCGCTGGTGGCGACTGCCTTCGCCGCATCGGCGCTGGGCACCGACAACACCGCGCCCGACTTGAGCCGGTTCATGTTGTTTTCGATGAATGCCTGCGAGTTGCCGTAATACAGCGACACCAGCATCTGGTCGAGCGAAACGCCCGGTCGCTGCAAGCGCGCAGCAATGCGCGACAAGGTGTCGCCGCTGCGAACGCGGTATTCGTCGGCACCTGCAGCGGCGGCCTTTTCGGCGGTCTCGGGAGCAGCCGGCGGCGCTGCCCTGGCTGGCGCGGGCCTGCGTTCAGCGAGCTTGGGCGCTGCAGGTGCGGCTGCAATGGCGGGGGCCGGAGCCGGAGCCGCAGCGGGCGCTGGAGTGATCACAGGCGCCGTGGCGGCCGCGGGTGCGGGAGCCGCGGCCACACGCGTGGTCGGCGGGTCGAACAGCAAGGTGTATTCGCGCACCAGCCGCCCGGTGTTCCACGAGATTTCGAGGATCACGTCGACGAACGGTTCCTGAACGGTTCGGTCGCTGGTCAACTTCAGGAACGGCCGGCCGTCGGGCCGCTTCTCCAATGACGCCTGGGTACCCGGCAACACCGGGTTGTAGTCGACACCTGCCGCGCGATACGACTCAGGAGGCGCCACACGCACACGCAGGTTGGACGCCTCTTCCGGTGTCAGGCTGGTGACGTCGATCTCGGCGCGCAGCGTTTCGCCGAGGGACGATTGCACTGCGAGCCTTCCAAGGCCCAGCGCCGACGCATCGGGCACGGTCAACCACAGGGCGGCTGCAGCCACTCCGGTCAAGGCGAATCGCCCGGTGTACAGCGAGTTTCGTTTCAAGGCGTCTCCCAGCTCGATCATGCGAGCGCCGGCCGGCGCTCGCAGCGTTCGCCATCGTCGTTAGCCTGCTTCACGAGCATTGGCGGCGAAATTCTAGAAATCACAATAACATCAAGTAGATACGGTGACAAGCTAATGCAATTACTGACATTACGGTACACGAGGCAGGCGTTGCCCTTATCCGACACCATGCAGCGAGCCACCATACCGGCGCACGCTCAAGCCTCTAGCAAGATGCGCAGCATGCGTCGCAACGGTTCGGCCGCGCCCCACAGCAGCTGATCGCCGATCGTGAACGCACCGAGGTATTGCGGCCCCATCGCCATCTTGCGCAGACGCCCGACCGGGATCGTCAGCGTTCCGGTGACGGCGACTGGGGTCAGATCGCGCATCGTGGCCTCGCGTGTGTTCGGCACCACCCTCACCCAGGCATTGTCGGCCGCAAGTATCGCCTCGATGTCTGCCAGCGGAACCTCGTGCTTGAGCTTGAACATCAATGCCTGGCTGTGACAGCGCATCGCTCCCACGCGCACACAAAAGCCATCGACAGGCACGGCCGGCGTTCCGAAGCCGTCGCCTTGACCAAGGATCTTGTTCGTCTCGGCACTGCCCTTCCATTCCTCACGGCTGACGCCGTTGCCCAGATCCTTGTCGATCCAGGGGATCAGGCTTCCAGCCAAGGGCACGCCGAACTGTGTGGTTTCGCTCTCGCTGAGCGCGCGCTGCTTGGCGAGCAGCCTGCGGTCGATTTCCAGAATCGCGCTCTTCGGATCGGCCAGCAGACCCTTGACTTCGGCGTGCAGACTGCCGAATTGTGTAAGCAACTCACGCATGTGCTGCGCGCCGCCGCCTGACGCCGCTTGATAGGTCTGGGTGCTCATCCATTCCACGAGGCCCGCCTTGTACAGCGCACCGACACCCATCAGCATGCAGCTCACGGTGCAGTTGCCACCGATCCAGTTGCGGCCGCCCTTGGAAAGAGCATTCTTGATGACCGGCATGTTCACCGGGTCGAGCACGATCACCGCATCGTCCTTCATGCGCAGCGTGGACGCCGCGTCGATCCAATGCCCGTTCCAGCCTGCGGCACGCAGTTTGCCGAACACCTCGGTCGTGTAGTCACCGCCTTGCGCGGTGATGATGATTTCGCAGCGCTTGAGCGCGTCGATGTCGTGCGCGTCGCGCAGCGTGGTCTCGTTCTTCGCCATGGCCGGGGCCTTGCCACCGGCGTTACTGGTACTGAAGAACACCGGCTCGATGTGAGCGAAGTCACCCTCTGCCTGCATGCGTTCGAGCAACACGGAACCGACCATTCCGCGCCAACCCACCAGTCCTACTAGTCTCATCGTCATTGCCCTTTCAGATAGTTGCTGAAACCTCTTGCTTCCCCGGCTCGAATCGCCTGCGGGGAAGGGGCGAGACGATTCCGGAGCTGGCTAGCTCTTCTTGGTAATCGTCTTGGTAATGGCGGCCACCACTGCGTCACCCATCTCGCGGGTGCCAACACGGGTGGTCCCCTCCGACCAGATGTCCGCGGTGCGCAACCCCGAGGCGAGCACATGCTCGACTGCCGACTCGATCCGGTCGGCAGCTTCGGGTTGGGCAAGGGAGTAGCGGAGCATCATGGCAGCAGACAGGATTGTAGCCAGAGGGTTGGCGACGCCCTTGCCCGCGATGTCCGGCGCACTGCCGTGACTGGGTTCATACAGCCCTTTGTTGTGCGCGTCCAGCGAAGCCGACGGCAGCATGCCGATCGACCCGGTGAGCATGGCGGCTTCGTCGGACAGGATGTCGCCGAACATGTTGCCGGTGACGATGACGTCGAACTTCTTCGGTGCCTTCACGAGTTGCATCGCCGCGTTGTCGACGTACATGTGGTCGAGTGTCACGTCCGGGTACTGCGCATGGACTTCGGTCACGACGTCCCTCCAGAACTGGAAGGTCTCGAGCACGTTGGCTTTGTCGACGCTGGTGACCCGCTTGCTGCGCTTGCGCGCGGCCTGGAACGCGACGTGGGCGATGCGCTCGATCTCTGGGCGCGAGTAGCGCATCGTGTCGAAGGCCTCGGGCTGCCCGGCGAACGCACCATCGGGTGAGATTCGACGTCCGCGCGGCTGACCGAAGTAGATGTCGCCGGTCAGCTCGCGGATGATCAGGATGTCGAGGCCCGCCACCAGTTCGGGCTTGAGGCTCGACGCATGCGTGAGCTGCTCGTAGCAGATCGCCGGGCGCAGGTTGGCAAACAGCTGCAGATGCCGGCGCAAGCCGAGGATGGCCTGCTCCGGGCGAAGTGCACGTTCGAGTTTGTCGTACTTCCAGTCACCGACGGCGCCGAACAGCACCGCGTCGGCGTCCTTTGCCAGCTGCAGTGTCGCGTCGGGCAAGGGGTGGCCGTGCGCCTCGTAGGCGGCACCACCGACCAGCGCCTGCTCGGTCTCGATCGACAGGTCGAGCGCCTTCAATACCTTGACCGCCTCGACGACGATTTCAGTGCCGATGCCGTCACCCGGCAGGATCGCAATCTTCACGAATCAATTCCTTTGGACTTGTCGAAACTCATGCGCTCGACGAGCACCTTCTCGCACAGCTTGAACACGACATAGAAGAACGCCGCTGCATAGCCCGACACCACCAGTTCCAGCAGTTGCAGCAGGCCGCCTTCGCGCACCGCGTCGAGCCCGTACTGGGTCAGGAACTCGAAGTTGGCGGCAAGCGTGTGAAGCAGATTCAGCGAGACCAGGCCGAACAGGACGAAGCTGACGCCCATCAGCGCGAAGGTCAGCCACCAACGCCGCGACAGGAATGCATAGACGCGGGTGGTTCCCACTGCGGCGCCGCCTAGATGCTGTGCGCCAGCCACGGCTTCTTCAACAGGCGCTCCGCCTCGAACGCGCGGATCTTGTCGGCGTGGCGCAGCGTCAGCGCAATGTCGTCGAAACCGTTGAGCAGGCAATACTTGCGAAAGCCCTGTACCTCGAACGGCAGTTCGGTGCCGTCGGGTTTGATCACCACCTGACGTTCCAGGTCCACCGCGAGTTCGTAGCCGACAAACGCGGCAACTTCGTCGAACAAGCGTGCGACCTCATGCTCCGGCAACACGATCGGCAACAGCCCGTTCTTGAAGCAGTTGTTGAAGAAGATGTCGGCATAGCTGGGCGCAATCAACGCGCGAAAACCGTACTGTTCGATCGCCCACGGCGCGTGCTCTCGCGACGAACCGCAACCGAAGTTCTTGCGCGCGAGCAGCACCGATGCGCCGCGGTAGCGCGCGTGGTTGAGCACGAAGTCGGGGTTGGGCTGGCGGGACGCCGGGTCTTGCCCCGGAAAGCCGGCATCGAGGTAGCGCCAGGCGTCGAACAGATTGGGGCCGAAACCCGACTTCTTGATCGACTTCAGGAACTGCTTCGGAATGATCGCGTCGGTGTCGACGTTCTCGCGGTCCATCGGGGCAACCAGCCCCTTGTGGATTCGAAATGGCTGCATGGTCACTTCTTCTTGGCGGCCGCGTCTTCGATCGACTCACCGGCCTTCTGGATGTCCTTGCCGAGGCCGTTGATCGTGTTGCAACCGGCCAGCACGTACACGGCGGCGGCGATCAGCAGAAGTTTCTTCATGGAATGGCTCTCTCTTGCTCCAAAGCGCCTCAGGAAATGCGGCGCACGTCGACGAAATGGCCTTCGATGGCGGCGGCGGCGGCCATCGCCGGGCTCACCAGATGAGTCCGACCGCCGGCGCCCTGCCGGCCCTCGAAATTGCGATTGGAGGTGGAGGCACAGCGCTCGCCCGGTTCGAGGCGGTCGGCGTTCATCGCCAGGCACATCGAACAGCCCGGCTCGCGCCATTCGAAACCTGCTGCCTTGAACACGAGATCCAGCCCCTCGCGTTCGGCCTGCTCTTTCACCAGCCCGGAACCGGGCACGACCATCGCGAGCTTGACGTTGGACGCCACCTTGCCGCCGAGTCGCTTGACGACCGCGGCGGCTTCGCGCATGTCTTCGATGCGCGAGTTGGTGCATGAGCCGATGAACACCTTGTCGATCAGGATGTCGGCAATCGGCTTGTTCGGCTCCAGCGCCATGTACTGCAGCGCGCGTTCCATCGCACTGCGCTTGTTCGGGTCTTTCTCGCGCTCGGGGTCGGGCACCCGGTCTTCGATCGACAGCACCATCTCCGGCGACGTGCCCCAGGTGACCTGCGGGCGCACCGTGGACGCATCGAGTTCGACCACGGCATCCCACGCGGCGTCGGCGTCCGAATGCAACCCACGCCAATAGGCCGCGGCCTGCTCCCACTCGACGCCCTTGGGCGTGAACGGGCGCCCCTTCACATAGGCGAGCGTGGCGTCGTCAACGCCAATCAGCCCTGCGCGCGCGCCGGCCTCGATCGCCATGTTGCACACCGTCATGCGGCCTTCCATGCTGAGCGCGCGAATCGCCGAGCCTGCAAACTCGATGGTGTAGCCGGTGCCGCCAGCGGTTCCGATCTTGCCGATCACCGCCAGCACGATGTCCTTGGCGCCGCAACCGCGGGCGACTTTGCCGTCGACGCGAACGAGCATGTTCTTCGCCTTCTTGGCCAGCAGCGTCTGCGTGGCCAGCACATGCTCGACCTCGCTGGTGCCGATGCCGTGCGCCAGCGCGCCGAACGCACCGTGTGTCGACGTGTGCGAATCGCCGCAGACCACCGTCATCCCCGGCAAGGTGGCGCCCTGCTCCGGGCCGATCACGTGCACGATGCCCTGGCGCTTGTCGTTCATCTTGAACTGCGTGATGCCGAAGCGATCGCAGTTGGCATCCAGCGTGTCCACCTGCAGTCGCGACACCGGGTCGGCGATACCGTGCGAGCGATCGGTGGTCGGCACGTTGTGGTCGCTGACCGCCAGATTGGCCGACACACGCCAGACCTTGCGGCCGGCCTGGTCCAGGCCCTCGAAGGCCTGCGGGCTCGTCACTTCGTGAACCAGGTGCCGGTCGATGTACAGCACGGTCGTGCCGTCATCCTCGGTGTGGACCACATGTTCGTCCCAGATCTTGTCGTACAGCGTGCGGCCCATGGTCCTTGCTCAGCCTCGTAGAACACTCGATTTTAGGCGCTTGCGGCGCGTGATGCCGGGGCGCAGCCACGATCGAAAAACCCCTGGCCTCGCGGCCAGGGGTTGTCGTGGGGCGGACGCGGTCAGGGTCGTTGTGCGATCGGCTGCACGTCGCGCTTGACCGAGCCGTTGAAGAGCTGGCGCGGACGACCGATCTTGTACTCGGGGTCGCCGATCATCTCGTTGAGCTGCGCGATCCAGCCCACCGTGCGCGCAAGCGCGAAGATCGCGGTGAACAGCGTCACCGGGATGCCGATGGCGCGCTGCACGATGCCCGAGTAGAAGTCGACATTCGGGTACAGCTTGCGGGCGACGAAGTACTCGTCTTCCAGCGCGATCTTCTCGAGCTCCATCGCGAGCTTCAGGATCGGGTCGTTGTGCTTGCCCAAGGCGTCGAGCACCTCGTGGCAGGTCTCGCGCATCAGCTTGGCACGCGGGTCGTAGTTCTTGTAGACGCGGTGCCCGAAGCCCATCAGCTTGACGTTGGAGTTCTTGTCCTTCACCTGCTTGATGAATTCGCCGATCTTCTCGACGCCGCCCATGTTCTGCACGTCTTCGAGCATGTTCAGTGCCGCCTCGTTGGCGCCGCCGTGGGCTGGGCCCCACAGGCAGGCCACGCCCGCCGCGATGGCGGCAAACGGGTTGGTGCCCGACGAGCCGCACAGCCGCACGGTCGAAGTGGACGCGTTCTGCTCGTGGTCGGCGTGCAGGATGAAGATGCGGTCGATCGCGCGCACCAGCACGTCGTTGGACTTGAACTCCTCGCACGGCGTGGCGAACATCATGCGCATGAAGTTGGCCGAGTACGACAGGTCGTTCTTCGGGTAGATGAACGGCTGGCCAATGCCGTACTTGTAGGCCATGGCCACCAGCGTGGGCAGCTTGGCGATCAGGCGGATCGCCGCGATGTCGCGGTGCTGCGGGTTGTTGATGTCGGTGCTGTCATGATAGAAGGCCGACAGCGCGCCGACCAGGCCGGTCAGCACGGCCATCGGGTGCGCGTCGCGGCGGAAGCCGCGCAGGAAGAACTGCATCTGCTCGTTGACCATCGTGTGGTTGGTCACCAGCTTCACGAAATCGCTCTTCTGCGATTCGTTGGGCAGTTCACCCTTGAGCAGCAGGTAGCAGGTTTCCAGGAAGTCGCAGTTCTGCGCCAGCTGCTCGATCGGGTAGCCGCGGTACAGCAGTTCGCCCTTGTCGCCGTCGATGTAGGTGATCTTCGACTGGCAGGCCGCCGTCGACAGGAAACCCGGGTCGTAGGTGAACTTGCCGGTTTGTGCGTAGAGCTTGCGGATGTCGATCACTTCGGGGCCGATCGAGCCCCTGTAGATCGGCAGTTCCATGCTCGGGCTGCCGTCGGAGAACGACAGGGTGGCTTTCACATCAGACGGGATCATGGTCGTTCCTTGAAGTTCGCAATTGAAAACAGTTCCAGCGCGGGCTCGTCAGCGGGGCGTGCGCATCAGGCGCAGCACCTCCAGTACATCGTCACGGCGCAACTCGCCCTCGGGCTCCTTGCGAGCCAATAGAAGATCGAGCAGATCGTTGTCGGCCAAATCCATCAGCGCCTCCAGGCCATGCGCCTGCGACACGGTCAGCGCCGCACCGTGTCGCTCGAAGAACCGCTCGACGAACAAGTCGTTCTCCAGCAGGCCGCGGCGGCAGCGCCAGCGCAGCTTGCTCAGGGCTCGCTCGTCGATCAGAGTCTGCATGGCCTGTCTTGCTGAAGTCTGAATAAATCGGCGTCAGACGGCTCTGCGCACCATCAATTCCTTGATCTTGCCGATGGCCTTGGTCGGGTTCAGCCCCTTCGGGCACACATCGACGCAATTCATGATGGTGTGGCAACGGAACAGCCGATACGGGTCTTCGAGGTTGTCGAGCCGACCGGCGGTGTCCTGGTCGCGGCTGTCGGCGATGAAGCGGTAGGCCTGCAGCAGGCCGGCCGGGCCGACGAACTTGTCCGGGTTCCACCAGAAGCTCGGGCAACTCGTCGAGCAGCTCGCGCACAGGATGCACTCGTACAGACCGTTGAGCTCCTCGCGCTCCTCGGGCGACTGCAGCCGCTCCTTTTCGGGCGGCATCTCGTCGTTGACGAGGTACGGCTTGATCGAGTTGTACTGCTTGAAGAACTGCGTCATGTCGACGATCAGGTCGCGAATGACCGGCAGCCCGGGCAGCGGCTTGAGCACGATCGGGTCCTTCAGCGTGCGCATGTTGGTCAGGCACGCCAGGCCGTTCTTGCCGTTGATGTTCATCGCGTCGGAACCGCACACGCCTTCGCGGCAGGAGCGTCGGAACGACAGCGTCGGGTCGACCGCCTTCAGCTTCATCAGTGCATCGAGCAGCATGCGCTCGCTGCCGTCGAGTTCGACCTCGAGGGTCTGCATGCGCGGCTTGGCGTCGGTGTCGGGGTCATACCGGTAGATCTGGAACACGCGCTTGGTCATGAAATTTCTTCCTGGAATTAGAACGAGCGGACCTTCGGCGGAACCGACTCCACCGACAGCGGCTTCAACTGCACCGGCTTGTATTCGAGGCGGCTGCCGGCGCTGAACCACAGCGTGTGCTTCAACCAGTCGCGGTCGTTGCGGCCGTTGGGGAATTCGGCGCAGTCGGCATAGTCGTTGACGGTGTGCGCGCCGCGGCTTTCGCGGCGGGCTGCCGCCGACACCATGGTTGCCTGCGCCACCTCGATCAAGTTCTCGACCTCCAGTGCTTCGATGCGCGCGGTGTTGAACACCTTCGACTTGTCGGCCAGCGTGATGGCCTTCACGCGCTCGGCGAGCGCGCCGATCTTGACCACGCCCTCGTCCAGCATCGCCTGCGTGCGGAACACGCCGGCATGTGCCTGCATCGTCTTGCGGATGTCGTTGGCGACGTCCTGCGCGTATTCGCCGGAGTTGCTGTTGTCCAGGCGTGCCAGGCGCGCGAGTGACGCGTCGGCGGCGCCGGCCGGCAACGGCTTGTGGCTCTTCGCCTTCAACGCCGCGTCGACGATGTGGTTGCCCGCCGCGCGGCCGAACACCAGCAGGTCGAGCAGCGAGTTGGTCCCGAGGCGATTCGCGCCGTGCACGCTGACGCACGAGCATTCGCCGACCGCATACAGCCCGTTCACCGGCGTATTGGGATTGCCGTTCTTGGGCACCACGACCTGGCCGTGGATATTGGTGGGCACGCCGCCCATCTGGTAGTGCAGCGTCGGCACCACGGGAATCGGCTCCTTGGTGATGTCGACGTTGGCGAAGTTGTGGCCGATCTCGAACACGCTCGGCAGGCGCTTCATGATCGTCTCGGCGCCGAGGTGGGTCATGTCGAGGTTGATGTAGTCCTTGTTGGGACCACAGCCGCGCCCTTCCTTGATTTCCTGGTCCATGCAGCGTGACACGAAGTCGCGCGGCGCCAGGTCTTTCAGGGTCGGCGCATAACGCTCCATGAAGCGCTCGCCGTTGCTGTTGCGCAGGATCGCGCCTTCGCCGCGGCAGCCTTCGGTGAGCAGCACGCCGGCACCGGCGACGCCGGTGGGGTGGAACTGCCAGAACTCCATGTCCTCGAGCGGAATGCCGGCGCGCGCCGCCATGCCCAGCCCGTCGCCGGTGTTGATGAAAGCGTTGGTCGACGCGGCGAAGATGCGCCCGGCCCCGCCGGTGGCGAGCATCACGCACTTGGCTTCGAGGATGTGCAGCTCGCCGGTCTCCATTTCGAGCGCGGTGACACCGACCACGTCGCCGTCGGCGTCTCGGATCAGGTCGAGCGCCATCCATTCGACGAAGAACTGCGTGCGCGCCTTGACGTTCTGCTGGTACAGCGTGTGCAGCATCGCGTGGCCGGTGCGGTCGGCGGCGGCGCAGGCACGCTGCACCGGCTTCTCGCCGTAGTTGGCCGTGTGGCCGCCGAACGGGCGCTGGTAGATCGTGCCGTCGGGGTTGCGGTCGAACGGCATGCCGAAGTGCTCGAGCTCGTAGACGACCTTGGGCGCCTCGCGGCACATGAACTCGATCGCGTCCTGGTCACCGAGCCAGTCGGAACCCTTGACGGTGTCGAAGAAGTGGTAGTGCCAGTTGTCCTCGGACATGTTGCCCAGCGACGCGCCGATGCCGCCTTGCGCAGCGACGGTGTGCGAGCGCGTGGGGAACACCTTGGACAGCACGGCGACATTGAGGCCCGCATTGGCCAACTGCAACGAAGCGCGCATGCCGGAACCACCGGCGCCGACGATCACCACGTCGAACTTGCGCTTGGAAATCGACGAAGAAGGGATTGAGCTCACGTTCACAGTCTCCACAACACCTGGATTGCCCAACCCGCGCAGCCCACCAGCCAAACAATCGTGAACACCTGCAGCCCCAAGCGGGCGCCGACCGGCTTCACGTAGTCCATCCAGACGTCGCGCATGCCGACCCACACGTGGTAGAGCAGCGAGACGATGACGACGAAGGTCAGCACCTTCATCCATTGCGACGAAAAGATCGCAGCCCAGCGGTCGTAGCCGAGCGGCCCGCCGAACAGCACCTGCAGCAGCAGCAGTACCGTGAACACGGCCATCACGAGTGCGGTGATGCGCTGCGACAGCCAGTCGCGCAAGCCGTAGTGCGCTCCGACGACGACGCGCCGGGATCCGTAGTTTTGTTCTGACATGAGCGCCTCGCCTCTCAGAAGAAGAACAGCTTGAGGCCGAGCGCGAGTGTCAGCACCAGGCTCGCCGCCAGCGTGACGATCGCCGACTGGCGGCCGAATTCCAGCGACACCGCGTGCGTCGCATCCATCCACAGGTGGCGCAGCCCGGCGATGAAATGCTGCAGGTAGGCCCAGATCAGCGCCAGCGCCACCAGTTTGAAGAACCAGGCCGGCACGAAGCCGGCGCCGGCGATGAACACACTGGTGAACTGGCCGTAGGAGATTTCAGAAGTGAGGCTGGTGTCGAACATCCAGATGATGAAGGGCAGCAACGCGAACATGATCACGCCGCTGATTCGGTGCAGGATGGACACCACGCCGGCCACCGGCAATCGGTACTGCGTGGCATCCACCAAGCGCATGGTCCCAGGTCGTTCTCTTGTCGTTTCTGCCATACCCCAGCCTTATGTAATCGAATGAAACTCGCGGATTTTATTGCAATGCAGCAGCGCGAAACCCGCGGCACGCGAATTCAGGTTCGCGCCCTGCGTCAACTCAATTCATTGCGGTAATGGTGGGAAGCCGTGTTGTACAAGCCACGGCGCAACTCCACCGGCTTGTCGCCATAGGTCATCGACAGCCGCTCCACGCTGAGCAGCGGCGTGCCCACCGGCACAGCGAGCAGCTGGGCAGCGGCCGTGTCGGCAGGCACCGCGCGGATCTTCTCTTCGGCGCGGATCATGCGCACGCCGAATTCGGTCTCGAACAAGCCGTACATCGGTCCGCGGTATTCGCTCAAGCGCTCGGCCGTCAGCCCCTTGAACAACTGGCCCGGCAGCCAGATGTCGTCGAGCACGACCGGCACGTCGCGAAAAGACAGCACACGGCGCACCTGCACCACCGTGTCGCCCGATTTCAGGTCGAGCGCGCGTGCGATGTCCGAAGGCGCGCGCAGTCGCCGGCAGTCGATGAAGCGGCGTTGCGCGCCGCCCGCTTCGCCGTCGTCGGGTGTGAGCCGCAAGAAACGGAACTGCACCTTCTCTTCGGCGTGCGTGGCGACGAAGGTGCCCTTGCCCTGGCGGCGCACCAGCAGGTTGTCGGTGGCGAGTTCGTCGATTGCCTTGCGAACCGTGCCCTGGCTCACCTTGAAGCGCGCCGCCAGCTCGACCTCGCTCGGAATCGCTTCACCGGGCCGCCACTCGCCAGCCTGCAGGCTGCGCGTGATCAAGGTCTTGATCTGCTGGTAAAGCGGGCTGAACGCCGGTGCGTCCCCGTCGCCGGTTCGGCCCGCGGACGCAGTGGCATTCGAGGGCGGTACGACGGACGGCATGGCACGAATTGCAGCACAGGTCGGTGCCCGCCGTCCACGCCAATTGACTGATGTCTTATGTAAGACATAAGAGTATTGACCATGCGCGGGTTGACCCTTAGACTCGGCCTCCATTCACGCACGAGTGGCCTACACTTCTGCTCACCGCGGCGGCGTCAGCCCGCCCTCCCAGGTTCGCTTGTTTTCACCTTTCCGGAGATTCCCCCCATGAGCAAGAAACCCGTTCGTGTCGCCGTCACCGGCGCAGCCGGCCAGATCGGCTACGCACTGCTGTTCCGTATCGCTTCCGGCGAAATGCTGGGCAAGGATCAGCCGGTCATCCTGCAGCTGCTGGAGATCCCCGACGAAAAGGCCCAGAAAGCGCTGAAGGGCGTGATGATGGAACTGGAAGACTGCGCATTCCCGCTGCTGGCCGGCATGGAAGCGCACGGCGACGCCAACACCGGCTTCAAGGACACCGAGTACGCCCTGCTGGTGGGCGCCCGTCCGCGCGGCCCCGGCATGGAGCGCAAGGATCTGCTGGCCGCCAACGCACAGATCTTCACCGCCCAAGGCAAGGCGCTGAACAAGATGGCGAGCCGCAACGTGCGCGTGCTGGTGGTGGGCAATCCGGCCAACACGAATGCCTACATCGCGATGAAGTCGGCACCCGAGCTGCCGCGCAAGAACTTCACCGCCATGCTGCGCCTGGACCACAACCGCGCGTTGAGCCAGATCGCCGCCAAGACCGGCAAGCCAGTGTCGAGCATCGAGAAACTGGCCGTCTGGGGCAACCATTCGCCGACCATGTACGCCGACTACCGCTTCGCCACCATCGACGGCCAAGGCGTCAAGTCGATGATCAACGACGACGTCTGGAACCGCGACGTGTTCCTGCCCACCGTCGGCAAGCGCGGCGCCGCCATCATCGACGCGCGCGGCCTGTCGTCGGCGGCCTCTGCCGCCAATGCCGCCATCGATCACATGCACGACTGGGCGCTGGGCACCAACGGCAAATGGGTGACGATGGGCATTGCGTCCGACGGCCAGTACGGCATCCCTAAGGACGTGATGTTCGGCTTCCCGGTCACCACCGCCGGCGGCGAGTACAAGCTGGTCGAGGGGCTGGCGATCGACACGTTCAGCCAGGAGCGCATCAACCTCACGCTGAAGGAACTGCTGGAAGAGCAAGAAGGCGTCAAGCACCTGCTCTGACCGGCGGCATCCGACGGGCTGCCCGCCCCAACCCCCAGGCCGGCCCACTGTGTGCGCCGGCCTTTCTTCTTTTGATTCAGGCCATGTCTTCATCGAAGGTTCATCCGCGCGAAGCACTGTTCGATGCCGGCGACTCGCCCGCCCTGCTGCCCGTGTGCGACCACTACGCCGGGGTCGAGGTGCGCATGCGCAAGAGCCTCGAACTGCAAGCCGAGCTGGGGCCGGTGTTCGACGTGACGCTCGACTGCGAAGACGGCGCGCCGATCGGCGGCGAGGTCGAGCATGCGCATCGGGTGGCGGAGTTGGTGATGTCCGGCCTCAACCACCACGGCCGCGTCGGCGCGCGAGTCCACCCGGTCGATCACCCAGCCTTCATGCAAGAGGTCGACACGCTGGTCGGCCGCGCCGGCGAACGACTCGCCTACCTGATGGTGCCGAAACCACGCGACCTCGCCGACGTGACGCGCGCCTGCGACGAGATCGACCACTTCATCCGCGTGCACGGCGCGGGCCGCCAGGTTCCCGTGCACGTGCTGATCGAAACGCACGGCGCTTTGCATGACGTCGACCGCATTGCCGCCCACCCGCGCGTCGAATCGCTGTCGTTCGGGCTGATGGATTTCGTGTCCGCGCACCGCGGGGCCATTCCCGCTGCAGCAATGGGCGCGCGCGGCCAATTCAGCCACCCGCTGGTGCTGCGCGCCAAGCTCGAGATCGCCGCCGCCTGCCACGCGCACGCCAAGACACCGTCGCATTGCGTGGTCACCGAGTTCAGCGATCGTTCGGCGATCGCCGAGGCGGCCGACAAGGCCTGCCGCGAGTTCGGCTACACGCGCATGTGGAGCATCCACCCGAACCAGATCCGGCCCATCGTCGAAGCCTTCGCTCCCACCGCTGCCGAGGTCGACCAGGCGATCGACATCATCATGGCGGCACAGGCAGCCGACTGGGCGCCGACGCGACACCGCGACACGCTGCACGACCGCGCCAGCTATCGCTACTTCTGGCAGGTGCTCGAACGCGCGCAGCGCACCGGCCAGCCGCTGCCGGCTCAGGTGCGCGAAGCGTTCTTTGCAGACGACTGAACGCTGCAGCACCGCGCGACGGTCCGCTCAACAACTTGTTTCATCGGCCATCGCGCCCTGCATCACATTCGCCTTCGAGTGGCCTCGACATGCGGGGCCGGTGATTCAACCAGGAGATCCCTCATGACCCGATTTGCCGCAGCTGCCGCCGTCTGTGCCGCCAGCCTGTCCCTGTGCGCCGCGAGTGCGTTCGCCCAGTCCGCCGCGCCGGCGCCGAAGTCGGGCGCCTCCAAGCCGGCGGCGAAGGCGGCCACGTCACGCCAACAATTGAAGTCCGAGGCCAAGGGCCTGGCGCTGGCCACCGAAACGGTCGAGACCATCAGCGCCAATCAGCTGGCGATTGCCGATCGCGTGCTCACCGGCCAGGCCCAATGCGAAATGGGCCAGCGTGTCGACGTCGACAGCGTCGAAGGCAAGCCGGGCCATTTCCGGGTCGGGTTCAAGAACATGCACTACATGATGGTGCCGCAGGAGACCACCACCGGTGCGGTGCGTCTGGAGGACAAGCAGGCAGGCATCGTCTGGCTGCAGATCCCGAGCAAGTCGATGATGATGAACAGCAAGATGGGCCAGCGCATGGTCGACGGCTGCATGCACAGCGAGCAGCGCGCCGCGACCCAGGCCGCCGAGCGCGCCGCCAAGGCCGGCAGCGCCCCCTGACGGTCCGACCGACAGCGCCATCGCGTTCGCGGCCCGCTCAAGGCCGACGCCTTGAGTATGACTGGTTGGGTATGTATACTTAATACATACCACTTCCAGGAGTTCGCGATGGAAGCCACTGTCGCCGAGCGCGGCCAGATCACCTTGCCCAAGGCCGTGCGCGATGCGCTCGGCCTGACCAAGGGCACCCTGCTCAAGGTCGAGCTGGACGGCAGCCGCATCATCCTGCGCAAGAACGTCGACGACGCCATCTCGCGCGTGCGCGGCAAGTTCAAGCTGGATGGGTTCGAGTCGGTCGACGACGCGATGCGCGCCATTCGCGGACGCGCCCCCGGTGACCCCGTCGACCTCTGACCGAAATGATCGCGGTCGATTCATCGGTCATCGTCGAGCTGCTTAGCGATGCCGAACACGCCGACGCCGCCGAAGCGGCGTTGCGCGAAGCGCTGGCCACAGGCCCCGTCGTCGTCTGCGACGTCGTGCTGACCGAGATCTGCAGCTGCCTGCGCGACGGCGACCAGGCCATGCTCGCCCTCGAAGAAATGGGCATTGCCTACGGCGTTGTCGAACAAAAGTCGGCCTTGCGCGCCGGCGAAATGCAGCGGCGCTATCGCAGCCGCGGCGGCGGGCGGCAGCGCACGGTTGCCGATTTCATCGTCGGGGCACACGCATTGCTTCAATGTGATGCGCTGATCACCCGCGACGCCAGCTTCTTTCGCGACTACTTCAAGGGCCTCAAGGTCATCGTGCCGAAGGCCGCCTGAATTCATCGATTCATTCATTGCCACATCCCCTGCAAGGAAAGCCACCATGCTCCAGAGCTACCGCCAACATGTCGCCGAACGCGCCGCGCTCGGCATCCCGCCGCTGCCGCTGTCGGCCACTCAAACTGCCGAGCTGATCGAGCTGCTGAAGGCGCCGCCGGCCGGTGAAGAAGCCTTCCTGGTCGAGCTGATCACGCACCGCGTGCCGGCCGGCGTGGACGATGCGGCGAAGGTGAAGGCCTCGTACCTCGCCGCGCTGGCGCATGGCAGCGAGCGCTACGCGCTGATTGGCCGCGAAAAAGCGACCGAACTGCTGGGCACGATGCTCGGTGGCTACAACATCCAGCCGTTGATCGACCTGCTCTCCGATGCCGCCGTCGGCAAGGTCGCCGCCAACGGCTTGAAGAAGACGCTGCTGATGTTCGACCAGTTCCACGACGTGCAAGAGAAGGCCGAACAGGGCAATGCGAACGCGAAGGCGGTGCTGCAAAGCTGGGCCGACGCCGAGTGGTTCACGAGCCGCCCCGAGGTGCCCAAGAGCCTCACCGTCAGCATCTTCAAGGTCAGCGGCGAGACCAACACCGACGACCTGTCGCCCGCGCCCGACGCCTGGAGCCGCCCCGACATCCCGCTGCACGCGCTGGCGATGTTGAAGAACCCGCGCCCCGGCATCACGCCGGAAGAAGAAGGCAAGCGCGGCCCGGTGAAGTTCATCGAATCGCTGCGCGCGCGCGGCAACCTGGTGGCCTATGTCGGCGACGTGGTGGGCACCGGTTCATCGCGCAAGTCGGCCACCAACTCGGTGCTGTGGTTCACCGGCGAAGACATTCCGTTCGTGCCGAACAAGCGCTTCGGCGGCGTCTGCCTGGGCAGCAAGATTGCGCCGATCTTCTACAACACGATGGAAGACGCCGGCGCGCTGCCGATCGAGCTCGACGTGAGCAAGATGGAGATGGGCGACGTGGTCGAGCTGCGCCCCTACGAGGGCAAGGCGCTGAAGAACGGCGCCATCATCGCCGAGTTCAAGGTCAAGAGCGAGGTGCTGTTCGACGAGGTGCGCGCCGGCGGTCGCATTCCGCTGATCATCGGTCGCGGCCTCACCGCCAAGGCGCGCGAGGCGCTGGGACTGCCCCCATCCACGCTGTTCCGACTGCCGCAGAACCCGGCCGACACACACAAGGGCTTCTCGCTGGCACAAAAGATGGTGGGCCGCGCCTGCGGCCTGCCCGAAGGCCAAGGCGTGCGTCCCGGCACCTACTGCGAGCCGCGCATGACCAGCGTGGGCTCGCAAGACACCACCGGCCCGATGACGCGCGACGAGCTGAAGGACCTGGCGTGTCTCGGATTCAGCGCCGACTTGGTGATGCAAAGCTTCTGCCACACCGCGGCCTACCCGAAGCCGGTCGACGTGAAGATGCACCACGAACTGCCTGATTTCATCAGCCACCGCGGCGGCATCGCGCTGCGCCCCGGTGATGGCGTGATCCACAGCTGGCTCAACCGCCTGCTGTTGCCCGACACAGTGGGCACCGGCGGCGACAGCCACACGCGCTTCCCCATCGGCATCAGCTTCCCCGCAGGCTCCGGCCTGGTGGCCTTTGCCGCCGCCACCGGCGTGATGCCGCTGGACATGCCCGAGAGCGTGCAGGTGCGCTTCAAGGGCAAGATGCAGCCCGGCGTCACGCTGCGCGACCTGGTCAACGCAATCCCGCTGTACGCGATCAAGCAAGGCCTGCTGACGGTCGAGAAGAAAGGCAAGAAGAACATCTTCTCCGGCCGCATCCTCGAGATCGAAGGGCTGCCGGACCTCAAGGTCGAGCAGGCGTTCGAACTGTCCGACGCATCGGCCGAGCGCAGCGCGGCCGGCTGCACGGTGCACCTGAACAAGGAACCGATCGTCGAATACATCAACAGCAACATCGCGCTGATGAAGTGGATGATCGCCAACGGCTACGCCGACGCGCGCACCCTGCAGCGCCGCATCGCCGCGCAGCAGGCGTGGCTCGCCAACCCGCAGCTGCTCGAAGGCGACGCCGATGCCGACTACGCCGCGGTGATCGAGATCGACCTGGCCGACATCCACGAGCCCATCGTCGCCTGCCCGAACGACCCCGACGACGTGAAGACGCTCTCCGAAGTGGCCGGCGCGAAGATCGACGAGGTGTTCATCGGCTCGTGCATGACCAACATCGGGCACTTCCGCGCGGCCTCCAAGCTGCTCGAAGGCAAGCGCGACATTCCGGTCAAGCTGTGGGTCGCGCCGCCGACCAAGATGGACGCCCACCAGCTGACCGAGGAAGGCCACTATGGCGTGCTCGGCACGGCCGGCGCGCGCATGGAAATGCCCGGCTGCAGCCTGTGCATGGGCAACCAGGCGCAGGTCAAGGAAGGCGCGACGGTGTTCTCCACCAGCACGCGCAACTTCCCGAACCGGCTGGGCAAGAACAGCAACGTCTACCTCGGTTCGGCCGAGCTGGCGTCGATCTGCTCCAAGCTCGGGCGCATTCCGACCCAGCAGGAGTACCTGGTCGACATGGGCGTGCTCACCGCGGCGAGCGACAAGGTCTACCAGTACCTGAACTTCGACCGCATCAAGGAGTTCACCGACGCGGCCGAGCAGGCCAGCGCCTGACGCGAAACGGCTCGACCGTGGAGCCCCTCGGCCCGCGCCCAGGGGCTCTTTACATTGGGCGTCAGAAATCGAATGCCAGCGAGGCCGACGGCCCCTGCACACGAATGCCGAGGTCGGACAGCGAATTGCGCTGGCTGGCGTAATGGCAGCTGTCCGGGCCGCCGACGATTTGTGCGCCGACGTCGATGAAGGTATTGAGGGGAAGCCCCTGCGTGCCAACGCCACGGTAGCGCTCGTAACCGGACTCGATGCCGCCCTCGCTGCGCTGCCCGTTCGCCCAGGCCTGCCGCCGCAGCGCGAATAACCCCGCTGGTCGATGCTGTCACGTTGTGCCGACACCATAATCATCAGCACTGTCGAACACCAACCCCGGAGCTCACCATGCCCAAGAATGCGCCCGCCCACGCCTTCGCCAAGACCCTGAAGACCTTCAATACCGCGTCGGGCCGCGAAGGCCGGTTCTTTTCGCTGCCCGAGCTCGCCAAGACCTATCCGAACGTCAAGCGTCTGCCGGTGTCGCTGCGCATCGTGCTCGAAAGCGTGCTGCGCAATTGCGACGGCAAGAAGGTCGGCGCCGAACACGTCGCAGCACTGGCGGGCTGGAAGCCCAAGGCGGCGCGCGTCGACGAGATTCCGTTCGTCGTGGCGCGTGTGGTGCTGCAGGACTTCACCGGCGTGCCGCTGCTGGCCGACCTGGCGGCAATGCGCAACGTCGCTGCGGCGATGTCCAAGAACCCGAAGACGATCGAGCCGCTGGTGCCGGTCGACCTGGTGGTCGACCACTCGGTGATGGTGGACCACTACGGCAGCAAGAAGGCGCTCGACCTCAACATGAAGCTCGAGTTCCAGCGCAACCAGGAACGCTATGAGTTCATGAAATGGGGCATGCAGGCCTTCGACACCTTCGGCGTCGTGCCTCCCGGCTTCGGCATCGTGCACCAGGTGAACCTGGAGTACCTGGCGCGCGGCGTGCACAGGACGTCGGACAAGGTCTACTACCCCGACTCGCTGGTCGGCACCGACAGCCACACGACGATGATCAACGGCATCGGCGTGGTCGGCTGGGGTGTCGGCGGCATCGAGGCCGAGGCGGGCATGCTCGGCCAGCCGGTGTACTTCCTGACGCCGGACGTGGTCGGCTTCGAACTCAGCGGCCGGCTGCGCGAAGGCGTGACGGCGACCGATCTGGTGCTCACCGTGACCGAGATCCTGCGCCAGCAGAAAGTGGTCGGCAAATTCGTCGAATTCTTCGGCGAGGGCACCGAAACGCTCGCCCTGCCCGACCGCGCCACGATCGCCAACATGGCGCCCGAATACGGCGCCACGATGGGTTTCTTCCCGGTCGACGCACGCACGATCGAGTACTTCAGAGGCACGGGGCGCACGGGCAAGGAGATCGAGGCCTTCGAGGCCTACTTCAAGGCACAGGGCCTGTTCGGTGTGCCCAAGGCCGGCGAGATCGATTATTCGGCGGTGGTCAAGCTCGATCTCGGCAGCGTGGCGCCCAGCCTGGCCGGCCCGAAGCGGCCGCAAGACCGCATCGAACTCGGCAACGTGAAGAGCCAGTTCGCCTCGCTGTTCTCCAAGTCGCCGGCCGAGAACGGATTCAATCAGCCGGCCGACAAGCTCGGCCTGCGCTTCCCGATCCAGGCGGCGGGGCTCAACGGCGCCCCGCCAGCGCCGGCCGACCGCAACGGCGCCGCACGCGACGTCGTCGAGATGGTCGCGAACCGGTCAACGCTGGATGCTGCACAAGCCAAGGCACCGGCCACCGCACACACCAAAGGCGGCGTGACGATCGGCAACGGTGACGTGCTGATCGCCGCGATCACCTCATGCACCAACACCTCCAACCCCGGCGTGCTGCTGGCGGCCGGGCTGTTGGCGAAGAAGGCGGTCGAGGCCGGCCTCGTCGTGCAAAAGCACATCAAGACCTCGCTCGCACCCGGTTCGCGCATCGTCACCGAGTACCTCGAGAAGGCGGGCCTGCTGCCCTACCTGGAAAAGCTCGGCTTCAACGTGGCGGCCTACGGCTGCACCACCTGCATCGGCAACTCCGGCGACTTGACGCCCGAGATCAACGACGCCATCACGAAGAACGACCTGGTGTGCGCCGCGGTGCTGTCGGGCAACCGCAACTTCGAAGCGCGGATCCACCCCAACCTGAAGGCCAACTTCCTCGCCAGCCCGCCGCTGGTGGTGGCCTACGCGATCGCCGGCACCGTCAACAAGGACCTGATGACCGAGCCGGTGGGCGTGGGCAAGAACGGCCGGGCCGTGTATCTCGGCGACATCTGGCCCTCGAGCGACGAGATCTACGCGTTGATGAAATACGCAATGAACGGCAAGGCGTTCAAGAAGAACTACGACAAGGTGGCCAGCGACCCCGGCAAGCTGTGGAAGCAGGTCAACGGGGTCAAGGGGCAGGTCTACACCTGGCCCGAGTCGACCTACATCGCGCGCCCGCCTTTCTTCGACGGATTCACGATGGAGCCTGCAGCCGCCGCTGCCGGCGTGAAGGGCGCTCGCGCGATGGCGCTGTTCGGCGACTCGATCACCACCGACCACATCTCGCCGGCCGGCTCGATCAAGGAAGCCTCGCCCGCCGGCAGCTGGCTGAAGGCGCACAACGTGATGAAGGCCGACTTCAACTCCTACGGCTCGCGCCGCGGCCATCACGACGTGATGATGCGAGGCACCTTCGCCAACGTGCGCATCAAGAACCTGATGATTCCGCCCGGGCCCGACGGCAGCCGCGAGGAAGGTGGGCTGACACTGTTCCAGCCGGGCGGCGAGAAGATGTTCATCTACGACGCCGCCATGAAGTACATCGCCGAAGGCACACCGACGGTGATCTTCGGCGGCGAGGAATACGGCACCGGCTCGTCACGCGACTGGGCCGCCAAGGGCACGCAGCTGCTCGGCGTGAAGGCGGTCATTGCTCGCAGCTTCGAACGCATCCATCGCAGCAACCTGGTCGGCATGGGCGTGCTGCCGCTGCAGTTCAAGGGCAACGACAGCTGGCAGTCGCTGGGCATTCGCGGCGACGAGCGCTTCGACATCGAGCTCAACGCCCAGATCAAGCCGCAGCAGGACGCCACGCTGGTGATCACCGCCAAGGACGGCACCAGCAGGCGCGTCGCGCTGACACTGCGCATCGACACGCCGATCGAGGTCGACTACTACAAACATGGCGGCATCTTGCCGTTCGTGCTGCGGCAGCTGCTGGCGGCGTGAGGCGGCCCGGCGTCGTCTGAGGCACCCGGGGCTCAAGCGGCCGCCACGTCCCCGGTGCGCTGCTTGAACAGCTCGGTCGTGAAGCCGACGGTCACATCACCGTTCGGCCACTCGACGACCGGGCGCTTGATGATGCTCACGTGCGCCAGCATCGCGCTGCGCGCCGACGGCGCATCGATGACCGCAGCCTTGGCCGCATCGTCGAGCTTGCGCCAGGTCGTCCCCTGGCGGTTGAGCAAGGACTCCCAGCCGACGCGGGCCATCCAGTGGTCGAGCGCGGCGGGCGGAACACCGCTCTTCTTGAAGTCGTGAAACTGGTGTTCGAAGCCGCGATCCTCCAGCCAAGCGCGTGCGCGCTTGACGGTGTCGCAGTTCGAAATGCCGTACAAGACGGGGGCTGGCGTCGTCATCCTGTGCGTGGTGCTTGCAGTCGGTGGGTGGCCTCAGCGTGGCTCCGGAGGGTCATTGTGATCGCACAGCGGGTCGGGGCCGTAACCGCTGTCGACGACCCGGCCGGCAGCGTCCAGCCCCACCTGGAACCATTGGCATACCGGCGCCTCGTAGCGGTAGGACCACAGCGTGCGCCCTTGGCGTGGAATTCGACGTTCGTCTGACGGATGGCCCAGGCTCATCAACACCTCGTCGCGCGTCACGCCCAGGCTGACCGCGTTGAAGTGCGGCTCGGTCAGCACCTGTTCCCACGAGACCAGCCGGCCGCCGCGATCGAAGTCGAGCATGTAGGTGTGCTTGCCGAAGGGGCCGCGGGCGAACTCGAGTCGCTTGCCGGCGCCGGGCAGCGAATACTCGCCGGTCGGCGGCCCCATGGATTTCGTCACGTCGGCCAGTTCCACGCCGCTGCCGAGCCCGCTCGGCCCGTAGGCGCTGCACGCCGACAGCATGGCCAGCAGGCCCAGCGTGACCCATGCGACGCCGCAATGCCGTGAATCCATGAGCGAATCCTCACAGGTGCTGAAGCTCCGACTGCGACTCCGCGCGCGCGCAGAAGTTGCGACAGGTCACACTTTCTGACGTTCGCGGTGCCCCACTACACTGCTGTCTTCAATGGATTGCTCGGCCCGCGACAGCGGGCCGACGCGTTTGGAGGCGTCATGAACCCCGTCCAATTCAACCTGCAGGGCCAGGTGACCGTGATCACCGGCGCGAGCCAGGGCATCGGCGCCGCGTGTGCGCAACGCCTGGCCCGCGACGGTGCGGCCGTGGCCTTGTGGGACGTCGACGACGCCCACGGCGAGGCGCTGGCCGGCGCCCTCACCGCCGACGGTGCGCGTGCCGTCTACCTGCACTGCAACGTCGCCAGGAAGGCCGAGGTCGACGCGGCCGTGGCCGCCACGCTGGCCGCCTTCGGCCGCATCGACGCACTCGTCAACAACGCGGGCATCGTCAAGGCGGCCGACTTTCTCGACATCACCGAAGCCGACTGGGACGCGGTGCTGGACGTGAACCTCAAGGGTGCGTTCCTGGTCGCCCAGGCGGTCGCGCGCGCGATGCTGAAGGCCGGTGGCGGGGCCATCGTCAACATGAGTTCGGTCAACGGCGTGATGGCCATCCCGACCATTGCCAGCTACAACGTCAGCAAGGGCGGCATCAACCAGCTCACGCGCGTGATGGCGCTGGCGCTCGCCGACCGCGGTATCCGCGTCAATGCGGTGGCGCCGGGAACCATCGCCACCGAGCTGGCGAAGAATGCGGTGCTCGGCGGCGACGAGGCGCGCGCGCACATCATGAGTCGCACGCCGATGAAGCGGCTGGGCGAACCCGGCGAGATCGCCGACGTGACGGCCTTTCTGCTCAGCAGCGCATCGAGCTACATGACCGGCGAGATCGTCTATGTCGACGGCGGCCGATTGACGCTGAACTACACGGTGGCAAACTGACGCGTTGCAAGCGCGGGCGCACCGCGACTCGGAGGATCGTGCCATGACCGAAGCCACCCCAACGGCCGGACTCCCGGCACTGACCGGCGGCTGCCTGTGCGGCGGCGTGCGCTACGAAGCGCGCCCCGATCACCGCGAAGGCTACTACTGCCATTGCCGGATGTGCCAGCTCGCCTTCGGCAACACCCGCGCGGCGTTCATGAACCTGCGCAAGAGCGAGGTCACCTGGGCCTCACCGCCGCAATACTTCGCATCGTCGAGGTTCGCGCGCCGCGGTTTCTGCGGTCGATGCGGAACGCCGCTGAGTTTCGAGTACCTGAAGTCCGAACGCATGGACTTGTCGGTGGGCAGCCTGGACGAGCCCGGCGCGGTGAAGCCGACGTTGCACTTCGCGATCGAGTCGCGCATCGCGGCGTGGCACGCCGAAGACGGCCTCCCGGGCGAACGCATGGACGAGAACCAGCGTATCACCCAGTTCTGGAAGCAAGCCTACGGCGACGACGTGACGCCCGGCGTGGCCGCGACCCGCGCGACGTGACGCTCAAGCCACGGCGACGCGCGGCGTGAGCCGCGGCTCGCGGATCGGCAGATGGATCAATGCCGCGCCGGCCGCCAGCACGATGTCGGCGTACCACATCCAGTCGTAGCTGCCGGTCCATTCGAAGGCTTTGCCGCCGAGGTAGGCGCCGAGAAAGCCGCCGAGCTGGTGCGCCACCATCACGATGCCGAACAGCGTGGCCATGTTGGCGGTGCCGAAGAACTTGGCCACCAAGCCGGCCGTCGGCGGCACCGTCGACAGGTACGTGACGCCGATGACGGCAGCGAACGCGAGCATCACCGCGGGCGTCTTGGGCGCCAGCATGAACGCGAGCACCGCCACGCCGCGCACCGCGTACACGAGCGACAACAGCGACTTCATGCGCCAACGGCCGACTGCCCAGCCCATCGCGAAACTGCCGACGATGTTGAACAGCCCGATCACCGACAGCGACCACGCGCCGATCTCCGGCGGCAGCTGGCAAGCCGCCACCACCCCCGGCAGGTGCGTCGCGATGAATGCGACGTGAAAGCCGCAAACGAAGAATCCCGCACACAGCATGCGGTAGCTCGGGTCGACCAGCGCCCGCGCGATGGCCGCGCGCGTGCCTTCGCGCGGGGCCGGGCTCGAGGCCGGCGAAGCGGCGTTCGACGAACCGCGCAGCACCCAGGCGGCCGGCAGCGCCAGCAGCGACAACAGCGCCAGGCTCTGCAGCGCGGCGGCCCAGCCGGCCGCCGCGGTGATCCCTTGGGCAATCGGCGCGAAGATGAACTGGCCGAACGAGCCGCCGGCGTTGACGATGCCGGTGGCCATGCCGCGCCGCTCGGGTGGAATCAAGCGCGTGGTGGCGGCCATCAGCACCGACGGCCCCGCCATGCCGGCCCCGCCGGCGGCCATGACGCCGATGGCGAGCACGAGGCCCCAGGTGCTGTGCATCAGCGGCACCAGCGCCGTGCCCGCGGCCACCAGCACCACGCCGGCGAGCAGCACACGCCCGGCACCGATGCGGTCGGCGACGATGCCCGCCAGCGGCTGGGTCAGGCCCCACCACAGCTGGCCGAATGCAAACGCAAGGCTGATGCTCGCCAGGCCCAGGCCGGTGCTGGTATTGAGCACGCCGACGAACAAGCCCATCGACTGGCGCGCGCCCATCGTCAGCGCGAAGGTCCCGGCCGCGGCGAGCAGCACCCAGAAGAAGGTCGGCGCGTGGCGGACGCGAGGCGTGGCAGGTGTCATCAGGCAGCGTCCTCTTCGTCGGCCGCGTCGAGCACGGCCATGCAGTCGTCGATCAATGCGTGCAGCGCCGCGACACGTTGGGCCCCAAGCCGGGCGTTCAAGGCGAGCTGAGCCTGCTTCCACGCACGTTGCGCCTCGGTGCGCAAGGTGCAGCCGGCATCGGTGGCCTCGATCAGCCGGCTGCGCGCGTCGGCGCCCGGCCCCTGCTGCAGCCAGCCATGGGCCAGCAGCGGCTGCAGGTTGCGCGTCAATGTCGAGGCGTCGATCCGCATTCGGGCCGCCAGCTCCGACGGCTGGATCGGCCCGAGCAGCACCACATGCGACAGCAGCGAGTACTGCGTGTTCTTCAGCCCCGTCGGCGCGACATACGCGTCGTAGTGGCGCGTGACCGCGCGACTGAGCTGGCGCAGCTTGAGGTTGGTGCAGCCCCGTGGTGACGCGGCGGTGGCAGGCGTCGACTCGGGGGTCGCGGTGGAAGGCGGGTGGCGCATGTCGATAATTGTAGCTACAATGATTGCATATGCAACCTATACTTGATTCTCGACCGCCACCGAATGGAGCCGACATGACCCTCGCCGCCGTACACACCCCGACTTCCGCCGACGCCACACTGGCGGCCTGGCAGGCCCGCGAAACGCAGTTGCGCGCACGCCGCCTGCAGCCTGGGCTGGGCCGGCCCGAGCAGTTCGCCGGGCGCAGCGGAATTCAGATCTTCGAAGCGATGCTGGCGGGTGAAATCCCGGTGCCGCCGATCTCGGGCACGCTCGACTTCATGCTGGTCGAGGCCGAACCGGGACGCGTGCAGTTCCAGGGCCGGCCGCAGTTCGCCCACTACAACCCGATGGGCAGCGTGCATGGCGGCTGGATCGCGACGCTGCTTGACTCCGCGCTGGCCTGCGCCGTCCATACCCTGCTGCCGCCCGGCAAGAGCTACACCACGGTGGAGCTGAAGGTGAACTACGTGAAGGCACTCACCGACCGCGTGCCGCTGGTACGCGCCATCGGCGAGATCATTTACAGCGGCGGCAAGATCGGCACCGCGCAAGGCAGGCTCGTCGGGCCGGATGGCACGCTGTTCGCGCATGCGACGACGACTTGCATCGTGCTCGACGCCCGTTGAACTGAACGCGCTACTTTCGCTTCGCGAGGATCGCCTCGATCTCGTCCATGATGCGGTTCATGCGTGCGACCAACGCCTGGTACGGCGCCGGCGTCGCCAGGTCGACGCCGGCCGCCATCACCAGCTCGTACGGGTAGTTCGACCCCCCTGCGCGCAGCAGGCCCAGGTAGCGATCGAGCGCGCCCTTCTCACCGCCGGCCACTTGCTGCGCAAACAGCGAGCTGGCGGCGATCGACGTGCTGTACTGGTAGACATAGAACGAGTTGTAGAAGTGCGGGATGTAGGCCCACTCGGTGCAGTACGCGTCATCGATCGCCACCACGCCCTCGGCCGTGCCATGGTGGCGCTTCAGGATCTCGCAGTAGGTCTTGGTCAGCGCATCGCCGGTCAGGGGCTCGCCGCGATCGGCGCGGGCATGAACGTTGCGCTCGAACTCGGCGAACATCGCCTGCCGGAAGAAGGTGGCGCGCAGGCCCTCGAGCGACGTGCCCAGGTAGTACAGGCGCTCGTCGTCGGTCTTCGCCGCTTTCAGCATGCGGTCGAGCAGCAGCTCTTCGTTGAAAGTGGAGGCAATTTCGGCGGTGAAGGTCGCGTACTGAGACGTCACGAAGGGCTGCGCGCGGTTGGCCAGGTACGAGTGCATCGCGTGGCCCCATTCGTGCGCCAGCGTCGTGACCGATTCGTAGTCGTCGTTGTAGTTCATCAGCACGAAGGGATGAACGTCGTAACCACCGCCGGTGGCATGCGCACCCGACTGCTTGTGCGGACGCGGGTAAGCGTCCATCCAGCGATGTTCCAAACCGCTCGACATGGTCTGCACATAGTCCTTGCCCAGCGGCGCGACGGCTTCGATCGTCAACTGCCGGCCCAACGCCAGCGGGAATTTGAAGTCGCCATGCACCAGTGGCGGATAGATGTCGAAGTAGCTCATGTCCTTGACGCCGAGCATCTTCGCGCGCAGCCGGAAGTAGCGGTGCAGCGTCGGCAGGTTGGCCGTGGTCTGCGCGATCAGCGTGTCGATCACCGCCACCGGGATGCGGTTGTCGTCGAGTACCCGCGTGATCGAGTCGGGGTACTTGCGAACGCTGCTGTAGACCTTGTCTTGCTTGAGCTGGGAGTACAGCGTCACGCCCAAGGTCCGCTCATAGGTCCTGAAGGTGGCGAAGAAGGCGTCCATCACGCGCTTGCGGTCGTCGCGGTTGGCGGCCTCGCGGTACTTGGTGTAGGCCGACGGGTCGAGCGTGATCTCTTCGCCGGTCGACAGCTTCACCTTCGGCCACGGAATGTCGGCGTCGGTCAGGATCGAATATGCCGACTGTCCGGCACTGTTCATCAGGCCGAACTTCGCGACCAGCGCTTCGCCGGCATCGTCAAGCGTGTGCGGCGCGGCGCGCAGGATGCGCTCGAGCGGGAACCGGTGCACACCGAGGGCGCGATCCCCGGCCAGGTACTGCGCGACCTTGCGCGCACCCATGCGCAGGATCTCGGGCTCGACAAACGCACTCGCTTCGACGAGCTTGTTCTCCAGCAGGTCGGTGCGCTGCCCCAGCGCCAAGCTGGCCGGCACGCCGGTGTCTTCGGCGAGCTGTTCGCCGGCGAACGTGCCCATGCGGTACAGCCGCTTGGTCATGTCGGCGCGCAAGTCGAGGCACAGCCGCAAGCGCGCCGCGTTGTCTGCGAGATGGCCCTTGCAACGGGCCAGCTCGGCGAGCTGCGATTCGAGCTTGGCTGCATCGGCGTCCCACGCGGCCTGCGTGGGGTACAGGTCGGCGAGATTCCAGCGATCGGCGGGGGACTCGGCGCGGGCCGTGGCGGCGCCGAGGAAAGCAGCAAGGAGTGCCGCGGTAAGGCACAGACGCATCGGGGTTCTCCGGTTGTGGGGAGGCCGGGCGATTCTAGATGCGCCGATGCCGGTTTTCCCGCGCCGTACTACCATCGCTTTCCATCATGAGAACGCTCGGATTTGCACACTTCGACACCGCGATCGGCCGCTGCGGCATCGCGTGGGGCGAGCGCGGCGTCGTCGGCGTGCAGTTGCCGCAGTCCAATGGCGACGCGACACGCCCGCCACGACGTGACCTCGCAGCGCGCCAGACAACGCCGCCGCCCGAGGTGCAAGCCGCGATTGACGGCATCGTCGCGCTGCTGCGCGGCGAGCCAGTCGATCTGCGCGGCGTGGCACTCGACATGGACGGCGTGCCGCCGCTGCATCGCCGCGTCTACGAAGTCGCACGCGACATTGCACCTGGCGCGACACTGTCCTACGGCGAGATCTCAGCGCGACTCGGCGACCCCGGATCGGCCCGCGCCGTCGGACAGGCGCTCGGCCGCAACCCGTTTCCGCTCATCGTGCCCTGCCACCGGGTGCTCGCAGCCGGTGGCAAGGCGGGCGGTTTCTCCGCCCCCGGCGGCGTGACGACGAAACTGCGCCTGCTCGAGATCGAAGGCGCTGTATTGGGGCCAGGCGGCGGCGAGCCGCAGCTGTTCTAGGCTTTGCGCAGCGTCGCGGTGGCGCGCGCGAGCCCGGTGATGCGCGACCAGTCCCGCGCATCGACCGCGTCTTGCGGCGTCAACCACGAGCCGCCGCAGACCTGGACATTGGGCAGCGCGAGGAATTGCGGCGCAGTCTCGGGCGTGATGCCGCCGGTCGGGCAGAACACCACATCGGCGAACGGGCCGGCCAGCGCCTTCAGCATCGGAATGCCACCGGCCGCAGTGGCGGGGAAGAATTTCAGGAACTGATAGCCGTCGGCGTTGGCCTGCATCACTTCGCTGCCGGTCGAGACGCCTGGCAACAACGGCAAACCCATCTCGCGGCAGGCCACGCCGATGCTGGCGAGGTAGCCGGGGCTCACCGCGAACTGGCAGCCCGCGTCTTTGGCGGAGCGCGCATCGGCCACGCTGCGCACCGTGCCGGCGCCGACGATGGCCTGCGGCACCGCCTTCGCGATCGCTTCCATGCAGCGCAATGCGACCGGCGTGCGCAATGTGATCTCCAGCACCTTCACGCCGCCGTCAACGAGCGCCTGCGCCATTGGCACCGCGTCTTCGAATCGATGAATGACGATGACCGGAATGACCGGGCCGTGCGATGCAAGTTCAAGTGGGTTCATAGGACTTCGATGGAGTTCAGAGCCAGGTGATGGCGCCCTCTTCGGCGCTCAGGACATTGCGGCGCATGCCGCCGAACAGCTCGCGCCCGAGGCCGTGAGCGTTGGTGTCGCGTTGCGCATCGGTCAGCACGGCGACGTCGCGCGAGGCCCACTCGGCGGCGTCGACCAGCGCTTCGAGCGTTCCTTCGACGGCGTCGAGGCGGATCAGGTCGCCGCTGCGCACCTTGCCGAGCGGCCCGCCGGCCAGCGCCTCGGGGCTCACGTGAATGGCGGCCGGCACCTTGCCCGACGCGCCGCTCATGCGGCCGTCGGTCACCAGCGCGACCTTGAAGCCCTTGCCCTGCAGCACTGCCAGCGGCGGCGTCAGCTTGTGCAACTCGGGCATGCCGTTGGCGCGCGGGCCCTGGAAGCGCACGACGGCGATGAAGTCGCGCTCCAGTTGGCCAGCCTTGAACGCGGCGAGCAACTCCTCCTGTGCGTCGAAGACGATCGCCGGGGCCTCGACGATGTGGCGGTCAGCCGGCACCGCCGACACCTTGATCACCGAGCGGCCGAGGTTGCCGGTGAGCAGCTTGAGCCCGCCGCTGGTGCCGAACGGCGCCGCTGCCGTGCGCACGATGCTGTCGTCGCCGCTTTGCGCGGGCAGGTCGCGCCACACCAGCGCGTCGCCGTCACGCTGCGGCACCTGGCCATAGGCGGCGAGGCCGCCGGCAGCGACGGTGGCCACATCGGCATGCAGGTAGCCGCTGTTCAGCAACTCGCGGATCACGAAACCGGGGCCTCCTGCCGCCTGGAACTGGTTCACGTCGGCGCTGCCGTTCGGGTACACGCGCGCCAGCAGCGGCGTGGCGTGCGACAGATCGGAAAAGTCGGTCCAGTCGATCACGATGCCGGCGGCGCGCGCCACCGCCACCCAGTGGATCAGGTGGTTGGTCGAGCCGCCGGTGGCCAGCAGCGCGACCATCGCGTTGACGATGACGCGCTCATCGACCAAGCGGCCGATCGGCGTGAAGCGCTGTTGCGACTTGATGATGCCGAGCACGCTGCGCACGGCCTCGCGAGTCAGCTCTTCGCGCAGTTGCGCATGCGGGTGCACGAAGGCCGCACCGGGCACGTGCAAGCCCATGGCTTCGAGCAGCATCTGGTTGCTGTTGGCCGTGCCGTAGAAGGTGCAGGTGCCCGCGCCGTGATAGGCCGCCGACTCGGCTTCGAGCAGCTTGTCGCGCCCCACCAGGCCTTGCGCAAACTGCTCGCGCACGGTCGACTTGGCGTTGTTCGACAAGCCCGTGCTCATCGGCCCGCCCGGAACAAACACGCATGGCAGGTGGCCGAAATGCAAAGCGCCGATCAACAGGCCGGGCACGATCTTGTCGCAGATGCCGAGCAGCAGCGCGGCATCGAACACGTCGTGCGTGAGGGCCACTGCGGTGCCCATCGCGATGGTGTCGCGCGAGAACAGGCTCAGCTCCATGCCGGGCAGGCCTTGCGTCACGCCGTCGCACATGGCCGGCACGCCGCCGGCCACCTGCACCGTCGCACCCTGTCGGTGCGCCTCGTCACGGATGACGTCAGGGAAGTGCTCGTAGGGCTGGTGTGCCGACAGCATGTCGTTGTAGGCCGTGACTACCCCGATGTGCGGCCGGCGCTCGGCGACTACGTGCAGTTTGTCGTTGGCCGGCAGGGCCGCAAACGCGTGGGCCACGTTGGCACAGCCCATGCGGTCACTGCCGCGCGGACGGTTGCTGGCGGCGTCGACGCGCGCCAGGTACGCGCGGCGCGTGCCGGCGCTGCGTTCGCGGATGCGTTGCGTGACTTCGACGATGACGGACTTCATGGACAGTGTTCCGAGGCAAGTCGGCGATGTAACCTATGCATTGATTGTGAAGTAACTTGGTTACATCGTCAAATCATCATCCGCCCTGTTCCGGTTCAGTTGCACGGGCGCCATGGGCGCGTGCGATTCATTCTAGAGTTGCGGCATGACCATGTATCCATCGGGGCTCCATCCGCGCCACCCCAGCGTGCAGCTGTCGAGGATCCGCGCCGAATGGGGCGGCAGCAAGGACTTGTGGGTGTTCGGCTATGCCTCGCTGATCTGGCGCCCCGAGTTCCATGCTGTGGAGCAGCGCCACGCCACCGTCTACGGTTGGCACCGTGCGCTGCAAATGCGCTCGCACATCAACCGCGGCACCCCCGAGTGCCCCGGCCTGGTGTTCGCATTGGTCGCCGGCGGGTCGTGCCGCGGCATGGCGTATCGCGTCGAGCACGGACGCGCCGAGAGGGAGCTGGAACGCCTGTGGCTGCGCGAAATGCCCACCGGCGTCTACGACCCCAAATGGCTGCCCTGCCGCACGACGCAAGGCACGGTGCATGCGCTGGCGTTCACGCTGAGCCGCCGCAGCCCGAGCTTCGTCGGCCCCTTGCCTGACCCACAGATGATCGACATCCTGCGCAGCGCGTGCGGCCGCTTCGGAACCACGCTGGACTACCTGCTGGGCACCGCCGCATCACTGCGCGGTTGCGGCATCCGCGACCGCGAAATCGAGCGGTTGGTCGCGCTGGCGCACCGCCACGCCTTGACGGCCTGAAGCAAGTCTTGGCGGGCGCTGCGGCGACGTGGCGGCCGACAGCTCACCGCTGCACCGGCGCAGCAGCCGCTGCCTGCATCACGCGCAGCTTCTCGAGGTCGGCCTCGGTGTCGACGTCGATCAGCACCCCAGGGTCGTCGACCTCGACGCCGTGCGCCGGATAGCGCGCGACCAGACGCCGGGCGCCCTCGTCTCCCGAGAGCGTCACCAGCTCCGAGTACAACTCGGCGCCGAAGCCCACCGGATGCCCGCGGCGGCCCTTGTGCTGCGCATAGGCCACCGGGTGATGTTCGAGGGCGCGCGCCACCGCCGTCAGCGTGGCGCTCTGCACCATCGGCATGTCGCCCGGCAGCACCAGCCATCCCGACGCATCGGGGCGCGCCGAAACGCCGGCCGCGATCGAATAGCCGATGCCCAGCGGCGCCGGGCCGGGGGTGCCCACACTCGGAACCACCACCACGTCGCGCGCGGCGACATGGCGGCGGGCCGCATCGGCCAACGCGACGGTCGTCACCACCACCACCGGCAGGTGGCTCGCGATGGCATGGCGCAGCGTCAAACCGAGCACGCTGGACGCGCCCAAACGTTCTGTCAGCTTGTGCGTGGACGCGCTGAAGCGGGACCCGATGCCCGCTGCCAACACGATCACCGCCGGCCGCAATCTCATGACTTCCCTCACCCTGAACCTTCAAACTGCACGGAGCACTGTTCGTCGCCCCTCGACACAAGAATGGAAGGTGGATCGCCTTTCGGCCAGAGGGCGTCTACTTAAGGCCTTTTCCGTAGTCGTTTATCACAGCAGTAATTTCCCGCATGCGTTACAGGCGGGTTACGACGCAGGACGTGCGCGGGCAACACGCTGTCACGTCAAGCGCAGCGGCAGTTCTCGCAGCGGTTTGCCGGTGAGTTTCGCAATGGCATTCGCAAATGCCGGTGCGAGCGGCGGCAGGCCCGGCTCCCCCACCCCTGTCGGTGGGTCGGCGCTCGGCACAATGTGCACGTCGATCGGCGGCATCTGCGGCATGCGGGCCACCGTGTAGTCGGCGTAGCTGCTCTGCTTCACGACGCCGTCTTTCAAGGTGATGGCCGCGCCCGGCAGCGTGGTGCCCAGGGCCATCAGCGCCGCACGCTGCACCTGCGCCACCACCGTCAAGCCGCTGGCGCCGCGGTCGAGGTTGACCTCCAGCACATCGGCCACCCCCTTGACCGCCTTGGCCCGGCTGGCATCGAAGCTGGCCAGCTTGGCGCCGAACACCGGCGGGCGCAACACCAGCACGGTCTTCATGCCCTCGGCACGCGCATCGATCCCGAACTGCTGCCGGCCGTTCGACTTGGCTTGCCCGTCGAGCCGACGCGTGCGCTTGCCGATGATCTTGCAGTTCTTCGGGTCCTTCAGCGTGACCTTCTCGGGCACGGGTTGCTTTATCGCATCGGCGGCGAGTTCACCGAAGCTCGCGCGTTTCGGGCCGGCCGTCACCACGCCGCCCGCCACTTTGCATGCCGCCGGCGCCTCGCTGGACCAGTCGGCGTCCAGTTTCTCGGCCACCAGCATCGGCAAGCCGGTGATCACGCCCTGGCCGAAATCGAGGCGGTTGACCATCACCGTGACGATGCCTGCCGTGTCGATGCTGACGAAGGCCGACGGCGACTGGTGCGGCAACAAGCCGGTGGCCGCCGGCGCGGTCTGCGCGGAAGCGCGGGTTGCCATCGGCAGCACACCGAGCGCGAAGCCGCTGCCCGCGCTCAGCTTCAGGAAATTCCGCCGATCGAGCGCCACCGTCGGCGCGACGGCCTGCGCCGCACGCCCCGCACGGCTCATCAGCTGCTCGTATTTCATTGGATGCTCCTCAAGCCAGGGCCTGGGCCGCGTCCTTGATCGCCACGCGAATTCGGGCGTAGGTACCGCAACGGCAGATGTTGCCGGCCATGGCGCCGTCGATGTCGGCGTCGGTGGGCTTCCTGTTCACCTTCAGCAGCGCACTGGCGCTCATGATCTGGCCGCTCTGGCAGTAACCGCATTGCGCCACGTCGTGCTTGACCCAGGCAGCCTGAACCGCCCTGCCGACCCTGTCGTCGGCCAGCGCTTCGATGGTGACGATCTTCTGCCCCGCCACGGCCGAGATCGGCGTGGTGCAACTGCGCACCGCCTGGCCGTTGAGGTGCACTGTGCAGGCGCCGCACACCGACACGCCACACCCGTACTTGGTGCCGGTGAGCTGCAAGTGCTCGCGCAGCGCCCACAGCAGCGGCGTGGAGGGGTCGGCATCGACGTTCACGGTCTTGCCATTGACGTTCATTGAGGCCATTCGCAGGCTCCTCGTGATGGACAGAACTGGCGTCAGGGCGCCGGTATACGCCAGTTTCGGTTTCCGTGCATCGCCGGTGGCGCTGTTCCTATACTCGCCGCATGAGCAAGCTCGCTGACATCCGAAAGAATTACGGACGCGCCGAGCTGGACGAGCATGCGTCGGCGGCCGACCCGCTGCAGCAGTTCGAGCTGTGGTTCGAGCAGGCGCTGGAATCGCAGGTGCCCGAGCCCAACGCGATGACGCTGGCGACGGTGGGCGACAACGGCCGCCCGTCGACACGCGTGGTGCTGATCAAGGGCTACGACCCGCGCGGCATCGTCTGGTACACGAACTACGACAGCCGCAAGGGCCGCGAGCTGGCCGTCAACCCGCATGCGGCGCTGCAATTCCATTGGGTCGAGCTGGAGCGCGTGGTGCGCATCGAAGGCCGGGTGGAAAAGGTCAGCGAGGAAGAGTCCGACAACTACTTCCGCTCGCGCCCGCTCGATTCACGCCTCGGCGCCTGGGCGTCGCCGCAAAGCGAGGTGATCACGTCGCGCGGGGTGCTGATCGCCAACGCAGCCAGGTTCGGCGCGCAATACCTGTTGAACCCGCCGCGTCCGCCGCACTGGGGCGGTTACCGGCTGGTCCCCGACACCTGGGAGTTCTGGCAGGGCCGCAAGTCGCGCCTGCACGACCGGCTGCGTTACCGCCGGGCCGGAGCCGGCTGGGTGCGCGAACGGCTGGCGCCCTGAGGTGAGTTCAGCGCCGCGGCCAGCGCGTCGAGCCCGGCCAGGAACTGTGCGAAGTCGATCGGCTTGGTCCAGTAGTCACTGAAACCGGCCGCGCGGGCGCTGCGCACCTCGTCGGGCATGGCACTGGCCGACAGCGCAATGAAGGTGCGCCCGGACAGCGACGGCTCGGCCTTCAGCCGGCGCAGCACCTCGAGTCCATCGAAATCGGGCAGCTGCATGTCGATCAGCAGCACGTCGGGCAATTCGGCACGCGCCAGCGCCACGCCGGACGCACCGTCGGCGGCCGTGAGCAGGCGCACGTTGGGCCGCATCGCCACCAGTTCCTCGACCAGCATCACGTTCACCGGGTTGTCTTCGATGTACAGCACCGACAGCGCGTCCGCCGATGCCGCGGCCGCCGCTTGGGCGGCGTCGCGCTCGCCGGCGTCGGCCAGGTTGGGCGCTGGCGCCGAGGGCAAGCGTACGCGGAACTCGCTGCCTTGCTGCGGCTCGCTGTCGACTTCAATCTCGCCCTGCATCAGTTGCACCAGGTGGTGGACGATGGCCAGACCGATGCCGGTGCCCGGAATGTCTTCGCGCTCGGCGCCGAGCCGGTTGAAGGGCTCGAACAGATGTGCCCGCTGTTCGGCGTTCAGACCACGGCCGCTGTCGCGCACACGCACCTGCCAGCTCGCGTCGCCGCGCAAGGTGCAGCCTTGCACGTCCAGCCACACCTGGCCTTGCGGACGGTTGTACTTGATGGCATTGCTGAGCAGATTGGCAAGAATCTGGCGCAAGCGCCGCGGGTCGGTTCGTACCCAGCCGGGCGTGCCGGCGACATGCAGCGTGATGCCTTCGCGCTGGGCCTGCGGCGCGCACCACTGCAGCACATCGTCGACGGCGGCCTGCACCGACACGGCCTCGCGTGCCAGCGGCAGGGAATCGGACTCGATGGACGCGAGGTCGAGCACGTCGTCGATCAGCGCCATCAGGTGCAGCCCGGCGGAGTGGATGCGGTCGACCCGTTCCGCCTGGCGTGCATTGAGCCGGTCGTCGGGATCGCGCTGCAGGAGTTGCGCGAAACCCAGCACCGCGTTCAACGGGGTGCGCAGCTCATGGCTCATGCGTGACAGGAATTCCGACTTGGCACGACTGGCCTGCTCGGCGCTGGACTTGTCGCGCAGCGCTTGTTCGGCGCGCTTGCGTTCGGTGATGTCCCAGTTCACGCCGCGCACGCGTTCAACCTGGCCCAGCGCGTCGCGCTGGACGATGCCGCGCGCGGCCAGCCAGCGCACCGAGCCGTCAGGCCAGACGACGCGAAACTCGCGCTCGAAGCCGACCCCCTTGGCGACGATGTGTGCGAAGCGCTCCTCCGGGTCTTCGGTGTCATCGGGGTGGATGGCCGCAAGGCGCGCCTGCTCGGGCGTCAGGCCCGATTCCGGCGCCAGGCCACGCAGCCGGTACATCTGTGCGTTCCAGACGCTGGCGCCGGTGCGCACGTCGCGCTCCCAGGTGCCGATGCCGGCCGACTCGGCGGCCAGCACGGCGCGCTCGTTGGCGTCGCGCAGCTGCACTTCGGCATTGCGACGCTCGGTCACGTCCAGCGTGACACCGTAGGCCATGACCCGGCCGTCGCTCATTTCCCGTCGCCACCAGGTCGACAGCCAGCGCTCCGAGGCGTCGGGGCGAACGATGCGGAACTCGAACTGGAGCCCCCCGCGATGCCCGACCTTGCTTGCGAGCGTGCGCTGGCTCGCGACCAGCCCCCGGTCGTCGACGTGGACGACCTGCGTCATCAGGTGACGCATCGTCGGCGCGTCGCGCCCCGGCGGCAGGCCATAGATGCGGAACATCTGGTCATTCCACTCGACGATGTCGGCGTCGACGTCGATGCTCCACACGCCCACGCCGGCTGCCTGGGTGATGAGCTCGATGCGGCGTGCCAGCGCACGGGCGCGCTCGCGCTCGGCAATCTGCTGCGTCTGATCGATCGATATGCCGGCCAGCGCCACCACTCGCCCCTCGGCATCGCGCTCTGCCACGCGGCGTGTCAACAGGTGGCGGTAGCTGCCGTCGGGCTGGCGATAGCGCGCCTCGACATCGATCACGCCGTTGCCGGCCATGGCCTCGTCGGCGGCGCGCACCACGGCGGCCACGTCGTCGGGGTGGATGGTGGCGCGCACGGCATCCAGCGGCACGCCTTCAGGCTGCGGCGCCATGCCCGCCATGCGGTAACCCTGTTCGTTGTACTGGATGCGCCGCGTCGCGAGGTCGATGTGCCACACCGACACCGATGCCAGGTTGACCGCCCGTGTCAGCTTGGAGCTTCGCTCCTCCTGTGCCCGCATTCGCTCGAGCACAGCGTTGTCCTGCGGAGGCGTCGCAGCCGGCAAACGGGGCACCAGCCAGACCAGCCAGCCGGCGCCCATCGGCACCACCGTGCAGCGCAGCGCTTCGCCGCCCAGTTGCACGCCCAGCGCGCCCCGCTCAGCGCCGGCTTCGCAGCGTGCCGCGAGTTCGTCGGCCAAGGCTTGCCATTGCGCCGTGCCGACGCCGCGCGACGCGGCCCAGTCGAGCGCCGTGCTGTTGGCACGCCAGCCGATCTTCGCGTCGTCGCGCCACACCCGGATCGCCAGGGCGGGCGCCGAAAGCCACAATTGATCCATGAGCCCCACGCGGTGAACCCGCGCACGCCGGCGTCGCAGCGCGGCCGCCAAGTGCGTGAACTCAGTGTATAGAGCGCAAGCCGGCCGCAGACCCAGGCAAACGCCAGTGCCGCTGGCGGGCGACCGAGAAGCGGTGAAACATCACGCCGTCGCGCGGCTCAGCCGGATTTGACGCGGCTGGCGAAGGTCTTGCGGAACTTCTCCACCTTGGGCGCCACGACGAACGTGCAATAGCCCTGGTCAGGGTGGTTGGCGAAGTAGTGCTGGTGGTAATCCTCGGCCCGCGAGTAGTTCGCCTCTTGCATCAACTCGGTGACGGCGCGCCCGCCGTTCTGCGCATTCACTTCGTCAAGCACCTCGCGTGCGATGCGCTGCTGTTCGGCATCGTGGAAGTAGATGCCCGAACGGTACTGCGTCCCGGCATCGTTGCCCTGGCGGTTCAACGTGGTCGGGTCGTGGATGACGAAGAAGATTTCCAGCACCTCGCGCAAGCTGATCTTCGAGGTGTCGAAACTGACGCGCACCACCTCGGCGTGCCCGGTGTCGCCACGGCACACCTGCTCGTAGCCCGGGTTCCTGGCGTGGCCGTTGCTGTAGCCGGATTCGACGGCGGTGACGCCATCGACCCGCTCGTAGACGGCCTCCAGGCACCAGAAACAACCCCCGGCGAGGGTGATGGTGTCGATCGAGTTGCTCATGAATTTCTCCGTTGCGCGACGAAACGCGAGGCATTGTCCGGCAGCGCGCGCTGTCGCGTCGACGACGCCGCCGTCGACCCCGCGCGCTTATTCATCTGTCGGATCAAGGCATCGAGACTTACAGCCATGAAGACCGCTTTCCAGTGGGTCGCCTGCTCGACGAGGGCAAGGCGGCACCGGAGATGATTTCACTGATCAAGCGCAACAACTGTGGCAAGTCGCTCGACATCGCGCGCGCCGACCGAGCTGCAGGCGTTCTACTGAAAGTGCGAGTTCAGGGTTCGCCGTCCCAGTAGTCCAGGTCGTCCTGGGCCCGGTGCATGCGCGCGAAGCCGTGGGCGTCTCCGTCGCGCGTGGCCGTGGCAAGGTACTTGCCGGAATCGGGGTACTCGACCACCTCGGGGCTGTCCTTGGTGCTGATCGACAGATACTCGAGCGGCGCGTCCGACGTGTTGATGAGCTGGTGAGGGTAGTCGGGGCCGGGCGGGATGAAGACGGTATCGCCCGCCTTCACCGCCAGCATCACGCCCGCCACGCGCAGCATGCCGGCGCCTTTGAGAATGACGAAAGCCTCTTCCTGCGCATAGTGGAAGTGGTACGGACAGGCGCGCATGCCGGGCGCCACGATGTCGTGGCTGATGCCCAGCTTCGTCGCAGCGGTGCCGCGCGCCAGGCGCACGCACAGGCTGTCGTACAGCGGCGCGCGCTGTTCGTGCGTCTTGGCGGCGTCGTTGAAATTGCGAATCAGCTTCGCGCGAAGCTGGTCGGACTTGTCGCTCATGGGCGTCTCCTGAACAGAGTCTGAATGATGCCGCGATGCTCCGGCACAATCGCCACCCGTCACAAGCAGCCCGAAAGAGACCCCATAGTGAACAGCCTGTTTGGCATGCTGGGCATCGAAGCCTGGAAACCGATTCTCACGGCACTGCTGTTGCCACCGGTGCCGCTGCTGTTGGCGATGTTCGTTGGCGCGCGGCTGATGCTGCCGCGGCGCGGGCTGGGCTGGCTGCTCATCGTGCTGAGCTGCGCGGGCATTTGGCTGAGCGCATGCACCGGCGTCGGGCGCATGCTCGAGCAGTTCCTGCTGCACGTGCCGCCGGCCCTCACGGCCGAGCGCCTCCGCGAGATCAAGAGCGACACTGGCGCCAAGGCCACGACGGCCATCGTTGTGCTCGGCGGTGGTGTGGAACCGTTCGCTCCCGAATACGGCGTCACCAACCTCGACTACCAGTCACTGGAGCGCCTGCGCTACGGCCTGTGGCTGAGCCGCGAAACCGGTGTGCCAGTGGGGTTCAGCGGCGGTGTCGGCCGGGGGCAGACGCAAGGCGCAGCCGAGGCGGAAGTTGCGGCGCGCATCGCGGCGCAGGAGTTCGGCCGGCCACTGCGTTGGACCGAGGACCAGTCGCGCGACACGCGTGAGAACGCCGCACGGACCGTGCCACTGATGCAGAGCTCGGGCATCACCCGTATTCTGCTGGTCACTCACGGCGCGCACATGCCGCGCGCCAAGCGTGCGTTCGATGAAGCCGCCGCCGCGCGCGGCCTGACGGTGGAAGCGGCTCCGATGGGACTGGCCGGCCGCATCGAGGTGCCTGCCCTCGACTGGCTGCCCACCGCACTCGGCACCAGCCGCGTGCGCACGGCGCTGCGCGAATGGCTGGGGCGCGTGATGGGTGCGTGATGGGCTGCGCCCGCCGGCGGGCTACTACGGCGGCGTCGGTGTGGCTTCGAGTACGTATCCCGTGTTGACCGCCGCGAAATCGGTGCGCACCTTCTGGAATTGCGCATCCAAGGCCGAGGTCCAGCCGCCGAAGGCATTGCCGGCAAGCGCGCGCAGATCCTTGCCCGCCGCGGCGCTCATGAAGTGCACGAACTCGCCCCAGTTGAGGTTGCGCGCGAAGTCCACGCCGTTGGCCTTCTTGGGGAAGTTGTCGCCCAGCAGCTTGAAGTAGTTGACCATCACATTGGCGTGGCCATGGTCGCGCCACAACGGGAAGAACCAGTCGCGGAACCAGTGCACACCCGCCGTTGGGAAGTTGTCGGTGTGGGTGTCGGCGACCATGCGGTCGTAGAAGGACTTGGCCTCGGCCGTCATGCCCAGATTCGTGTAGACGTCGTAGCTGTAGAACTCCATCCACTTGCTGTCTCCCCACAGTGGGTGGGCAGCACCTCAGTTGCAACATTCAGTTGCAACCAAAAATCAATGACTTAGCTTTGAGGGCACCAATGTTGAACTTCGTCGAGCACCGCGGTTAGGCCATTTTGCTGATCGGGACTGTTCGCGGCCAACGCGTGAACTCACGGTCTCGGCCACATTGCGGGCATCCAGGCGCCAGGAACATCTCGACGCCGACGACCGCTCTCAAGGTACTGCAGATGTACGCGGCAAGGGCGTTGCGCAACGCAATCTTGAGGTACTCAGCTCAATCGCTGCCAGTGTCATTCGGCGTCGAAGGCCAGTCGAATGCTCGCAGGCCCAGGTACCCCGGGGGGCTAGGCATTTGAACGCCGCGGATCTTGATGTCCTTCGGTGGCACGATATCGTTTTGGGGGACTCCCGACCGCGGATCTAGAAGTGATCCAGTGTCGGGAAACGGTCGTCGCCCGCGATGCAGTTCCACATAACGCAAGCCACGCCAAGGTCCCCGGTCCACAGGCTGTGTCGTCCCCTGCCATGTCGAGAGCGCGCCAGCTCCACCTGTTCGGCCGCGTGAATTGCCAGGCGTCGCGCCCGCTCAAGCCACTCGGGCTCCCCGAAGCGACGCCAGAGCTTAAGGCAGGCCATCGCGCTGCCGGAGGTGCCGTGACACAGCGAGGGCCCCTTGGCCAGCGGCCCGGCGTGCCACGTCAACTCACCGGCGCCACGCAGGAGCGTGTCCCAGCGCGGGCCGCGCGACGCGCCGGCGAGCCGGCAGACGATGCCCGGCGCGCCGTGGCAATCCTGCACCAACGGTCTTCCACCCTTCGCCAGCCACGCCGCCACGCGCTCCCTGTCGACCAGCACGTGCCAGTTGAGCAGTGCGACCTGACCGCCCGGGGCGTCGAGCGTGGCATGCAGCGCCGTCGCCGAGAGGGTCTCCAGGACACGTTCCTCGATCGCCTGCACTGAGCTTGCGTCGAGGTGGTCGGCGCCACGCAATGCGGCATAGGCGTTGCCGGCCAGGCCATGTCCCGCTCCCAGGTAGCGAGAGCGGCTTCCATAGAGGTCCTGCTCCCAGATCCAGGTGCCGGTCTCCGGATCGGTCTCCATGTCCCGAAACAGGGCGTCGATGGCCTGCGCCACGAGTTCAGACCAGCGGACCTCATGGCCGGCCTCTGCCATGCGGATCGCAGCGAGCACCGTGCCGGCATTGCCCCACAGCGGCTCGCGCGCCGGGTTATGGAGGTTGCCTTGCACGATGTCATGCAAGCGATCCGCGAAGTCGTCGCGGTGCGTAGACATCCACGCCAGTAGCAGCGCCGCGCTCTCACCGAACAAGTATGAGGCGCTCCCATGCGCCTCGGCCGCCGCCTCCTGTCGAAGTCGATCGGGGTAGAGCTCGATCCAAGGCGCGTAGTCGCGCTTCAGAAGTACCGCGCCCTGCGTCTGCAAGTGACGCAAGGCCCAGACGACACCCATGGCCCCCCAGTAAAGGTTCGACGACCTGGCGTCGGGGTGCGGCGGGTCGTCCTGCGGGTGCAGCAACCAGCTTCCTTCGCGTTCATCGAACTCGGCTTCGGCAGCAGCGCAGATGCGCACGATCGCATGGCGCGCCACGTCCTCGTTCCATGGCCCGGCGGTAAGGGCCTCATGGCGCGCGGGATCGAAGAGGTCCTGCATGGCTATGAGGGTACTGCCGACTTCGCTCGTCGCCAATGAGCACGGGCGAAATCTGTTGAGCGACCGCGCAATCGCAGCCGACGCCACCAGCGCCGAAGACCGATCGAATGTCTGGTGCTCACGGCGACGAACTCACGGACCCGACCCTATATAGATAGTCCGTACGCATTGGCGCGACATGCGTGGGTTATCCACGGCGGCGCCGCCGGCACCAGCCCGAAGCTCTGCATTGTTGCTCTTGGCCCGATCGGGGGGGCCGCCCGCATTCACGATAGCCGCCACTTCGCGGAAGGACTGCGGCCCGATGTCCGGCGTGTTGATCACAAGCGCCCGCGCCTCGACGGCGTGCGGGTTGCTGAACGCGTGAACGGCTCCGCGCGGCGTGGCCATGAAGTCACCAGCCTGCAGATCGCGCGTCTCGGCACTTCTGTTGCTTGCCGCGGCCATGGGCCAACCCGTGGCAGCCGCAACCGACATCGTGGTGGCGCATGTAGGGCCGCTGTCGCTTTGACGCCGACCCGCCGTCTCAGGAACACAATAGCTGCGCATCCAGCGACACGTTCCACCCGGGCCTGGCAGTGCGCCCGACGCTGTACCGCCTACTCCAGCGACAGGTCGTGCGCCGTCTCGGCGAGCCGCTCGCGCACCTCGTCGACCGCGGCGCCGCCGTGCCGGTCGATGCGGCGCACATGCGGACAGGTGAGCGCGGCGATCGCGATGCCGCCAGGCGCCAGCACCGGCACGGAAATGTCCGTGATGCCGAAGGACTGGCGGCTCTCGCCTTGCCAGTAGCCGAGATCGCGCACCCGCCGCAGCTCCGCGGCGAGTTCCGCTTCGCTGAGCGGGATCTCGCCTTCGAGCGCCTCGTGTGCCGCTAGCATCTCGGCACGCCGGTCCTCGTTCTGGAAGGCGAGCAGCACCTGGCCCGAAGCGGTGTCCACGAGGCTCACGCGGGCGCCGAGCCGCAGTGAAAAGCCGAGCTTGCCCGGGCTGGACACCTGCGCCACCACGGTCAGGTTGCCACGGTCGTACACGCTCAGGTGGCAGCTTTGCTCGACGGCGTTGGCAAAGGCTTCCATCGCAGGGCGCGCGCGTGCCACCAGCCGCTCGACCGGTGGATGCCGGTGCGCCAACACGAACAGCTTCAGGCTCATGGCATAGCGGTCGCCCTCCGGCGAGCGGCTCACGTAATGACGTGCCACCAGGCGCTCGAGCATTCGGTAGATCTCGCTCGGGCTGCGGCCCATGGCCTTCACGATCTCGCCGCGCGTCAGGCCATGCGGCTGCTCCGAGAGCAGCTCCAGGATGTCGAGTCCTTTGTCGAGCGCGGGCGCGCGGTAGCGGTCCGACGATTCCGCCTCCGATGCCCGGCGCGCACCGCTGAGGGAATGTCCGGGGGTCTTCGTCGTTGTCTTTCGGTTCATCCATGGATAGTCTATTCGTATATGAACACGACAGCGCATCGGGGTCACCCCCTACTGCCCTGAATCACCATGCTCACCCCGCCGGTGCGCATCGACGCCCATCATCATTTCTGGCAGCTGCGCCGGGGCGACTACCGCTGGCTGCGGCCCGACGTGCCTGAACTGGCGCCCATCCATCGCGACCACGGCCCGGCCGATCTGCGGCCGCTCCTCGAGCGCCACGGCGTGGTGCAGACAGTGCTCGTGCAGGCCGCCGACAGCGAGGCCGAAACCGACTTCATGCTCGGTCTAGCCCGTGAGAACGACTTCGTCGGCGGGGTGGTGGGCTGGGTGGACATGACGCGCCCTGCGTCGGTCGACACGCTGGCCCGCTGGGCGGACGACCCGCACTTCAAGGGCGTGCGACCCATGCTGCAGGACCTGCCCGAGCACGACTGGATCGCGACTCGGCCGAACGCCGACGTCGTGCGGGCACTGCATCGCCACGGCCTGCGATTCGAGGCGCTGGTCCAGCCCTGGCACCTCGAGGCGCTGCTTGCCTTCGTGCGGACCTGGCCCGACCTGCCGGTGATGATCGACCACGCGGCCAAGCCGCAGCTTGCGCTCGGGTGGCAATCCGACTGGGCCACGGCGTGGCGCCGCGGCATCGACGCACTGGCGCAATGTCCCAACGTCTGCTGCAAGTTCTCCGGTCTGCTGACCGAAGCGGGCGGTGCAACACGCGCGGGCGGCGACGACGGCGGCCATGCGTTGCGGCCGGTGCGCGATGCACTGCTGGAGCGCTTCGGTGCCGGCCGCATCGCGTGGGGGAGCGACTGGCCCGTGCTGAACCTGGCGGCCGACTACACGGCATGGATCGAGGTGAGCGACGCGCTGTTCGCCGATCTCTCCGACGCCGAACGTGCCGGCATCCGACACGACAACGCTAGGCGCTTCTATGCGCTGGCGGGGCACGACGCGTGAACGCGCCGCTCGTTCGCATTCGAGGGCTCAGCAAGGCATTCGCCGGCGTGCAGGCGCTCGCCGACGTGCAGTTCGAGCTGCAGGCGGGCGAGGTGCATGCCCTGATGGGCGAGAACGGCGCCGGCAAGTCCACGCTCATGAAGATCCTCTCGGGCGTGTATCAGCGCGATGCCGGCGACATCCTGCTGGACGGCCAGCCGGTCGAGATCGATTCGCCGCGAACCGCGCAGCGCCTGGGCATCCAGATCATCCATCAGGAACTGAACCTGATGCACCACCTGAGCGCCGCCCAGAACATCTTCATCGGCCGTGAGCCCAAGAAGTGGGGCGGCCTGCTGCTCGACGAGGACGCGCTCAACGATCAGGCTGCCGCCATCTTCGCGCGCATGCACCTGCCGCTCGATCCCCGCACGCCGGTCGGCTCACTCTCGGTGGCCAAGCAGCAGATGGTGGAGATCGCGAAGTCGCTGTCGTTCGACTCACGCGTGCTGATCATGGACGAGCCCACCGCGGCACTCAACAGCGCCGAGACGGCCGAGCTCTTTCGCATCATCCGCACGCTGCAGGCGCACCGCGTGGGCATCGTCTACATCTCCCACAAGATGGACGAGCTCAAGGAGATCTCCGACCGCGTGACGGTGATGCGAGACGGCCGCTACATCGACACGGTGCCCACTGCGACGACACCGATCGAGCGCATCATCTCGATGATGGTGGGCCGCATGCTCGAGCATAGTCAACGCACCGTCGCGGACACGGCCCGCAACGAGGTGGTGCTCGACGTGCGCGGCCTGCGTCGCGGCCAGGCGGTCCGCGACGTCAGCTTCACGCTGCGCCGCGGCGAGATCCTCGGCTTCGCGGGCCTCATGGGTGCCGGGCGCACCGAGGTCGCGCGCGCCATCTTCGGCGCCGACCGGCGCGATGCCGGCGAGATCCGGGTGCACGGGCGGCTCGCGGCGATACGCACCCCGCGCGACGCCGTGGCGAACGGCATCGGCTATCTCTCGGAAGACCGCAAGCACTTCGGTCTCGCGACCGGCCTGGACGTGCAGACCAACGTCGTCCTGCCCACGCTCGAACGCTTCCTGAAGCGCGGCTTTTGGCTCGACTCGGCAGCGATTCGCCGCTGCGCCGACGACTACGTTCGGCGTCTGGCCATCAGGACCCCGTCGGTCGAACAGCAGGTGCGCCTGCTGTCGGGGGGCAACCAGCAAAAGATCGTGGTCGCGAAGTGGCTGCTACGCGACTGCGACATCCTGTTCTTCGACGAGCCCACGCGGGGCATCGACGTCGGCGCGAAGAGCGAAATCTACAAGCTGCTGAATGCCCTCGCCGAAGCCGGCAAGGCGATCGTGATGATCTCCAGCGAGCTGCCGGAAATCCTGCGGCTGTCGCACCGCATCCTGGTCATGTGCGAGGGCCGCGTGACCGGTGAGCTCGCGGCCGCCGATGCAACGCAGGAAAACATCATGGCGCTGGCCACGCAGCGCGAATCTGCCATTGCCGCCTGACGGGACACCTCCATGGACAGCACCCCGAGCACCGTCGCGACCGCGCAAACCCTGAACCCCGCCACGCCGCGACGTCGCCTGTTCGACGGCGGCGCGCGCCAGAAGCTGCTCGCCTTCGCGAGCCTGCTCGTGCTGATGATCTTCTTCAGTGTCGCGTCGCCCAATTTCCTGCAGGCCGACAACCTGGTCGCCATCCTGCAGGCCACCGCAGTGAACGGCGTGCTCGCCGTCGCCTGCACCTTCGTCATCATCACCGGCGGCATCGACCTCTCCGTGGGCACGCTCATGACCTTCTGCGCGGTCATGGCCGGTGTCTTTCTGACCTACTGGGGCTTGCCAATCGGCTGGGGGGTGTTCGCTGCGCTGTTCTTCGGGGCGCTGTCCGGCCTCGTGTCGGGCGGGCTGATCGCCAAGCTGAAGGTGCCGCCCTTCATCGCGACGCTCGGGATGATGATGCTGCTCAAGGGCCTGTCGCTCGTAGTCTCGGGCACGCGGCCGATCTACTTCAACGACACGCCGGGCTTCCCTGCGATCTCGCAGGATTCGCTGATCGGTGCGCTCATCCCGGCCTTGCCGATCCCGAACGCGGTGCTGATCCTCTTCCTCGTGTCGATCGCCGCCAGCCTGGTCCTGCAGCGCACGGCGCTCGGGCGCTACTGCTTCGCGCTGGGCAGCAATGAAGAGGCCGTGCGCCTGTCGGGCGTCAACGTGGATGCCTGGAAGATCGCCATCTACGCCCTCAGCGGCGCGATCTGCGGCATCGCGGGGCTGCTGATCGCCTCGCGACTGAACTCCGCGCAGCCCGCCCTCGGCCAGGGCTACGAGCTCGATGCGATCGCGGCGGTCGTGATCGGCGGCACCTCGCTGTCGGGCGGCAGCGGCACCATCCTCGGCACCATCATCGGCGCCTTCATCATGAGCGTGCTGACCAACGGCCTGCGCATCCTGTCCGTCGCACAGGAATGGCAGATCGTGGTCACCGGCGTGATCATCATCCTCGCGGTCTACACCGACATTCTGCGGCGCCGCCGACAGTGATTCTTCCCACCACCAAGACAGGAGACTACCGATGCTCACGATCAAGAACTTCGCCGCCGCCCTCGGCCTGGCCACCGGCCTCGGCCTGGCCGCGCCCGCGTTCGCGCAGGAGACCTACATCCCCTTGATCTCGAAGGGATTCCAGCACCAGTTCTGGCAGGCCGTGAAGCAGGGCGCCGAGCAGGCCGCCAAGGACCTGAAGGTCAAGGTCAGCTTCGAGGGACCGGAGACCGAGGCGATGGTCGACAAGCAGATCGACATGCTGGCGGCCGCCCTCGCGAAGAACCCCAAGGCCATCGGCTTCGCCGCGCTCGACAGCAAGGCCGCGATCCCGCTGCTGAAGAAGGCGCAGGCTGCCAAGATCCCGGTGGTGGCCTTCGACTCGGGCGTGGACAGCGACATCCCCGTGACCACCGCGACCACCGACAACAAGGCCGCCGCCGCGCTCGCCGCGGACAAGATGGCCGAGCTCATCGGCAAGGCCGGCGAGGTTGCCGTCGTGGCGCACGACCAGACCAGCCGCACCGGCATCGACCGCGTGGACGGCTTCGTCGGACGCATGAAGTCGACCTATCCGAACATCAAGGTGGTGAGCGTGCAGTACGGCGGCGGCGACATCCTCAAGTCCACCGAGATCACCAAGTCGATCCTCCAGGGCAACCCGAACCTGAAAGGCATCTTCGGCGCGAACGAGGGCTCGGCGATCGGCGTGGTCAACGGCAGCCGCGAACTCAAGCGCAAGACCGTCATCGTCGGCTACGACTCGGGCAAGCAGCAAAAGGACGCCATCATGAGCGGCGCCATGGCCGGCGCCATCACGCAGAACCCGGTGGGCATCGGCTACAAGACCGTCGAGGCGGCCGTCAAGGCACTCAAGGGCGAGAAGCTGCCGAAGATCATCGACACCGGCTTCTACTGGTACGACAAGAGCAACATCGCCGACCCGAAGATCGCCGCGGTGCTCTACGACTGAGAGTCAACGCGCATGGACCTGCACCTCGAGGGCAAGCCGGTGATCGTCACTGGCGGAGGCTCCGGCATCGGCGCAGCCATCTCGCGCGCGCTCGCCGCCGAGGGCGCCGTGCCGGTGATCTTCGGCCGCGATCCGCTCGACAACGCATTCGAGGCCGAGCTGCGCGCGCTTCAGCCCCGGATGCAGTTCCACCGCGTCGAATTGACCGACGAGGCCGCATGCCGTGCGGCCGTTGCGCACGCGACGTCATCGCTCGGCAGCCTCCACGGCCTGGTCAACAACGCGGGCGTCAACGACCACGTTCCCTTGAGCGGCGGCCGCGAGGCGTTCCTGCGCTCGATCGATCGGAACCTCACGCACTGCGTCGTGATGGCCGAGCTGTGCCTGCCGCACCTGCGGGCTTCGCGCGGCGCGGTGGTGAACATCAGTTCCAAGACGGCGCTGACCGGCCAAGGCGCGACCACTGGCTACGTTGCCGCGAAAGGGGCCTTGCTGGGTCTCACGCGCGAATGGGCGGTGACCTTGCTCGACGACTGCATCCGCGTCAACGCCGTGCTGCCGGCCGAGGTCATGACCCCGATGTACCGCCGCGAGCTCGACCGCCTGCCGGACCCGGAGGCCGCGCTGGAGGCCATCTGCCGGCGCATTCCGCTGGGCCGCCGGATGACGATGCCGCAGGAGATCGCCGACACCGTGGTCTTCCTGCTGTCCGATCGCTCGAGCCACACGACGGGACAGTGGATCGTCGTGGACGGCGGCTACACCCACCTCGACCGCGCCATCGGGCATTGAAGGACGGGCCATGCGACACATCCTCGCGCTCGACCTGAAGGACGATCCGGCCCTGATCGCGCGCTACGAGGAGCACCACCGCGCCGTCTGGCCCGAGGTGCTCGACCACCTGGCGTGTCACGGCGTCACCGCCATGACGATCCACCGGCTCGGCACACGCCTGGTGATGGTGATGGACACCGACGCAACCGTCCACGACCCCCTGCGCATGGCCGCGGCGACGCAGACGGATCCGGTGATCGCCCGCTGGGAGACATTGATGTGGGAGTTCCAGGCGCCCACGCCCTGGACGCCTGCCGGCTCGAAATGGACACCGATGCATTGCATCTTCGACTGGAGACCCGAATGACAGGACGACTGGCCGGCAAGACCGCGCTGCTCACCGCTGCCGGCCAAGGCATCGGCCGCGCAACGGCGCTTGCCTTTGCGCGCGAAGGCGCGCGCGTGATCGCGACGGACATCAACGGCGCGCTGCTCGAGGCGCTGGCCGCGCAGGCGCCCCTCGAGACGCAGGTGCTCGACGTGCGCGACGCTGCCGCGATCGGCGAGCTGGCCGCGCGCGTGGGCACGGTCGACGTGCTGTTCAACGCGGCGGGCTACGTGCACGCCGGAACGCTGCTCGACTGCGACGAGGCCGCCTACGAATTTTCGTTCGATCTGAACGTGCGCTCGGTCTACCGCATGATGCGCGCCTTCGTGCCCGGCATGCTCGAGCGCGGTGGTGGCTCCATCATCAACGTTGCCTCGGTCGCCGGCAGCATCAAGGGCGCCCCGAGCCGCTTCGTCTACGGCGCCACCAAGGCTGCGGTGATCGGCATGACCAAGGCGGTCGCGGCCGACTACATCACCCGCGGGATCCGATGCAATGCGATCTGCCCCGGCACGGTCGAGTCGCCCTCGCTGCGCGAACGCATCGCCGCGCAGGCGCGCGCCGGCAACCAATCCGAGGCACAGATCGAGGCGGCATTCATAGCCCGCCAGCCGATGGGCCGCATCGGCCGCGCCGAGGAAATCGCCGCCCTCGCCGTCTACCTGGCCAGCGACGAGTCCGCGTTCACGACGGGCACGACGCAGGTCATCGATGGCGGCTGGTCGAACTGAAGGCGCCATGCGCCGTGCGCCCGCCCGAGTGAGAAAGTCGCTTCCATGAAACTCCTTCGCATCGGCCCCAAAGGCCATGAACGCCCCGCCCTGCTCGATGCCGACGGCCGCGCGCGCGACCTCAGCGGCACCCTACCGGACATCACCGGTCAGACCCTCACGCCTGACGGGCTGGCGGCGCTGCGGCGCATCGATCCCTCGACCTTGCCGCTGGCCGGAGCCGGCCGCATCGGGCTGCCGTGGAGCGGCTGCGGCAAGTTCATCTGCGTGGGCCTCAACTACGCGGACCACGCCGCCGAATCGAAGATGCCGATCCCGGATGAACCCGTTCTCTTCACGAAGCACACGTGCACGATGATCGGCTGCAACGATCCGGTCGTGATTCCGCAAGGCTCCGTCAAGACCGACTGGGAGGTCGAGCTCGGCGTCGTGATCGGCAGCACCGCGCGCTATGTCTCCGAGGCCGACGCGCTCGCGCACGTGGCGGGCTACTGCGTCGTCAACGACGTGTCCGAGCGCGAGTACCAGCTCGAGCGCGGCGGCACCTGGGACAAGGGCAAGGGATGCGACACCTTCGGGCCGGTGGGCCCCTGGCTGGTGACCGCCGACGAGGTCCGCGACCCGCAGGGTCTATCGATGTGGCTCGAGGTCAACGGCCACCGCTACCAGAACGGCAGCACCAAAACGATGGTCTTCGGCGTGGCCGCGCTCGTGAGCTACATCAGCCGCTTCACGACGCTGTACCCGGGCGACCTCATCTCGACCGGCACGCCGCCCGGCGTCGGCATGGGCGTCAAGCCCAGCCCCGTCTACCTGCAGCCCGGTGACTCGATGAGGCTCGGCATCGTGGGGCTGGGCGAACAGCGGCAAAGCGTGCACGCCTGGAACCCGCAACTGATCGACCACTGAGGTAACCCCATGAATATCGAACCGGCGATCCGCATCCATCCCGCCGACGATGTCGCGATCGCGTGCCGGCAGTTGCTCCCAGGCACGGTACTGGATTCGCTCGGCGTGACCGTGGCGAGCCTGGTGCCGCCGGGGCACAAGCTCGCGCTGCGCGACATGCCGGCCGGCCAGCCCGTGCGGCGCTACAACCAGGTCATCGGCCATGCCAGCGCACCCATCGCTGCGGGCCAGCACGTGCACACGCACAACCTGCGCTTCGCTGCCTTCGAACGCGCCAGCGAGGTCGGCGCCGATGCACGGCCCGTCGCGCTCGCCGGATCGCCGGCAACATTCGATGGCATCGTGCGCGCCGACGGCCGGGTCGCGACCCGCAACTACGTGGGCGTGCTGACCTCGGTGAACTGTTCCGCGACGGTCGCCCGAGCGATCGCGGACCACTTCCGGCGCGACATCCATCCGCAGGCGCTGGCGGCCTTTCCGAACGTCGACGGCGTGGTCGCGCTGACGCACAGCGCGGGCTGTGCGACCGATGCCGAGGGTGAACCGCTGAAGGTGCTGCGCCGCACGCTGGGCGGCTATGCGCGGCATGCCAACTTCGCCGCGGTGCTGATCGTCGGCCTGGGCTGCGAAACCAACCAGATCCAGGGCCTGATTGCACAGGAGGCACTCGCCGAGGGTACCCGGCTCATCGCCTTCAACATCCAGGACAGCGGCGGCACCGCGCGAACCGTGGCGCGCGGCATCCAGGCCGTGGAAAGCCTGCTCGAAGAAGCGAACGCCGTGAAGCGGCAGAGCGTGCCGGCCTCACACCTCGTCGTCGGCCTGCAGTGCGGGGGCTCAGACGGCTATTCGGGCATCAGCGCGAACCCCGCCCTCGGCGCGGCGGTCGACCGACTGGTCGCGCATGGCGGCACGGCCATCCTGTCGGAGACGCCCGAAATCTACGGCGGCGAACACCTGCTGATCCGCCGCGCAGTGTCGCAAGCGGTGGCCGACAAGCTGATGGCGCGCATCCGCTGGTGGGAGGACTACACCGCGCGCAACCGCATGCAGATGGACAACAACCCGTCGGCCGGGAACAAGGCCGGCGGCTTGACGACCATCCTGGAAAAGTCGCTTGGCGCGATCGCAAAGAGCGGCACCACGCCGCTGGTCGATGTGATCGAGTACGCCGAGCCCGTGCACGCGCGCGGCGTGGTCTACATGGACACCCCGGGCTACGACCCGGTGTCGGCGACCGGCCAGGTCGCCGGCGGCGCGAACCTGATCTGCTTCACCACCGGCCGCGGCTCAGCCTACGGTTGCGCCCCATCGCCATCACTGAAGCTGTCGACCAACACCGCGCTGTGGCAGCGCCAGCAGGAGGACATCGACCTCGACTGCGGGCCCATCGTGGACCGGCTCGCCACGGTCGACGAGATCGGCGAACGGATCTTCCGGCTCATGCTCGAGACGGCCTCCGGCCGCGCGACCAAGAGCGAGCAGCACGGCTACGGTCAGAACGAGTTCGTTCCCTGGCAACTCGGCGCGGTGATGTAGCGGGCGGCCGAGCTACCTGCCGCGCGTGTTCAGATAGACCGCATATAGCGAGCTCGTCGCACAGATGAACATGCGATTTCTCTTGGCCCCGCCGAAGCACAGGTTGGCGACGGCCTCTGGCACGCGCACCTTTCCGAGCAGCGTGCCATCGGGCGCGTGGCAATGCACGCCGTCTCCGGCGCTCAGCCACAGGTTGCCGTGGACGTCCACACGCAAGCCGTCGTACAGGCCGATGGGGCATTCCGCGAACACTTCGCCGCCGGCCAGGTCGCCGTGCGGGCCGACGCGAAAGCGCCGCACGTGGTGCGGTCCGTCGACCTGGTGCGTGGCGCCGGTGTCGACGATGTACAGCAGCGATTCGTCCGGCGAAAACGCAAGTCCGTTCGGCTGCACGAAGTCGCTGGCAACGACGGTGATCGATCCGGTGCTCGCGTCGACGCGGTACACGCGCCGCGCGCCGATCTCGCTGGGCGAGGCGTCGCCTTCGTAATCGGAGTCGATGCCGTAGCTCGGATCGGTGAACCAGATGCTGCCGTCCGACTTCACCACCACGTCGTTGGGCGAGTTGAACCGCTTGCCCTCGATGTGCGAGGCCAGCACGGTGCGCGTGCCGTCGTGCTCTGTGCGCGAGACGCAGCGGCCGCGATGCTCGCAGGTGACGAGCCGACCCTGTGTGTCGACGGTGTTGCCGTTGCTGTTCATTGACGACTGGCGGAACACCGACACCGATGCGTCGGTCTCGTCCCAGCGCATCATTCGGTCGTTCGGAATGTCCGACCAGACGAGATAGCGACCCGCCGGAAACCACGCGGGCCCTTCTGCCCAGCGGCAGCCGGTGTACAGGCGCTCGACGTGCACGTTCCCAAACGCCAGCGCGCGAAAGCGCGGGTCGATCACTTCGAAGCTGGACGTGAGTTCGATGGCCATGACGTTCTCCTTCGATCACTCCGAATGCCGGCGCCCGCGGCCGTAGACCAGCAGCATCGCGACGATCACCACGCCGTAGATCACATGCCGGCCGTACTCCTCGATCTGCATCACAGACAGAATCGACTGCAGCAAGGTGACAAGGATCACGCCAGCGACGGTGCCGAGATAGTTGCCGCGCCCGCCGAGGATCGACGTGCCGCCGAGCACCACGGCGGCAATCGCCGGCAACAGGTACGGGTCGCCCATGGCCTGCGCTGCTTTGCTCGCATAGCCAGCCAGCAGCACGCCGCCGAATGCAGACAGTCCGCCCGCGATGGCGAATGCGAGGATCAGCACGAGATGAGTGCGAGCGCCCGACAGGTAGGCCGCGCGCTCGCGATTGCCGATCGCATAGACCGCGCGGCCGAAGGTCGTTCGGCTCAGAAGGAAGATCGTGGCTGCGCCGACGACGAGCCACACGATCAACGCATTCGGAACGCCGAACAGGCTGTGGCCGGTGGCGATGAAGCGCATGGCAGGCGACGACGCGTCTTGCGGAGAGAAGCCACCGGTGTGGACCACCATGAGGCCTTGCGCCACGGCATTGACCGCCAAGGTCGCGATCATCGAGGGAATGCGCAGCAGCGCCACCGCGCAGCCGTTCACCAGGCCCAGCACCACGCCGCAGCCGATGCCCACCGGGATAGCCATCGCCGCGCCGAGTGGTCCCCATCCCGTGGCGGCCGTGGCCATCATCCCGCCGACCGCCACCACCCAGGGGATGGACAGGTCGATGTGGCCGAGCAGGATCACGATCATCGTGCCCGACGCGATGACCCCGAGGAAAGACGCGACCTTGAGTTGCTGCAGCAAATACTCGGGCGACAGAAAGCTGCGGGAATACAGGCTGCCCAGCAACAGCAGCAGCACGATGCAGCCGAAGGCCGCGGCAATGGTCGGGTCGATGCGCCGCCACATCGTCGCGACGGCCGTGTTGCGGATGCGCATCTCAGCCATAGACGTCGAGCCGGTTCTTCACGCGAAAGAGCCGCGCCGAGCCCAGGCACACCGCGACCGCCAGCACGACGCCCTGAAACAGCGGCTGCCACAGCGGTTCGAGGTTGAACACGAAGAGCAGATCGCCAATGGTGCGGAACATCAGCGCGCCGAAGATCGCCCCGACGGCGCTGCCCGAACCGCCGAACAGCGAGACCCCGCCCAGCACCACGGCGGCGATGGAGAAGAGCGTGTAGGTGCTGCCGTTCGCGGCAGAAGCCTCGCCCGAGTAGGTGATGAAGGTGACAAAGAGCCCGGCCACGGCCGCGAGCAGGCCCGACATCGTGTACGCGAGCAACTTGGCTCGCTGAATCGGCACGCCCGACATGTAGGCCGCGAGCTCGGACGAGCCTACTGCGTACAACGCCCGACCCAGCGCGCAGCGACGCAGCGGCGTCCACACAAGCACCACCAAGGCCAGCAGCAACACCAGGCTCGCAGGTACGCCGCCGGCCCATTGACCGGTCAGAAAATCGGCCAGCGACGCGTTGACGTCGCCGCCCGGCACGCGCCGCAGCGCCAACGCGATGCCGTAGTACACCGAGCCCGTGGCGATGGTCGTGACGATGGGCTGCAACCTCCCCACGATCACGATGAGCCCATTGACCGCACCGCACGCCGCACCTGCCGTCAACACACCCAGCACGCCGAGTGCCGTCATCAACGGCGTGCCCACGACGATGGTGGAAGCGAGGCAATTGGCCAGCACCATCACCATGCCCACCGACAAGTCGATGCCGGACGTGAGCACGACCAGCGTTTGCGCCATCGCAAGGATCGCGAGCAGCGTGCCCTTGTTGGCCGCCGTCGTCGCGACGTTGGCGTTCAGGCCCACGGGATGATTGGCCGAGTAGATCGCGAACATCGCGATGAAGCCGAGAAACGCGAGCAGCGTGCCGCGATGCTCGCGCAGGTGGTACGGCCAGTCGCTGTTCATGCCTGAGCCACCTTGGGTGCGGCCTCTTGAGCGTCGATGCCGAGATTCAGTGCGCTGCCCACGAGCGCGCGCTCGGTGATTTCAGCGCCCGCCAGTTCGCGCTTGACTGCGCCTTCGACCATGACGAGCACCCGGTCGCAGCAGCCGATGAGCTCGTCGTAGTCGGTTGAATAGAAGAGGATGGCCGCACCTTCGGCGGCCAGTCGGCGCAGCAACTCGTAGACCTCCTGCTTGGTGCCCACGTCGATGCCGCGGGTCGGGTCGTTGAGCAGAACGATTCGAGGCGCCACCATCAGCCACTTGCCGATGACGAGCTTCTGCTGGTTGCCGCCGGACAGCGATCCCGCCGGCACGTCGACACCGTCGCTGCGCACCGACAGCAGTCGCACGATGCGCTGCACCGCCTCGCTCTCGGCCGCGGCGTCGAGCACGCCCCAGCGCGACAGGCGGTCGAGCGCGGCAAATGACAGGTTGTCGCGCACCGACATCGGCAGCATCAGCCCTTCGGTCTTTCGGTCTTCGGGGATCAGCGCCATGCCGATGTCCCGACCCTTGGCCACGTGAGGGCCCGTGATGGTGACGGGCCTGCCATCGACCAGCACTTGGCCCGACGTGCCGCGCAGGACGCCGAACAAGGCCAACAACAATTCGCGCTGGCCTTGACCGTCGAGGCCGCCCAGGCCGACCACTTCGCCCGCATGCAATTGCAGCGAGATGTCGACCAGATGGTCCGTCCATCCGAGGTGGCGCACTTCAAGGCGCGGCGTCGCCGCGCGGTCGACACGCGGGCTGCGCGCCGGAAAGACGCCGTCGTACTTGCGGCCGATCATCAACTCGACCACCTCGTTGTCGGTCTTCGTTCCGGCCGCGTAGTGGGCGACGGATCGGCCGTTGCAGAAGACGGTGCACTCGTCGGCCAGCTCGGCGATCTCGTGCATGCGGTGCGAGATGTAGACCAGCGCCAGTCCTTCGGCGCGCAGCCGCTTCAGCACTGCATAGACCTTCGTCACGTCCGCGGCCGTCAACGCCGAAGTGGCTTCATCCAGGATCAACAGGCGAGGCTCACGAGCGAGGGCCTTCGCAATTTCGACCATCTGCCGCCGTGACAACGGCAAGTCCTTGACCAATGCCAGCGGATGGATGTCTTCTGCACCGGCGCGCGCCAGCGCCTGTTCGGCCATGCGACGCTGCGCGCGACGATCGATGAGTCCAAAGCGCCGCGGCGGATTGCTGATCGCGATGTTGTCGGCGACGCAGAGATCGGGGATGAGCGACAGCTCCTGAAAGATGCAGACGATGCCGGCCGCGTTGGCCGCCGCGGGCGAAGGGAACGAGACCGGCTGAGCGTCGAGCAGGATCGTGCCTTCGTCGGGCGGGATCACGCCGGCCATGATCTTGATCAGCGTCGACTTGCCGGCGCCGTTCTCGCCCAGCACCGCATGGATGCGGCCGGTCTCTATCGCCAGGTTGGCGTCGCGCAGCGCGTGCACGCCGCCGTAGCGCTTGCACACGCCCTGCACTGTCAGCAGGCTCATCTGGACCAACCTCGCGCTTCGCCCGCGCCGACCTACTTGTTCGCCTCGGTCTGCCCCATGATCTCCTGCGCGGTGAAGTTGATGCCGCAGGTGGGGAAGGCGTTGCCGACGAAAAAGTTGTCCGAGAGGGCCGCGTAGTAGTCCGAGCCTTCCTTGAAGTTGGGGAACTCGACGCGCGCCAGCGGCAGCTTCACCGATTGCGGCACGACCTTGCCCTCCAACGCCGCGATGGCCGTCTTCAGCGCGACGGCCACCTGTGCCGGCCCGGTGCCGCCCGAGGCGCATTTCAAACCTTCTCCGGCGAACTTGCCGCAGAACTTGCGGAAGCCGTTCTCGGTCTCGCCGCCGAACGGAACGAACGGGTGCTTTGCGTCGATCATCGCCTGCACGACGCCCGTGTCGCCGCCTTGCGCGGTGATGGCGTCGAAGTGCTTGTGCACCGCGATCGCGTCGGCCGTGACCTTCTGAGCTGTCGGGTCGTCCCACTTGCCAATGACTTCGACGACATCCCACTTCTTGCCCGACGCCTTCAGCACTTCCTGGATGCCCTCGTGCCGGTCGCGGTCCACCGAGGTTCCCGAGACGCCGCGCACTTCGAGCACCCGGCCGCCGCCGGGCACGTTCTGCACCAGCCATTCGGCCCAGTACTTGCCCAGACCCTTCTGGTCGACGTTGACGTTGATCGCATCCTCGGTGTCCAGCGTGTTGTCGAACGCCACCAGCACCACACCCGCGTCGTTGGCGCGTTTGATCACCGGCTTGAACGCAGCTGGATTCTGCGCATTGACGACCACGGCGTCGTAGCCCGAGTCGATGAAGTTGTTGATGGCCGAGATTTGGGCGGCCACGTCCTCACCGGTCGAGACGACCTTGAACTCCTTGAGCTTCGCGGCCACGTCCGGCTGCGCGGCGTAGGCCTTGGCCGTCTTGATCATCTGGATGCGCCAGGTGTTGGCGATGTAGCCATTGGCCAGCGCCACGCGGTACGGCCCCTTCTTCGCCGGGTACTGGAACAGCTTCGTGTTCGAGGCCCACGGCGCGAAGCACTGCGGATCCGAGTTCGGCGCCGTCACCACTTTGGGCGGTGCGGCCAGGGCCGTGGCGCTAACGCAGGCGCAGGCGACAGCGGCCGCGAGAAACGAAATGCGTTGAGGCAATGCGGACTTCGATGCCATGACTTGTCTCCGTCGGTAGTTCGTTTGGTCAATGTGTCGACGAGTCGACACACGGGGGCAATCCGGAGTCTGTCGGCGCACGAGCGTCGCGGCGAGTCCATTGCAGCGAATCCGTGATCTGGACGACTCCATGAGGTGGCCAGTGCGCGTTTTCAGTGGCATTCCCTCCTTTCGGCTCGACAGGTCAGATCCATGGCGGTCAGCGCACCATGGCCGCATGTCGGCGGCCCTTGAGATGCGCGGCCGGCATGGCCAGCGAGGGCAGTTTGCGGCGCGAGGCCAGCACCTGCTCGATGTCCTTGCTCGCGCCGTCGATCAGCACGAGGATGGCTTTCTCCGCCTTCGCGGGCGAGCGCGCGATCACCGCATCCAGCACGGCGCGATGCAATGGCAGCGACTTCACGGTGCAGTCCGGCCGCGCGGTGGAGATCACGAACGACGTGCGCAGCAGGGCACCGAGCGCCTTGCTCATCTGCACCAGCATGCGGTTGTGGCAGGCGCGCAGCAGGCCCTGGTGGAAGCGCAGATCGTGGCGCACGTAGTCACCGCCGTTCTCGACGGCATCCTTCATGCCGGCATAGGCTTGCTCCAACTCCGCGATGTCCTGCTCGGTAGCCCGCTCGGCTGCCAGCCGAACGCCCGCTGGCTCGATCACGCGCCGAAGTTCCTGCAATTCGAGCAGGAACTCGCGTGTCAAGCCCGTCCTGGAGTGCCACACCACCACGTCTGCGTCGAACCAGTTCCATTGATCAGACTCCAGCACGCGCGTGCCCACCTTCGGACCGGTGACGATCAGGCCCTTGGCCGCAAGCGACTTGACCACCTCGCGTATCACCGTGCGGCTCACGCCCATTTCCTCGCACAGAACCGCCTCGGGTGGGATCGACGCGCCGGTCGGGTATTGCCCTGCGACGATCTGCTCGCCGAGCAAATCCAGCGTGGTGCCGTGGACATTCTTGATGGTCATCTTCAACGCGAACTTTCCTAATTGTCATACCATACTACGTAAGCGGTCCAACACCAAACGGGAAAGCTATTCGCGCCATGAGTTCAGTGCCCAAGAAAGCGCCATCGGACCTCCGCAGCCGGCAGTGGTTCGGGCGGCAAGACCGCGACGGATTCAACTACCGCAGCTGGCTCAAAGGAAAAGGCATCCCGGACGACCAGTTCGACGGGCGGCCGGTGATCGGCATCTGCAACACCTTCAGCGAACTCACGCCTTGCAATTCGCATTTCCGTACGCTCGCTGAGCAGGTGAAGATCGGCGTGCACGAGGCGGGCGGCTTTCCGCTGGAGTTTCCAGTGATGTCGCTCGGGGAAACGCTGCTGCGCCCAACGGCCATGCTCTACCGCAACCTGGCCAGCATGGACGTGGAGGAGAGCATTCGCGGAAACCCGATCGACGGCGTGGTATTGCTGATGGGCTGCGACAAGACCACGCCATCGTTGGTGATGGGCGCCGCGAGCGTCGACCTTCCCACCATCGGCGTGAGCGGCGGCCCGATGCTCAACGGTCGCTGGCGTGGCCAGGAACTGGGCTCGGGCACGGGCGTTTGGAGCATGAGCGAACAGGTGCGTGCCGGCACGCTCAGGCTCGCGGATTTCTTGGAGGCCGAAAGCTGCATGAGCCGCAGCCACGGCCACTGCATGACGATGGGCACTGCCAGCACCATGGCCAGCATGGTCGAGGCATTGGGCCTGGGCTTACCGGGCAACGCCGCGTACCCCGCGGTGGACGGGCGTCGCAATGTGCTCGCGCGGCGCGCCGGCCGGCGCATCGTGGAGATGGTGCACGAAGACCTTCGCTTGTCGAAGATTCTGCGGCGCGAGGCCTTCGAGAACGCGATCAAGACGCTTGCGGCCATCGGTGGCTCCACGAACGCGGTCATCCACCTGATCGCCATCGCCGGCCGCCTGGGCGTGCCGTTGAACCTGCAGGACTTCGACCAGTTGGCCAGCGAGCTGCCGTGCCTGGTGAACCTGCAGCCATCGGGGCAGCACCTCATGGAGGACTTCTGCTACGCCGGCGGGCTGCCAGTGGTAATGAAAGAGATCGCCTCGCACCTTCACCTCGACGCGATCACCGCCAACGGTTTGAGCGTCGGCCAGAACATCGCCGACGCGCAGAACTACAACGCGCAAGTCATCCGCACGCTCGACGCCCCTTTCAAGGACAAGGCCGGCATCGCCGTGCTGCGCGGCAATCTCGCGCCACGCGGCGCAGTCATCAAGCCCAGCGCGGCCACGCCCGCACTGCTCGTGCACACCGGCCGTGCCGTGGTGTTCGAGAACATCGAGGACTTCCACAACCGCATCGACGACGAGGCGCTCGATATCGACGAGCATTGCGTCATGGTGCTGCGCAACTGTGGCCCCAAGGGCTATCCCGGCATGGCCGAGGTCGGCAACATGCCGCTGCCGCCCAAGGTGCTGCGCCGCGGCATCACGGACATGGTGCGCATCAGCGATGCGCGCATGAGCGGCACGGCCTACGGCACGGTGGTGCTGCACACCGCGCCCGAAGCCGCCTTCGGCGGGCCGCTCGCGCTGGTGCGCAACGGCGACCAGATCACGCTCGACGTGCCACGCCGGTCGCTGCACCTGCACGTGACTGATGCCGAACTCGCAGGCCGCCTCACCGAATGGTCGCCGCCTGCGCCACCGCTTTCGAGCGGCTACTGGAAGCTCTACACCGATCACGTGCTGCAGGCCGACGAGGGCGCGGACCTCGACTTCCTGCGCGGCATGCGCGGCGCGTTCGTGCCGCGCGACAACCATTGAAGGCGCTTCTCATGTCGAAGCTCGGATTCATCGGCGCCTCCGGCCTGATGGGACATGGCATGGCGAAGAACCTGCTGGCCAAAGGCCATGCCATGGCGATCACGGTTCACCACAATCGAGAGCGAGTGGCCGATCTGCTGGCGGCGGGCGCCGCGGAAGTACGATCGCCCGCCGTACTCGCGGGGGGCTGCGACATCGTCTTCATGTGCGTCACCGGCTCGCCGCAGGTGGAAGCCGTGGTGACTGGCCCCGAGGGCTTGATGGCCGGCGCCAAGCCGGGCCTGATCATCGTCGACTGCTCCACCAGTGAACCCGATTCCACCACCCGGCTGCGCGAACGCTGCGCAGCGCTTGGCGTGCTGTTCGTCGATGCACCTCTGGCAAGGTCACCGGTCGAAGCCGAAGCCGGCCGGCTCAACGTGATGGTTGGCGCCGACGGCCAGACTTTCGACCGCCTCGCTCCGGTACTGCGTGCTTTCGCAGAAAACGTGATCCACGTCGGTGGCCCGGGCAGCGCTCACGTCATCAAGCTGCTCAACAACTTCATCGCCCAGGCCATCTGCACTGCAACGGCCGAAGCTTTTGCGGTCGGGCAGCGCGCGGGCGTGGACCTCACGAAGCTGGTGGAGCTGATATCTGCCGGCGCAGTGAACTCGGGCATCTTCCAAGCCATGGCCAAGACGCTGCAGGGTCAACTCGACGGACTGAAGTTCGAGCTCGACAACGCCCGCAAGGACATCCGCTACTACACCCACCTGGCCGAGTCGCTGGCGGTGCCCAGCATCGTCGGCGAGGCAGTGCACCAATCGCTGTCAATTGCCAGTGCACTGGGGTATGGACAGAAGTTCGTGCCGTCGTTGGTGGAAGCGCAGGAGCAATTGAGCGGCGTGCGCATCGTTCGTCGGTAGGGGCATTTGGCCGTGCGTGGCCAAAGAGATCCCGGCCCACCGGGCCCTCTCGCCCGCCACCGTCATGAGCCTCGACGAAGCCTGGAATGGCGTCTGCGATCTTGAAGCTGGCACCGGCGATCGCACGTAGAGTTCGTCGCCCTGCGACGCGCCGTAAAGGGAACCGCCATGTCTGCCTCCAACGTGGATTCCGTTCGAACTCGCCTCGAGACGGTCATCCCTGCTGGCGTCTTGCGGCGAGTTGAACCACAGGCTCAGGTGGAAGGTGTGGACGGGGCCGGTCTTCGGGTTCAGCGTTGCGTCGGGGAAGGCGTTGTTGTGCACGGAGGGAGCCGCGACGCTGCCCGGGACGACGATGAAAGCTGGTCGACGGACTCATCACGTCGTCGTGAATTCCGGTTCGTTCAGTGTCAACGGCATTCCCGTCGACGCGAGTCGGGCCAACTTCGTGACCTCGCAAACATCGCTCGCACCCGGCGTCTTCGCGAGCGTGCAAGGGCGCATGGCCGGCGGCACGCTGATCGCCACGCAGGTCACGCTGCTGACGCAGAGCGACATCGATGCACGCGTGTTCCAGGTGACGGGCGCCGTGTCGGGCTGGAATGCCACAGCCAAAACCTTCACAGTGCGCAATGTCGAGGTCGACTACTCGGCCGCTGCATTCGTCAACGGCACCGCCGCGGGGCTGGCCAACGGCGTGGCCGTGCGAGTCGAGGGCACGCCGTCGGTCGACGGGTCGCAGATCCGAGCCACCCAGATCACTCTGCGCTGAGGGCGGCCGGCTGCAAGGAATCTGCCGCTCATGCGGAGCATGGCGGATCTCGCTGTGCCTCGAGCACTGCTTGCCACCACTGGACATCAGCTTCGAAGGTAGGCCCTCCACGAGCGGCCCCTCATGGAGGGCCGGTCATGGCCGCAAGTTGAGGTTCAGTGACAGTCCGTTTTCTGGAGGCACCCGGCGCGGGTCTCCAACGAATTCAGTTCTTGTAGCTGTCGTCGATCGCATCAAGTCGGCGAACCAGCGCGGCGTACACGAGCTCGCACACAACACGTTCCGCCGGACCAGCTTCTCTAACACATTGGGCAAGCGCCTGAGCCTGGATGGGGTTCATCGTTCCAGCGGCGGCTGCACCAATTTGGATGTCGCATGCCCGCTGCAACCACCAAAGCCACATGAACGCTTCGGGGATGTCGGCGCCCCAGCTCAGTAGTCCATGGTTGCGCAGGATCACCGCCTTTTTGCGGCCGATATCCGCGAGCATTCGTTGCCGCTCCTCAATATTTACGGTAACTCCCTCGAAGTCGTGGTACGCGACCGCACCATGCAGTTGGGCGCCGTAGAAGGAGTCATGCGAAAGGCCTTCCTTCAAACATGCAACCGCCATGCCCGTGGTCGTGTGGGTGTGCATCACACAATGCGCGCCATCGAGATGGCCGTGTATGGCGCTGTGCGTGACGAAGCCCGCGCGATTGATCGGATGAGCGGCCTCCCTGACGGGGATTCCGTCAATGTCGATGGCGACGAGATTCGACGCCGTGACCTCGGAGTAGTGCAGGCCGAAGGGGTTGATCAGAAATATGCGCTCCGGGCCTGGCACTCGCAGCGTGATGTGATTGAAGATCAGCTCGGTCCAGCCCAGCATATCGAAGATTCGGTAACACCCGGCGAGTGCGACGCGCGCATCCCGCTCCGCGTCTGTCAGCGGAACTTGTTTCGCTCCCTCTCGGGGGCGTTCATGCATGTGCAGCGACATAGCTCCTCCTTCGTTTGACTGGCGGCAAGAAAAAAGTCGGCGCCCGACGAGAGCAGCGGACCATTGGAAACTAACTGCGCATCACGAGCAACGATCTGCGCCGCGCACCACCAGGCGACAGTACGCAGGTCGGGGCCGAGTCGTTCCACGGAGACCCGGCGGCGCGGGCGGTTCGGAGGCAGGCGCCTTGCGGGCAACTCGGCCATGAGGTCGCGCAAGGCTTGCTCACCGAGCGACTCCAACTGCAGCTCGTACTCGATCTCCAGGGTGTTTTCGATCTCGACCAGAGCTAGCATGCCAGCGCCTCGCACAGGTACGGCTGCAAGATGGTGCGTTGGCACCGCTCGGGCAGGAACCTTGCAGCAATCATGCCGCCTTCCGCAGGAAGCCAGCTTACAACTGGAGCCGAGGGGCAAATGGATGGTTTCGCGCCTTACGCGTCAACGGAGCGCGCTTCCGCCGAAGCGGATTCCTATGCCAGCATTGCCGATCTCGACCGACAGTTGTCGACATCCTCAAGTTCGATGACGGCAATGTGGCGCGGAACTTGGCCTGGCGGCCGGCGCTGCCCGACCCCTTGCAGTCATACGCCGATCAGAACTGAACGCCGAAAAGCGGTCATTCAGCCATGGCACTCAATGCAGCTTCACCCGTGGCTCGGTGCGCCGCGTGATCATGCGCGCCAGCGTCTCCAGCGCCACCTTCGGCGCGCCGTGCAGTGCCAATTCGTGCATCTTGTACAGCGACTGGTACATGATGCGGGCGAAGTAACCCTCGACCATCAGGCTGCCCCCCACAAGAGCGCCCATCATGTTGCCCACCGTGCTGAACTCGCCCAGCGAGACCAGCGAACCGAAGTCGCGGTAGCGGTAGGCCCGAAGCGGCTTGCCCGCCAGTCGCCGCCGGATCTGGGTCACGAGATGCATGGCCTGCTGATGCGCCGCCTGTGCGCGCGGTGGCACGGTGCCACCTCGTTCCGGCCAAGGGCAGGCGGCACAGTCGCCGAACGCGAAGATGTTCTCGTCGCGCGTGGCCTGCAGCGTCGGGCCGACCAGCAACTGGTTGATGCGGTTGCTCTCCAGTCCGGCGAGATCCTTCAGGACCTCCGGCGCCTTGACACCGGCCGCCCACACCACCAGCTCGGCGGCGATGACGCGGCCGTCGGCCAGGCGCACGCCTTCCGGCAGGACTTCGGCCACCTTCGCTTTCGTGTGCACCACCACGCCGAGCTTGTGCAGCAGGCCCTCGGTGGCCTTCGACAGCCGTTCCGGCAGCGCCGGCAGGACGCGGTCCGCGGCCTCGATCAGGTTGAGCCGGATATCCTTGTCGGGGTCGATGCGGTCCAGGCCGTAGGCGACGACCTGGCGGACGGTGCGGTGCAATTCGGCGGAGAGTTCCACGCCGGTGGCGCCGGCGCCGATGATGGCCACCTGGAGCTGGTGCGGCTGCAGCGGGCCGGTCTGCGCGTGGGCGCGGATACAGGCATTCACCAACCGCTGGTTGAAGCGCCGGGCATCGGCCAGGCACTCGAGCTTCATCGCGTGCTCGTCCACACCCGGCGTGCCGAAGTCGTTGCTCTGGCTGCCCACCGCGATGACGAGGGTGTCGTAGCGGAACTTGCGCCGCGGGGTGACCTGCTCGCCTTCCTCGTCGACGAAGGCGGCGACCTCGACTTCACGGCGCTCGCGGTCCAGCCCGATCATCTCGCCGATGCGGTAGCGGAAGTGATGCCAGTGCGACTGCGCGAGGAAGTCGACTTCGTGCTCGCCGATGTCCATGCTGCCGGCGGCGATTTCGTGCAGCTTGGGCTTCCACACGTGCGATCGAGTCTTGTCGATCAGCGTGATCGCGGCCCGCCCGCGTTTGCCGAGCTTGTCACCCAGGCGGGTGGCCAGCTCCAGCCCGCCCGCACCGCCACCGACGATCACGATCTGGTGCAACCCGGTGGGCGATGGGCTCGAAGCCGCATCACTCGCAGTCGTGCTCATGGGGTGCCCGTCGCCTTGCCCTGATTGGCAACGGCCTGCATCGACGCCTTGATCGCCTCTTCGTCACCGAGGTAGTAGTGGCGGATCGGCTTCAATTGATTGTCCAGTTCATAGACCAAAGGCTGTCCGGTGGGGATGTTCAGTTCGACGATGTCGCTGTCGGAGATGCCGTCGAGGTATTTGACCAGCGCCCGCAGGCTGTTGCCGTGGGCGGCGATCACCACGCGTTGGCCGCTGCGTACCGCGGGTGCGATCGTAGCGTGCCAATAAGGTAAGAAGCGAGCCACCGTGTCCTTCAGGCATTCGGTTTTCGGGGACGCCGCCGGGTCCAGGTCGGCGTAGCGTGGGTCGCCCGTTTCGAGGCGCAGGTCGCCATCCGCCAGTGGCGGAGGCGCCACATCGTAGGCACGGCGCCAGGTCTTGACCTGCGCGTCGCCGAAGCGCTCGGCCGTCTCCGCCTTGTTGAGGCCCTGCAGCGCACCGTAGTGACGCTCGTTCAGGCGCCACGAACGGTGGATCGGGATCCACATGCGGTCCATCTCTTCGAGCACCGTCCACAGTGTCTTGATGGCCCGTCGCAGCACGGACGTGAACGCCACGTCGAACTCGTAGCCTTCCTGCTTCAGCAACTGGCCCGCCGCTTTGGCTTCGGCCAGGCCCTTCTCCGTAAGGCCAACATCGGTCCAGCCGGTGAAGCGGTTCTCCTGGTTCCAGATGGATTCGCCGTGGCGCAAAAGTACGATTCTGTTCATGGTTCGGTTCTCGTTTGACCCGCTGTTCAATCGGCGAAACGACTACGCCTGCGCGATGTGCATCAAGTTGGTGATGCCTGCCGTGCCGAAGGGCATGCCGGCGGCGATGACGATGATATTGCCCGGCTGCGCGAAGCCTTCTCGGCGCGCCATGGCGCAGGCCTTGTTGACCATGTCCGGCACGCCCTCGTCGGCGCGCCCCAGGACGCCCCAGACGAGACTAACCAAAATACTCGTCACTTAATAATCCGAATCGCCTGATTGATGATCGCTGGTTGCGGTGGTTTGGCGTG
>JBGQEX010000007.1:0-57828 GCA_041496605.1 Piscinibacter sp.
ACCAAGGACGCCGGCCGCATCGCGGGCCTGGACGTCAAGCGCATCATCAACGAGCCGACGGCCGCGGCGCTCGCGTTCGGCCTCGACAAGACCGAGAAGGGCGACCGCAAGATCGCCGTCTATGACCTGGGCGGCGGCACCTTCGACATCTCGATCATCGAGATCGCCGACGTCGACGGCGAGAAGCAGTTCGAGGTGCTGTCGACCAATGGCGACACCTTCCTCGGCGGCGAAGACTTCGACCAGCGCATCATCGACTACATCATTGCCGAGTTCAAGAAGGACCAGGCGGTCGACCTGTCGAAGGACGTGCTCGCGCTGCAGCGCCTGAAGGAAGCTGCCGAGAAGGCGAAGATCGAGCTGTCGAACTCGGCGCAGACCGACATCAACCTACCGTACGTCACGGCCGATGCGTCGGGCCCGAGGCACCTGAACATCAAGCTCTCGCGCGCCAAGTTGGAAGCGCTTGTCGAAGACCTGATCGAACGCACGATTGCGCCGTGCCGCACCGCCATCAAGGATGCCGGTGTGAGCGTCGGCCAGATCGACGACGTGATCCTGGTCGGCGGCATGACGCGCATGCCCAAGGTGCAGGAAAAGGTCAAGGAGTTCTTCGGCAAGGAGCCGCGCAAGGACGTCAACCCCGACGAAGCGGTGGCGGTCGGCGCCGCCATTCAAGGCCAGGTGCTGGCCGGCGACCGCACGGACGTGCTGCTGCTCGACGTCACGCCGCTGTCGCTGGGCATCGAGACGCTGGGCGGCGTGATGACCAAGATGATCAAGAAGAACACCACCATTCCGACCAAGTTCAGCCAGGTGTTCTCGACCGCCGACGACAACCAGCCGGCAGTCACGATCAAGGTCTACCAGGGCGAGCGCGAAATGGCCTCGGGCAACAAGAGCCTGGGCGAGTTCAACCTTGAAGGCATTCCGCCCTCACCGCGCGGCACACCGCAGATCGAAGTGACCTTCGACATCGACGCCAACGGCATCCTGCACGTACACGCCAAGGACAAGGGCACAGGCAAGGAAAACAAGATCACCATCAAGGCGAACTCGGGATTGACCGAAGCCGAGATCCAGCAGATGGTGAAGGACGCCGAGTTGAACGCGGTTGAGGACAAGAAGAAGCTCGAGCTGATCCAGGCCCGCAATTCGGCCGACGCGATGGTGCACAGCGTGAAAAAGAGCCTTGCCGAGCACGGCGACAAGCTCGATGCTGCCGACAAGGAAAAAATCGAGGCGGCGCTGAAGGAATCTGAAGAGTCGCTCAAGAGCGAGGACAAGGCGACCATCGAAGCCAAGACCGAGGCCCTGATGACCGCGAGCCAGAAGCTGGGCGAGAAGGTCTATGCCGAGACGCAGGCGGCCCATGCAGCCGCCAGTGCCACCGGCAGCGAAGCGCCGCAAAGCGCAAGCGCCTCGGAGGCGTCGGGCAAGCCGGCCGACGACAATGTCGTGGACGCCGAGTTCAAGGAAGTCAAGGACAGGAAGTAAGGGGCGCCGGGGCGGCTCGCGCCGGCCCCGGTTGTCTTCGCCGCGTTCGAGTGCGCCAGACGCTGTCTGTGCCTCGGCGCGGCGTGTTCATTTCAGCGTAGCGGCGTGTGGATTCGATGAACAGGTGAGTTGATGGCAAAGCGCGACTACTACGAGACCCTCGGGTTGGCGAAGAACGCCTCCGATGACGACATCAAGAAGGCCTACCGCAAGCTGGCCATGAAGCATCACCCGGACCGCAACCAGGGTGACGACGCGAAAAAATCTGAAGAGAGATTCAAGGAGGCCAAGGAAGCCTACGAGATGCTGTCGGACCCGCAAAAGCGTGCAGCCTACGACCAGTACGGCCACGCCGGCGTGGACCCGAACATGGGCGGCGCGGGCTTTCGCGGCGGCCCCGGCGCCGAAGGCTTCGGCGGCTTCGCCGAGGCGTTCGGCGACATCTTCGGCGACATCTTCGGGGGGGCCGGCGGGCAACGCCGCAGCGGCGGCGGGCAGCAGGTCTACCGTGGCAGCGACCTGAGCTACGCGATGGAGATCTCGCTCGAGGAAGCCGCTCAGGGCAAGGAAACGCAGATCCGCATTCCGGCCTGGGAGCAATGCGAAACCTGCCACGGCACCGGCGCCAAACCCGGCACGAGCCCGAAGGTCTGCTCGACCTGCAGCGGCTCGGGCACGGTGCATCTGCGTCAGGGTTTCTTCAGCATTCAGCAGACCTGCCCGCACTGCCACGGTACCGGCAAGGTCATCCCCGAGCCGTGCATGACCTGCCATGGCCAAGGCAAGATCAAGAAGAACAAGACGCTTGAAGTCAAGATTCCGCCCGGTATCAACGAGGGCATGCGCATCCGCTCGGCGGGCAACGGCGAGCCGGGAACGAACGGCGGTCCGTCGGGTGACCTGTACATCGAGATCCGCATCAAGCAGCACGACATCTTCGAGCGCGATGGCGACGACCTGCACTGCACCGTCCCGGTTGGGCTTACGTCGGCGGCGCTCGGCGGCAACATCCAGATCCCCACGCTCGGCGGCACGGCCGAAATCGAGCTGCCCGAGGGCACGCAGCACGGCAAGACCTTCCGCCTGCGCGGCAAAGGCATCAAGGGTGTGCGCTCCAGCTACCCGGGCGACCTGTATTGCCACGTCAGCGTCGAAACGCCGGTGAAGCTGACCGAGCATCAGCGCAAGCTGCTCAAGGAGCTCGACGAGTCGATTCGCAAGAGCGGTGACCGGCATTCGCCGAACTCCAAGTCCTGGTCCGACCGCATGAAGGATTTGTTCAAGTAGTGCCGGCGAGGTGGGTCGCGCTGCCTCAAGCAGCGCCGCAGAATGCCGATATCGAGTGGCCACTGCGCCGCCGCGATGAAGCACCACCTCGACCAAGACATCCACACCTGCCGTGCGCTCGTGATCGACGGCAACCCGACCTCGCGCAGCGTGCTCACGGCCCAGCTGCGCGACTTCGGCGTGGGCACCGTCGTGCAGACCGGCCGCGTGAGGGAAGCGCGCAACATCCTCGAACACCGGCAGTTCGACGTGGTGCTGTGCGACTACCACTTCGACAACAGCGACATGTCGGGGCAGGACCTGCTCGACGAACTGCGGCGCGAGCAACTGCTGCCGTTTTCCACCGTGTTCGTGATGGTGACCGGCGAGGCTTCGTACGCCAAGGTCGCCGAGGCCGCCGAATCGGCACTGGACGGCTACCTGATCAAGCCGCACAACGCGGCCAGCCTTGGTGAGCGCCTGCGCGAGGCGCGCCAGCGCAAGCGCGTGCTGCGGCAGATCTTCGAGAACATCGAGAGCGGCGACTTGGCCGTCGCGGCAGCGCTGTGCCAGGCACGCTTCGACAAGCGCGCGATGTACTGGCTCTATGCAGCGCGCATTGGCGCCGAGTTGTACCTGCGGCTGGACGAGCACGCCGAGGCACAAACGCTGTACGCCGCCGTCGTGGAAGCGCGCGCGCTGCCGTAAGCCAAGCTCGGCATTGCCCGCACCCAGCTCGCCACCGGCCAGATCGCACCGGCGCGCCGCACGCTGGACGCGCTGGTCGGCGAGATGCCGCAGTATGCCGACTCCTACGACGTGCTCGGCCGCGTGCTGGTCGAGCAAGGCGAGATGCAGGCTGCATTCGACATCTACCAGAAGGCTGCCGAGTTGACGCCAGGCAGCGTGACCCGGCTGCTGCACGCCGGAACGCTGGCGTTTTACGCCGGCAAGAACGAGGAAGCGCTGACGGCTCTAGACCGTGCGTGCGTGATCGGCGTGACATCGAAGATGTTCGACGACCACGCGCTGGTACTGCTGGCGCTACTACAGTTCGACGCGCGCGACGGCAAGGGCCTGCAGCGCACACACGATCACCTCGGGCGTCGCCGCGAGCGTGCCACCGACGAGGCGCGCCTGCAGCGCTTCGATGCGGCAATCACTGCCCTGCGTTGCCTGCACGACAAGAAGCTGGCACAGGCGATGCGAATGGTGCGCGAGATGACCGACGAGGTCGAAGGCGAAGAGATGGACATGGAGGCGGCGTGCAACGTCGTCGCCTTGTGGGCGCGGCTCAATTCGCAGGAAGTCCAGCTCGACGAGATGCCGACCCAGGTGGCCCGGGTGGGACAGCGGTTCTGCGTTTCCAAGGCGTCGACCGAAATGCTCGTTGCGGCCGCGCAGAACGCCGAGCCGGCGGCCACACTGATTCGCGACAGCCATGTCAACATTTCGGCGATGGCCGAACAGGCGATGGGCTACGCGCTCAACGGCGCGCCTGCCGAGGCCGTGAAGATGCTGCTGGCGCAGGGTGAACAGACCCGCAACGCCAAGCTGATCGAGCTCGCCGGCCTGGTGGCACAGCGCCACCACGAGAAGATCGACGATGCAGCGACGCTGGCCGCCGCCGCCAAGGCGCTGATGACACGCTATTGCAGCAAGGGGGCACACCTGATCGGTACGCGCACCGGTGCGCGCGCCGCCGGCGGCCTGCGCCTCAGAGCCTGAGCAGCGCGTTTACCCGCGCGGAGCACGGACAATAGCGGGATGCGCCGTCCCATTTCACCTGTCTCGCCGCCAGCCCACGCCCACTCCGGCCGCTCGGCATGGAACCCGTTGACCCTCGCGCTGCTGGCAGCGCTATGGCTGGCCACGCTCGCCAACTGGCCGCTGTGGCGCGCCATGGCGCAATTGCCCGAAATGGCGTCGCTGCGCGGCGCCGTGTTCATCGCCGGCTTTGCGGCCATCGTCGCGGCGCTGACGCTCGCCGCCACCGCACTGCTGGCCTGGCGCTGGACCATCAAGCCGGTGCTCGCCCTGCTGCTCGTGTCGGCCGCGCTCGGCGCGCACTTCATGGGCAACTACGGCGTGGTGATCGACCCCACGATGATGGTCAACGTGCTGCAGACCGACCCGAGCGAAACGCGCGATCTGCTGAACCTGCGGCTGTTCGCAAGCGTGGCGTTGCTGGCAGGCCTGCCGCTGTGGTGGCTGTGGCGAGCACAGCTTCGGCCCACGCGCTTCTTGCCGCAGCTGGGCCGCAATCTGGTGGCGGTGGTGGCAGCAGTCGCGTTGATCGCGCTGCTGGCGTTTGCGCTGTTCGCCGATCTGTCGGCGACGATGCGCAATCACAAGTCCTTGCGCTACATGATCAATCCGCTGACCTCGTTCTTTGCGCTCAGCGTGGTTGCCGCCGAAGCAGGCGCCAAGCCGGCCGGCCCGCCGCTGGCCATCGGACAGGATGCCGCCGCGCAGGCTCGGCATGCCGGCGAGAAGCCGCCGATGGTGCTGCTGGTCGTTGGCGAGACCGCACGCGCGGACCACTTCTCGCTCAATGGATACACCCGCCCGACCAACCCCGAACTGGCGCAGCGGGGCGTGGTGAGTTTTCGCGAGGTCAGCTCCTGCGGCACCAGCACGGCCACGTCGCTTCCCTGCATGTTTTCGCACCTGGGCCGAAGCGGATTCGAATCGCGTTCACAGGAGCACGAGAACCTGCTCGATGTGCTGCAGCGTGCCGGCCTCGCGGTGCTGTGGCTGGACAACCAAGCCGGCTGCAAGAGCGTCTGCGAACGCGTCGCGCATGCGATGGCGATCGATCGGTCCGCCGGCGACGTGGGTCTGCTTGCAGGCCTGTGCGCGGACGGCGAATGCTTCGACGAAGCCTTGCTGCGTGGCCTGGACGCGCGCATCGCCGCATTGCCCGAGGCACGGCGGGCCAAGGGCGTGGTGCTGGTGCTTCATCAGATGGGCAGCCACGGTCCGGCGTACTACAAGCGCTCGCCGCCCAATCGCAAGCCGTTCGTGCCGGAGTGCACGACCAACGTACTGCAGCAATGCGACCGCGACGCGCTGGTCAATGCCTATGACAACTCGATTGCCTACACCGACCATGTGCTCGCGCAAGCCATCGACTGGCTCGCGCGGCAACGCACGGCGTACGCGCCGTCGCTGCTGTACGTCTCGGACCACGGCGAATCACTCGGCGAGAACAATCTGTTCCTGCACGGCCTGCCGTTCGCGTTGGCCCCGCGCGAACAGACCCGGGTGCCGATGGTGCTGTGGCTGCCGCCCGACGGCGAATCGGGCCGCGAGCTCGCCTGCCTGCGTGGCCGCCGCGACATGCCGTTGACGCACGACAATCTGTTCCACACGCTGCTGGGCCTCGCGGCCGTCACGGCCACGGAGTACAAGCCCACGCTAGACGCACTCGTGCCCTGCCGGCCGCAGTGACGGCGCGCCACGCCGCCCTGGCATCGCTGCCCCAACCCAGTCCGAACCCATCCATGTCTGCTCAAGCCGACTCGCTCAAATCCATTCTCTTTGCCCTGGGTGCCAACTTCGCGATTGCAGTGGCCAAGACCGCCGGCGCGGTGTTCACCGGTTCGGCGTCGATGTTGGCCGAGGCAATCCACTCCTACGCCGACTGCGGCAACCAGGCGCTGCTGATCTGGGGCCTGAAGGAGGCACGCGGCGCGCCGACTGCGGATCACCCGCTGGGCTTCGGCAAGGCCATCTACTTCTGGAGCTTCATCGTCGCGCTGATGCTGTTCAGCATGGGCGGGTTGTTCTCGATCTACGAGGGCGTGCACAAGCTGCACGACACGGAACCAGTCAAGTACGCCTGGGTGGCGGTCATCATTCTCGGCTTTGGCGTGGCCGCCGAAGGCCTATCGCTGTGGGGTTGCCTGCGCGAGATCGACAAGAGCCGCGGGGCGCAAAGCCTGTGGCAGTGGTTCCGCAGTTCACGCCAGAGCGAACTGCTGGTGGTGTTGGGCGAAGACCTCGCCGCACTGGGTGGCTTGGGCCTGGCCCTCGGCTTCGTCGCGCTGGCGATGATCACCGGCAATCCGATGTGGGACGCGGTGGGATCGATCACGATCGGCGTTCTGCTGGTCGTCGTGGCGCTTGTCGTCGGCGTCGAAGTGAAGGCCTTGCTGGTCGGTCAGAGTGCCGAACCGCAGGTGCTGGCAGCGATGCGCGAACACCTGCAAGCGCAGCCCGAGGTCGCGCAGCTCTACAACCTGCTGACGCAGCAGCTGGGCGGCGAAATCATGGTCGCTGTCAAGGCACGCATGGTGCCTGCGCCTTCCGATGTGGCGCTGATCGAGGCGATCAACCGTGTGGAGACGCGCCTGCGCGACCAATTTCCGCAGGTTCGCTGGATCTTCTTCGAGCCGGACATCAAGGACTGAGGCGCGCCGGCGACGCCGGTTCAGAAGAGTTCGGCCTGCGCCGAATCCTGGTCGGCAATCGGGCGACGAAAACGCGTCAGGTCGAGCTCGACACGAGTGCGGTTCAAGCCCAGTCGCGCCGCCGCCTTCTGCAGCCGCTGCTGCAGCAGCTGTGCCCACACGCCCTCGCCTGTCATGCGCGCGCCGAAACGCGAATCGTAGTCACGCCCGCCGCGCATCTCGCGCACGCGCGCCATCACGCGTGCGGCGCGCGCCGGAAAGTGTTCGTCCAGCCAGTGCTGAAAGATCGGGTTCACCTCCCAAGGCAGGCGCAGCACGATGGCGAACGCCGACGTCGCGCCAGCGTTCGCCGCTGCTTCAAGAATGCGCTCCAGCTCCGGCTCATTGATAAAGGGAATGACCGGCGAGACGCTGACGCCGACCGGCACGCCCGCCTTGGCGAGTGCCTCGACGGTCTGCAGCCGCCGAAGCGGTGCCGCAGCGCGCGGCTCGAGTATGCGAGCGAGCTTCGCATCGAGCGTCGTGATCGACAGGTACACCGCGGCCAACCCACGGGCTGCCATCGGCGCAATCAGGTCCAGGTCGCGTTCGACGCCTGACGACTTGGTCACCAGCGAAAACGGATGCTGGCACTCGGACAGCACTTCGATGACCGACCGTGTGATGCCCAGCTTGCGTTCGATGGGTTGATAGGCGTCCGTGGCCGAGCCGAGGTTGAGCATCAAGGGCTCGTAGCCTCGAGCTGCGAGCGCCGCACGCAGCCGCTCGGCGGCGTTGACCTTCGCGATGATGCGGGTTTCGAAGTCGAGCCCCGGCGACATGTTGAGGAAGCTGTGCGTCGGACGCGCGAAACAGTAGACGCAGCCGTGCTCGCAACCGCGGTACGGGTTGATCGACAGATCGAACGAGATGTCCGGCGAATCGTTGCTCGACAGGATGGACTTGACGCGCTCTTCGATGATCTGCGTGGCGGGCGGCAGGCGTTCTTCGTGCACCGCCTGATCGAGTGTCCCCCATCCGTCATCGAAGGCGTCGCTGGATTGGCGGGCGAAACGATGCTCGATCGCCCACACGGTGCCGCGACCTTTCACCGGCTCCGGCAGCAGTCCATCGGTCGGAATGAGCTCGATCTTGCGTTGATGTCGCATACTGTAACTATATACAGTATCGCCCGCTGCGCATAGCAATGAGCCCTCTTGCACGACCGGCAATAGCGTGGAATTGACCGAACCCGCGGCGCTGCCGAAGGCCGTGTCGACGCCGCGGCGTGCCATGCCGCCGCGGATTTGGCACCATGCGCGTGTGCACCCCAACGCCGCGAACTCAGGAGAACGCCATGGCCCTCGAACATGCTCGTCCCGGTGAAGTCATCGAATTGCGCCCGCTCGCTGACCAACTTGCGTCGGTCGCCACGCACGCCCTGCTGAAGACGCGTTCGCTCGAACTGATGCGCATCGTGCTTGCCGCTGGCCAGGGCGTGCCCCGTCACAGCGTGCAAGGCGAAGTCACCATCCAATGCATCGAAGGGGTCGTTCGCGTCGACGCACAGGTCGGCAGCTGCGAGCTGAGGCCGGGCCAACTGGTCTTGCTGCCCGCGCAAGACTCGCACGCCCTGCTCGCGATCAAAGCGGCTTCGCTGCTGGTGACGGTGCAGCTGCCTGCCGGGTTGCCCGGAAGCGATTCGTCGACCCACTGAGCCGCCGCGCTGCGCGCCGACACCGGCGCGCAGCTCAGTAGTCGCCGCCTGCGCTGCCCGGCGCGAGGTTGTCGAACTTCGTCAGCGGCTTCAGGAACGTGAGCTTCACGGTCCCGGTCGGCCCATTGCGCTGCTTGCCAATGATGATCTCGGCCACACCCGGCTCCTTGCAGGCTTCCTTGGTGTAGTACTCGTCGCGGTAGATGAACATGATCACGTCGGCGTCTTGTTCGATGGCGCCGGACTCTCGCAGGTCACTCATCATCGGGCGCTTGTCGGTGCGCGACTCGACGCTGCGGTTGAGCTGCGACAGCGCGATCACCGGGCACTTCAATTCCTTGGCCAGCGACTTCAGGCCGCGCGAGATTTCGCCGATCACGGTGGCGCGGTTTTCTTCGCTGTTGCCGCCACTGCCGCTCATCAGCTGCAGGTAGTCGACGATGATGAGACCCAACTGCCCGCACTGGCGCGCCTGGCGCCGCGCACGGGCGCGCAACTCGCTGGGCGTGAGGGCAGGGCTTTCGTCGATGAACATGCTGACCTTGCCGAGCTTCTCGACGGCCTCGGACAAGCGCCCCCATTCATCGTCCTTCAGCGCACCGGTGCGCAGGTGCTGCTGGTCGATGCGGCCGAGCGAGCCCACCATGCGCAGCGCGAGCTGCGAGGCGCCCATTTCCATCGAAAACACGACCACCGGCAGGCCTTCGTTGACCGCCACGTGTTCGCCGATGTTCAACGCGAACGCGGTCTTGCCCATCGATGGGCGCGCGGCCAGCACGATCAAATCACCGGGCTGCAGGCCCGCGGTCATGCGGTCCATGTCGTAGAAGCCGGTGCGCACCCCCGTCACTTCCTCGGCACCGTTCTCGTGCAATTCGTTGACGCGGTCGATCAGCTGCACGACCAGCGAGTCCATGCTCTGGAAGCCTTGCCTGGAGCGTGACCCTTCCTCGCCGATCTTGAAGATCATGCCCTCGGCTTCGTCGAGGATCTGCGACACCTGCCGGCCTTGCGGGTTAAAGGCGTTGGTGGCGATCTCGTCGCTGGCCGCGACCAGTTTGCGCAGCACCGCGCGCTCGCGCACGATCTCGGCGTAGCGGCGCAGGTTGGCAGCGCTGGGCACGCTCTGCGCGAGTGCGTTCAGGTACACGAGGCCGCCGCAGTCCTCGGCCTTGCCCAGGCTTTGCAGCTGCTCGAACACGGTGATGACGTCGGCGGGCTTGGTCGCGTTGACCAGCGCGCCGATGGCCGCGTAGATCAGCCGATGCTCATATCGATAGAAGTCGCTGTCGGTCAGCAGGTCGCCGGCGCGGTCCCAGGCGCTGTTGTCGAGCAGCAGCCCGCCGAGCACGCTTTGCTCGGCCTCGATCGAATGCGGCGGAACGCGCAGCCGCGCAACCTCGTCGTCGGGACGAGACGTGCTGGGAAACTCAGGAGACGAGTAGACGGCGGACATAGGCGCAAAGGCAGGACCGTATCCGAAGGCGGAGACCCCGGCAAGCGAGCAAACCTGTCCACAAGGTGTTAGTAAATCGGTGGATAACCGATCTAACTCCTAGTCGCGACGGGGGCGCGCACCGGCAGAAAAAAAAGGGCCGGACAAGCCGGCCTCTCTTCGTGGTTGGCACAACTGCCGTCAGTCTGTCTCGCCGATCACAACCACCTTGACCTCGACCACCACATCGCTGTGCGGTGCCACCGTCACGGTGTGCTCGCCGACGGTCTTCAGCGGGCCGTTGGGCATGCGCACTTGCGACTTCACGACCTTGAAGTCGATGCGGGTCAGCGCTTCGGCAATGTCGTTGTTGGTCACCGAGCCGAACAGCCGGCCGTCCACACCCGCCTTTTGCGTGATGTGCACGGTGCGCCCGCTCATCTTCTCGCCCAGCGCTTGCGCGGTGGTGAGCTTGTCGGCGGCGGCTTTCTCGAGGTCGGCGCGCTTGGTTTCGAATTCCTTGATCGCGGCCTCGGTTGCGCGGCGCGCGGCACGGGTCGGGATCAGGAAGTTGCGGGCATATCCGTCTTTCACCTTGACGACGTCGCCGAGGTTGCCGAGGTTGGCCACTTTTTCCAGCAGGATCACTTGCATGTTGTGGCTCCTCAGACGCGATGCTGGTCGCTGTACGGCAGCATGGCCAGGAAGCGCGCACGCTTGATGGCGGTGGTCAGCTGGCGCTGGAAGAACGCGCGCGTGCCGGTCAGGCGGGCGGGCGTGATCTTGCCGTTTTCGCTGATGAAGTCACGCAGGGTGTCGACGTCCTTGTAGTCGATTTCGGTCACACCGGTGACGGTGAAGCGGCAGAAGCGCTTGCGCCTGAACAACAGCGACTGCTGGTTGCGCTTGGGCTTGCGGTCTTTGGAAAACTTACCTTTACCACGTGGCGGGGGCATATTTCACCTCTTTCGAATCTATCCGGATCTATGGGAGCTGGCAGTCAGTCGAGCTCGGTCACATGAAAGACGATTCCGCGTCCGTTGCGCTGGGAACCGAGGAAGCCGGCAAAGCCGTGGCTGCTTCCGATTTCGATTCCGGCCAGGCGTTGTGTGATCGCACCGACTGCGCGGGCCTTGATTTCCATCGAGACCTTGCGCGGCTGGCCGTCTTGCGTGACCTCGGATTCGTGCTTCAGGCTCAAATCGAGGGCGGGCAGACCGGCCGGGGTGTATCTCACAGCGCCCCGCTCCACCAGTTGCGCCGTCAGAACCAGGCGGTTCATGCGGCTGCGCCCGGCGCAGCGGTCGCGGCACTCGTCTTCAGGCCGTGGCCTCCTGCTGCTGCTGCTGCGGGGCCTTGCGGGCTTCTTCCTTCTCGACCATCTTCATCATCACTGACGGCGTGGTCTCGGCCTTGCTCTTGACCACCGTCAGGTGGCGCAGCACGGCGTCGTTGAAGCGGAAGCCCGTCTCGAGCTCGGCGAGAACTTCCTTGCCGCACTCGATGTTGATGCACAGATAGTGGGCCTTGGCCAACTTCTGGATCATGTAGGCCATCTGGCGACGACCCCAGTCTTCCACGCGGTGCACCTTGCCGCCGCCGGCGGTGACGATGCCCTTGTAGCGTTCCAGCATGGCCGGAACCTGCTCGCTTTGATCCGGATGGATCAGCAGCACGATTTCATAGTGACGCATTGAAACTCCTTCTGGTTTCCGCCCGGTTTGACCCGAGCGATGAAGCCACCTCGAAGCCGAATCGCGTCGGTTCGCCCGAGTGTGGCAAGGGGAAAGCCTGTGATTATAGCCCGCAACGCCGACCTCGGCTCACTCGGCGTTGGGATAGCGGATGTAGTCCACCAATGCCCGTGATCGGGCGCCGGGCGCCGGCGTCAGCACGCTCACGGCGACCATCACGACCAGGCCGGCGCCGACGCCGAACACCCCGGCCGCAATGGGTTGAATGCCGAACCACAGCTCCACGGGCGCCTCCACGGCGAAGACGCCGCGCAGCCACGGCTCGTTGCGCGCCATGTAGTAGCCAGTGACGGCCAGACCCGTCGTCATGCCGCTGACGGCACCCCACCAGTTGGTTCGTGCCCAGAAGATGCCGAGCGCCAGCGCCGGAAAGAAGGCCGACGCGGCCAGCGAGAATGCCGCCGAGACGAGGAACAGGATGTCCACGGGTTTCTGGGCCGCTACCGCCGCGGCGGCCAACGCCACCACCAGCAGCATGACCTTCGAGATGGTGACGCGCTGCGCCGTCGAGACATTGCTGTCCATGATCTTGTAGTGCAGGTCGTGCGACAGCGCGTTGGCGATGGTCAGCAACAAACCGTCTGCCGTGGACAGGGCGGCCGCGATACCGCCGGCCGCCACCATGCCCGACACCACATACGGCATGCCCGCGATCTCCGGTGTGGCCAAGACAACGATGTCGCCGCCGATCTTGATCTCGCCGAGCTGCAGGATGCCGTCGCCGTTGATGTCGAGCACCGACAACAACGACGGGTCGACCTTGGACCAGTTGAAGATCCATGCCGGCAAGTGATCGAACGGCGTGCCAACGAGTACGCTGAAGACTTCGAATTTCACCAGCACCGCCAGCGCCGGCGCTGTCACGTAGAGCAGGAAGATGAACAACAGTGACCAAACCACCGACTCGCGCGCCTGTTTCACCGACGGCGTCGTGTAGCAGCGCACCAGCAAGTGCGGCAGCCCGGCGGTGCCCACCATCAGACAGAACACGAGCGCCAGGAAGTTCCGGCGCGACTCGCCGTAGCGCTGCTGTTCACCGGCATCGCCGTGCGGGTCACCGGCGAACTGCTGGCCGTGCGCGGGCATGCCGGCCAGCGGTTTGGCACGTGCATCGTTGTCCGCCGCCGCCCGGGTCCACAGCTCACGCGCGGCCACATCGTTGCGGGGCAGTGCCGTCAACACCTTCTCGGCGGTGTGGATCTCGGCCAGCGGCGCGTCATTCGCCTTCAGCTCGGCCACGCGCCGTTCGGCTGCGGCGCGGTCGGCGGTCAGTGCTCGCGACACATCATTCAGCTTGGCCGCATACGCTTGCGCCCGCTGCTTGAACAGCGCAATGACCTCCACCTCCTTCGGGTCCGCAATCAGCTCCTTCTCGCGCTGCGTGACCTTTTCCAGCTGCGCGCCGTAGACGAGTTGCGGCAGCGGCACGCCGGTCTGCTTGATCGACAGCCACACCACCGGGACCAGGAAGGCGATGATCAAGATGATGTACTGCGCCACCTGGGTCCAGGTCACCGCGCGCATGCCGCCGAGGAAGGAACACACCAGAATGCCGCCCAAGCCGAGGAAGATGCCGATGACGAAGTCGACCCCGACCAGGCGTGTGGTGATGAGGCCCACACCGTAGATCTGCGCCACCACGTAGATGAATGAACACAGGATGGCCGCCACGACGCCGATGAAGCGCGGCAACTTGCCGCCGTAGCGCGCACCGAGGAAATCGGGGATCGTGTACTCGCCGAACTTGCGCAGGTACGGCGCGATCAACAACGCCACCAGGCAATAACCACCGGTCCAGCCGATGATGAAGGCAAGCCCGGAGTAGCCCTGCAGGTAGAGCGTGCCGGCCAGACCGATGAACGATGCAGCCGACATCCAGTCGGCCGCTGTCGCCATGCCGTTGTAGAACGCCGGCACCCGACGCCCGGCAACGTAGTACTCCGATGCATCGGTGGTGCGGCTGAGGATGCCGATCCCGGCGTACAGCCCAACGGTGGCGAGCAGGAAGGTCACCCCGATCCAGCGCTTGGGCAGCCCCATGCGTTCCAGCGCCGCAAGCACCAGCACGAAGGCGATGAACCCGCCCGTGTAGCCGAGATAGATGCGGTCCAGCCGCCGGCGGAAGGCAGTGCCGTCGTCGCTGTCGGTAGGTGCTGCGGGTGGTGTCACGAGCTCGATGTCGATCAGGGCGTTGCGCAGTGTGGCGCTATGCCGCCGCTTCGCAGCCGCGATTGGCCAGCATGTCCGCACGCTCGTTGCCCGGATCGCCGGTGTGCCCGCGCACCCAGCGCCACTCGACGTGGTGAAGTTCACGCAAGGCATCCAGGCGCTGCCACAGCTCGACGTTCTTCACCGGCTTCTTGTCCGCCGTTTTCCAGCCGCGCTGCTTCCAGCCGTGGATCCATTCGGTGATGCCCTTGCGAACGTATTCGCTGTCTGTGTAGATCGTGACGTCACAAGTGCGTTTCAGCGACGTCAGGGCCTCGATCACTGCGGTGAGCTCCATGCGGTTGTTGGTGGTCAGTGCCTCGCCACCGAACAACTCCTTCTCATGGCCGCCGGTCGACAGCCATGCGCCCCAGCCGCCGCGGCCCGGATTTCCTTTGCATGCGCCATCGGTGTAGATGGTCACGTGGGGGCGCTGGATGGCCGCCTTCGGTGTCGTCATGACGGTTCTTTGTCCAAGTGATGGTTCAGGCCATTGTGATGGTGCGCCACCACGGCGGGTGCTGCTTTCGCCTTCATGCGCTGGTCGCGCACCAGGCCGACCAGCCGCATGCCGCGCACCCGCTTCACCGCCGTCAATGAATACACCGCGCCGAACACCGGCCACCAGCGGTCGCCGGCGCGCTCTGTCCACTCGAAGCGGGCCAGCCACTTGTCCGACCCGACCGGCGGGCGATAGCAGCCGAATCGCCCCGCTTCGACCTCGAAGCTGAGCAGCCGCAACCAGTCGCGCAGCCGCCGGTAGCCGATGAACTCGCCCGCGCTTGGCAGGAACAGCGCGCCCTGCCCGCCCAGGCCGAGGCGCCGGCGCATGTGCCCCAGGCGCTGGCGCAATCCCCACAGGCTCGCCGGGTTGAAGCCGACGATCACGACACGCCCTTCGGGCCGCAGCACGCGCTCGACCTCGTGCAAGGCCAAGTGCGGATCGCGCGCAAGTTCGAGCGAATGCGGCAGCACGACGAGGTCGAGGCTCTGGCCATCGAACGGCAATGCATCGAAGTCGCAGTGCAGCGCCACGGCCGTCGGTGCCGGCGCGGCGTCCGGGTTCGGTGCGACCCGGTGGACGGCGTCGATCGCCACCCAGCGATGCGGCATGCGGTTGGCCCGCAGGGCATCGAGCTCGGCCAATCCGAGCTGCAGCGCATGAAAGCCGAACAAATCGACCACGGCCCGGTCCAGGTACTGCTGCTCCCATGTGAGCAAGTACCGCCCCACGGGGGTGCGCAGCCATTCGGCCAAACCTATAATCGCGGGAATTTCCGTCATGAACCTGATCGCACTGCCTGCCTTCACCGACAACTACATCTGGATGCTCCACGATGGAGTCAATGCCATCGTGGTCGATCCGGGGGACTCGCCGCCGGTCTTCGACGCGCTGAAGTCACAGCAACTGACGCTGGCGGGCATTCTAGTGACCCACCATCATGGCGATCATGTCGGAGGCCTCGCGGGCCTCCGATCGCTTTTGAAAGGGCCAGTTTTCGGCCCGGCGCGCGAGGACATTCCGCAACCCTACATGCATCTTCACGGCGCGGCCCGCGCGGCCGCCACCGATGTGCTGGCGGCGCTTCGACAATGGAAGAACGATTTCCGATGACTCACCGCGTGCATCACCGGCAGCTGGGCCTTGGTGGCCTGATGGCATTGCTCCTCGTTGCCGGTTGTGCCACGACGGTGGCGCCGCCGGAGTCGGCTCCGATCGCGGTCGAAACCGCGCCCGCCGCCACCGTTGCCGAGGCCCCGGCCGCAGCGGCGTCCGCGCCAGCCGATGGGAACGCCGAGGCAAGGACACAAGACGACGCCACGCCGCTTGTCGTGGACCCGTTGCGCCCCGATGTTCGTGTCGACCTCGACGACGAAGCGGCCCACGCCGATCTGTGGGCTCGCGTGAAACGCGGCTTCGCGATGCCGGACCTCGACAACACGCTGGTACGCCGCCAGGAGCAGTGGTACGCGAGCCGGCCCGACTATGTGCAGCGCATGACCGAGCGTGGCAGTCGCTACCTGTATCACATCGTCGAAGAGGTCGAGCGCCGCGGCATGCCCACCGAACTGGCGTTGCTGCCGTTCATCGAAAGCGCCTTCAATCCGCAGGCGATGTCGTCGGCCAAGGCATCGGGAATGTGGCAGTTCATGCCGTCGACCGGGCGCAACTTCGCCCTCAAGCAAAACGTGTTTCGTGATGACCGGCGCGACGTGCTCGCGTCGACACGAGCCGCACTCGACTACCTTGGCCGCCTGCACGACATGTTCGGCGACTGGCAGCTCGCGCTGGCGGCCTACAACTGGGGCGAAGGCAACGTGGCGCGCGCCATCGCGCGCAATGCGCGGGCCAAGCGGCCGACGGACTACGCCAGCCTGCGCATGCCCAACGAGACCCGATCCTACGTGCCCAAGCTGCAGGCGGTGAAGAACATCGTGCTGCGCCCGGAGGCCTTCGCGCTGGCCTTGCCCGCCTTGTCCAACCACCCGCATTTCCTGAGCGTGCCCATCACACGCGACATCGACGTGGACCTGGCGGCCCGTTTTGCCGGCATGACGAGCGACGACTTCAAGGAGCTCAACCCGCAGATGAACAAGCCAGTGATCCTGGCTGCCGGCACGCCGCGGGTGCTGCTGCCCTACGACAACGCCAACGACTTCGTGCGCCAGCTCGACGCGCACCGCGGCGCCATGGCCACCTGGACCGCGTGGGTCGCGCCGAAGACGCTGCGCCCGGCCGATGCGGCCAAGCAGGTCGGCATGAGCGAGGCGGAGCTGCGCGAGGTGAACCACATTCCGCCGCGCATGCTGGTCAAAGGCGGCTCGACGCTGCTCGTGCCGCGCAGCGAGCACCGCCAGACCGATGTCTCCGAGCACATTGCCGACAACGCGATGATGACGCTCGCACCCGACGGGCCTGCACTGCGCCGGGTGTCGGTCAAGGCCGGCAAGAAGGACAGCGTGGCCAGCATCGCCAGGCGCTACCACGTGAGCGCCTCGCAGGTCGCGCAGTGGAACAAGCTCGGCGTGGCGGCGAATTTCAAGCCGGGACAGACCGTGCTGGTGTACGTGGCCGGCAGCACCGGCGGCAAGCACGCCGCGCGCACAACCACAGCGAGTCGCAAGCCCGCCGCGAAGCCGACGGCGCGCGCCAAGGCGCCGGTGCGCACTGCCAATGCGGACAAGGCGCCCGCGCGCCCGGCCGCCGGCGAATAGCCGGCTCGTTCAGCGCCGGTCGACCAACGCGTGGGCAATCGTGCCCAGGTCGACGTACTCGAGCTCGCTGCCGATCGGCACGCCCCGGGCCAGCCGCGTCACCCGAAGGGCACGCGCCTTCAATGCCTCGGCGATCACATGGGCTGTGGCTTCGCCCTCGGCAGTGAAATTGGTCGCGACGATGACCTCTTCCACCACACCGTCGCCGGCGCGTTCGATCAGCTGCTGCAAACCGATCTCGCGCACACCCACGCCGTCGAGCGGGCTCAATCGCCCCATCAGCACGAAGTACAGGCCGCGATAACTGCCGGTGCGTTCGAGCGCCGCTTGATCGGCCGGTGTCTCCACGACGCACAGCAGCCGCCCGTCGCGTGACGCGTCGAGGCAGGTGCTGCACACCGCGCCCTCGGTGAACGTGTGGCAGCGATCGCAGTGGCGGATGTTTGCCACTGCCGCCTGCAGCGCCAGCCCCAAGCGCTGCGCGCCCTCGCGATCGTGCTGCAGCAAATGAAACGCCATGCGCTGGGCGGACTTCACGCCCACACCGGGCAATCGGCGCAGCGACTCGATCAGTGCTTCGAGGGCGGGCTCAGCCATGGGGCCTGCGGCGCCACATCAGAACGGGAACTTCATGCCGGGCGGCATCGGCATGCCGGCCGTCAGCTTGCCCATCTTTTGCTGCGACACCTCTTCGGCACGCCGCACGCCGTCGTTGAACGCGGCGGCCACCAGGTCTTCCAGCATGTCCTTGTCGTCGGCCAGCAGGCTGGGGTCGATGGCGATGCGCTTGACGTCGTGCTTGCACGTCATCGTGACCTTCACCAGGCCCGCGCCCGACTGCCCTTCGACCTCGATCGTCGCCAGTTCCTCCTGGGCGCGCTTGAGGTTGTCCTGCATCGCCTGGGCCTGCTTCATCAGGCCAGCAAGTTGGTTCTTCATCATGGAATGGCTCCTTCAGGTTCAATGCGGCTTGACCGACCCGGGCACGATGCGCGCTGTCTTGTATTGCGCCATCAAGGCCTGCACCAGCGGGTCGTCATGAATGATTTGTTCGGCCTCGCGCTGGCGGCGCTCGCGCTCGGCGTTGCTACGAATCGCAGGCGAATCTTCGGCGATGCCGCCTTCGAGTTCCAGCCGTACCGGCTGACCCAGCCATTGCGCAAGTGCAGCCTGCAGCTTGTCGCGCTGTGCCGCGGCGCGCAGGGTTTCGCGCTCGGCACGCAGACGCCAGACTGCGGTACTGCCCTCGTTGGTGATGGCAACGCACTGCGACTGCAGCGCCAGTTCTCGCACCATCGCGCTGATGCTGCCCTGCTGGACCATCTGTTCGACCACGCCGGCCCATCGATCACCGAGTTCGGTGCGCACTGGCGTCGTCGCCGGCGCGCGCGCCTTGCCAACCGGGGTCGACAACGGCTCATCGGCATCGGGCGGCGCATCGACCCAGGGCGGTGGTTCGTCGGACGGCGCTTGGACGCGTGCGGCGGGCGCTTGCGCCGCCGGCGCAGCCGGTCTTGCGACGATCGACGCCGTTCGCGCGGGCGATGCCGACGACGCCAGCGCGGACGTCGCTGTCGAGGCGGCCGTCTTGCGCGGTACCGGCGCTGCGGCATCGCCGCTGCGCTCGGGTCGGAAGGCCAGCATGCGCAGCAGGACCATCACGAGGCCGCTGTATTCATCGGGCGCGAGGCCCAACTCGGCGCGCCCGTGCAAGGCCATGCTGTACAGCAACTGCGTTTCGTCGGCAGCCAGCAGGCCTGCCAGTCGCGCTGCGGTGGGAGCGTCCGGATCGACTGCGTCGTCAAGAGCGGCGGGAACGGCCTGCACCACTGCCATCTGTTGCAGCAGCTCGGCCAATTCTTCCAGCGTGCCGGCGGCCGACAGCCCCAGACCGCGCAGTGCATCCGCGGCCTCGACCAACGCTGCGCCGTCGCTGGCGGCCAGCGCTTCGATCACCCGCACCGCATGGCTGCGATCGACGGCACCCAGCATCTGGCGCACGCCGACCTCGGAAATGGTGCCTGCACCAAACGCAATCGCCTGATCGGTCAGCGACAGGCCATCGCGCATCGAGCCGCGCGCGGCGCGCGACAGCAGGCGCAGCGCGAGCGGCTCCGCAGGAATGCCCTCGTCGGCCAGCACCTGAGCCAGATGTTGCTGCACGGTCTGCGGCGCCATCGGCCGCAGATTGAACTGCAGGCAGCGCGACAGCACGGTGGGCGGCACCTTCTGCGGGTCGGTGGTGGCGAGCACGAATTTCAGGTAGTCGGGCGGCTCCTCCAGCGTCTTCAACATCGCGTTGAACGCGGTGTTCGACAGCATGTGCACTTCGTCGATCATGTAGACCTTGTAGCGGCCCACCACCGGCTTGTAGACCGCCTGGTCGAGCAGCAGCGAGATCTCTTCGACGCCGCGATTCGAGGCCGCGTCGAGTTCGACGTAGTCGACGAAGCGCCCGCTGTCGATGTCACGACAGGCGTGACACACGCCGCAGGGTTGCGCTGTGACGCCACCCTGCCCGTCGGCACCGACGCAATTGAGCGACTTGGCCAGAATGCGCGACACCGTGGTCTTGCCCACGCCGCGCGTGCCGGTGAACAGGTAGGCATGGTGCAGCCGGCCCTGCGTGAGCGCATTCGCCAATGCCTGCACCACATGCTCCTGGCCCACCAGTGCTTCGAAGTTGCGCGGGCGGTATTTGCGGGCGAGGACCAGATAACTCATGAGTCGATTCTACGGGGGTGGTGGTGTGCAACCCGATGCAAACGGTGACCGATAATCTCACCCATGAAACCCGTCGCCCCGCTTGAACCCTCGGCTACCCTGAGCTACGAACAGGCTGGCGTCAACTACGAACTGATCGACCCGTTGAAAGTTGCGGCACAGCGTGCGGCCGCGGCCACCGGTGCCCATCTGGCGGCGCACGGGTTCAAGGAGGTTGCAGCGTCGCGCGGTGAGTCTGCTTACGTCGTCGATGTCGGCCCGTTCTACATCGCGAGCATTGTCGAATGTCTGGGCTCCAAGGCCTTGGTCGCCGACGAGATGCACAAGCTGACCGGCAAGAGCTACTACGACAGCATCGCGCAGGACACCATCGCGATGGCGATCAACGACCTGATCACCGTCGGCGCCACGCCATTGGTGGTGCAGGCGTACTGGGCGGCGGGCGGGTCGGAGTGGTTCGCCGATGCGCAACGCGCCAACGCGCTCGTCGTCGGCTGGAAGCGCGCCTGCGACGTCTGCGGCGTGGCATGGGGCGGCGGCGAAACACCGGCGCTGGCCGGCATCGTGGCCGACGGGCGGATCGACCTCGCCGCGTCGTGCACCGGGCTCGTCAATCCGAAGGAGCGGCTGTCGGTGGGCGACAAACTGGCGCCCGGCGACGCCATCGTCTTGCTCGCGTCCAGCGGCATTCACGCCAACGGCCTGAGCCTCGCACGCAAACTGGTCGAGCGCCTGCCGCAAGGCTATCTGACGCCGGTGCTGCCGGGCCTCACCTACGGCGACGCGCTGCTCGCGCCCACGGTGCTCTATTCGCCGGTCACCGAGGCGCTGTACAGGGCCGGCATCACGCCGCACTATTGCGCCAACATCACCGGCCACGGCTGGCGCAAGCTGCTGCGCCATCCGGCATCCCACACCTATCGCATCCACACGGTTCCCGAGGTGACGCCGGTGCTCAAGTTCATCCAGCAGCACGCGCGGCAGGACGATCGCGAGGCCTACAGCACGCTCAACATGGGGGCAGGATTCGCGCTGTTCGTGCGCTCCGCCGACGCGCAGCGCTGCGTGGAAGTCGCGCGCAGCCAGGGCGTTGCGGCATGGGTCGCCGGGCAAATCGAGGCCGGTCCGAAGAAGCTCGTGATCGAACCGCTCGCCATCGAGTTCGGTGACGACGCACTGCAACTGCGGTGACGGGTTCCACCCTCGCCTACAATCCGACCCGACGGGCCTCCCCGCATGGAAGCGCGGCCAACCGGGTCAGGTCGGGAACGAAGCAGCCCCAACCGTTGCGACCAGTGCCGGGGTAAGGCTCGTCACCCTTGAAGAGCCGTGGGCACTCAGCTCGCTTGCTTGAATGCCATCACTGCCTGGTTCCGCAAGGTGCGCAGCAGCGAGAGTTCCTTCTCACCCAGGTCAATGCCACCCGGTTTCGCCTTGTCAGCGTAGATCAGCGCGAACGGCGCACCTTTCAACATCAACGGCAGCAGCAGAAACGCCGGCGCGTTCACCGATTGCCGATACCACGCCGGCAAGCGGGCCGAGATATGCGCCTCGGTGGCGTCGCTGATCAGCGTGTCGGCACCCTTCAGGCACACCGCGGCGAACAGGTCGTTGGCCGCCTTCAATGGCACCTTGAAGCTCGCCGACATGCGCTCTGCCCCATCGCCCAGGCCGAAACGCCCGGTCAGCGTGTCGGTCTTCGGGTCGCGCAGGCAGAACACGATGCGGCGGAAACCGAGTGCGCGAAACATCGTCTCCAGAATCATCCGCAGTACCTCGTTGAGGCGGAAGTTCTCGACCATCGAGTTGGTGATGTCCTGAATGCCGGCAGCCATCACTTCCGCCGCGTTGTCCAGCGGCCGCGGCTCCAGCGGCTCGGGCAGCGTGGCATGCAGTTCGTGGGGCGAGAGCGAGTCCGATGCCTCGGGCTCGGGCTGCGGCTGCGGCGCCACACGCAGCAGCCGGCTGGCCGGCGACCCGGCGCTCACGTGCAGGTTCATCGCCTGCGCCATGTCGGACAGCTTGTGTCGTGCACCAGCGGCAGCAGCGACGATGTCGCGTGCATCGACGCCGATCACGCGCGCGTAGCGTTCGGCCACTGCGGCGACGCCGGCAGCCACCTCGCTGGCGTCGCAGCGCAACACGGTGTCGGCAATCTCGTTCGCGGCCAGCGCCAGCCAGCGCAGGCGATCGCCGGCCTTGTCGCTCGGCCGCGTCGGCAGTTCACCCGCGGGCTTGCGCATGCAGCGCTGCAGGGTTTCAGGCAGACCCCATGACTTCGCGACGCCCAGGCCCAGTTGTTCGAAGCTCAGGCCGAGCACGTTGATCGAGATGGCGTCTTCAGCCTGATCGCGCGGCCGGCCGTCTTTGGCTTGTTCGGCCAACACGCTGCGCACCTGGCGTGCTTCTTCGGGGAAGTAGAACTCGGTGAGCAGGCGGCCGAGGTTCTGGAACATCGCGCCGATGAAGGCCTCTTCGCTTTCGCGGTCCACCGGGCACAGTTCGCTGGCCACCGAGCCGGCCATCAGCGAGCGCAGGAACTCTTCCTTCAGCTGGTTGGCGTGCCCTTTGTCGTGCATGTGCTCCAACAGCACCAGACTCAGCGCCATGTTGCGGATGCCGGCAAACCCGACCAGCGCAATTGCTCGCGATACGGTGCTGATGGAGCCGCCACCGGCGTGCGTGAAGTGCGCGGTGTTGACCATGCGCAGCAGCTTGTTGGTCAGCGCCACGTCCTTCAGGATCTCGTTCGACAGGCTGCCCAGGCTCTCGTGTTCCGAGCTCGCGACGCGCTGGATGCGCGCCACCGAATCGGACATCGCCGGAAAGTCGCTCTTGTGCCGCATGCGCCGCAGCAGGAAATCCAGCGTGCCGCTGTTGCCGGCAGCGGCCGAGGCATCGCCCGCCGTGGCCGGCGTCAGCCACGCCTGCAGCGCCTCGCGGAAGGCGCTTGCGCTCGCATGGCGTTGCCCGACATCGCGAGCCAAGGCGCGCGACACGATGGCGCGCAAGGAATCGTCCACAACGCTGGCCAGGGTGGTGGGCAACGCAAGATCTTCATGGGCGGCGCGATAGATGGCGCGGTACGGATCCTTCTCCGCCAACAGCGGCTTGCCGTGCAGTGCTTCGATCAGCACGAGGCCGGCGGCGAACACGTCCATTGCAGGGATCGGCGGCTGACCATGTGCTGCCTCCGGCGACATGTAGCCGGGCGTGCCGACCACCTTCTGGTGGTTGGCGGCGTCCTGCACGCGTGCAGCGATGCCGAAGTCCATCACGCGGGCGCGGCCGGCACCGTCGACCAGGATATTCGACGGCTTCAAGTCGCGGTGCACGACACCGGCGGCATGTGCCGCCTGCAGCGCATCGAGCACGCCGACCATCAGCTGCACCGCCTCGCGCGGCGGCAGCGCGCCGCGCGCGTGCAGGTGCTGTGCGAGAGTGCGGCCCGGCACATACTCGAACACCAGATACGGCTGCGCGCCATGCATGTCGGCTTCGAACACCGGCACGATGTGCGGGTGCGTCAGGCGGCTGACGCTGCGCGCTTCCTGCAGCCATTGGTTCACGGCCGCCGCATCGGTGCCGGCCGCGGGCTTCATCAGCTTGACCGCAACCTCGCGTTCGAGCCGCGGGTCGAAACCCAGCCATACGGTGGACTGCGCACCCTTGCCGAGTACGCGGCGCAGCTCGAAGCGGCCCAGCATCGCGGGGCGTTGCGCAGGAGATGGAACGGCAGCCATTCAGCGGGTGTCTGCGGCCGAATCGGCGGCCTGCACTTGCGACGCCGCTGCGTTCACCGAGTCGACCGGCTCGGGAGGCACAGGCACAGGCACGGGCGTCGCGTCGTCGCCGGCCGGCAGCGGTGCCACCCGGCTGCCGCTTCGCAGCGCCACGCGCGCCGCCTGCAGTGCTTCCTGCAGATCGCGCACGCCGATGCTCAAGGCCCGCGCATAGCGCTGCGCGACCTGGCCCAGCGCGTGGGCGACACGCGTGCCCGGCGTCAGGGTCACCGCATCGACCGCTTCATTGGCGGCGCTGGCCGCAGTGCGCAATGCGTCGGAGTCGCCGACGGATGCACGCACCGGGCGGTCGCGCGGGATGCGGTGGATCATGTGCTGCACGTCTTCGCCGAGCCCCCAGTGACGCGCCACGGCGGCGCCCAAGGATTCGATGTCCACGCCGAGCACCGCGAACGATGCGGCGGATTCGCTCAAGCCTGGCTGCTCCGGTGTACCGGCCTCGGCGTCCGCCGGCGCCGGTGTCGGCCGCATCAGTTGCCAGATCTGTTCCGCCTCGTCGGGAAAGTGGTACTGGACGAGCAGGCGGCCGAGGTTCTGCAGCACGGCCACCAGGAACATCACCTCCGGGTCGTAGCCTGGCGGGCGGATCATCTGCGCGGTGTGGCCGGCCAGGCGCACCCGCTCGATGGTGCGCTGCATCGCCGCCGCGGCGCGCGCATTCAGCGGGCCGGGCCACACGCGCAAACCGGCCGCGGCCTGTCGAATACCGTTCAGACCAACCAGCGCGACCGCGCGTCGCACCGTCAGCACCGGTCCGGAACCCGACACCTGCGTGCCTTGAACCTGCGCCGAGTTGACCTGGCGCAACAGCTCGAAGCTCAAGGCCATGTCCTGCAGGATCTGTTCGGCAATCTCATCGGTGCGCTGGCCTTCCATGGCGCTCAACCGCGCCACGCGCCCGCTCACGCCGGGCATCGCCGGCAAATGGCCGACGGCGCGCATGCGGTCGAGCAGCAGCGCGAGCGGCCCGCCGCCGCCCTGCGCGTCGGCGGCCCGCCAACCGTCCAGCGCGCGCAGCAGCGTGCGCGCGTTCAGGTATCGCTGGCGTTCCTGGGACGACGTGCTGCGGTTGGCGATGGCGCGCAGCGCTTCGGGAATCGGGTGCGGCGCCGTCCACGGCAGGCGGACGATCTCGCGGCCGAGCGGCGCCATGCGCGCGATGACCTGTGCCGTGTCGGGCTCTTCCAGTACCGGCTGTCCGGTCAGCAATTGCTGCAACAGCACACCGCAGGCCAGCACATCGCGTTCGCCGGCCTCACGCTGGGCGCGCAGGCGGCTCGGGTCCATGGCCATGCCGCGCTCGTGGGCGCGTGCCGGGTCGTCGTCTCGCAGCGCGGCGGCGCCTGCGGCGGCCAGCGCCATCACGCGCACGGTGCCGTGCTCGCTGATCAGCAGGTGGTGCAATTGCAGGTCGCTGTGCGCGGCTCCCGCCTCGTGTGCGAAGGCCAGGCCTTCGAGGGCCTCGCACAGCCAGCCGACCGATTCGGCCGGAGCCGGCTGCGGGTGGCTGGCCAGCCATTCGGTCAGCGTCACGCCGAGTGCGCGGTCGACGGCGACATAGGGCCAATGTTCCTGCACGCCGACCTCGACGACGTGGGCCAGATGTGGATGCTTGAGGCGCGTAGCCAGGCGCACCTCTGTCTGCCAACGCTCCAGCGCGGCGGCATCGGCCGGTTGCATGCGCGGCAGCGTCAGCATCAGTTCCTGGCCGAGGCGCGGATCGAACGCGAGCCACACCATGCTGCCGGCACTTTTGCCCAGCAGCTGGCGCAATTCGAAGCGCCCGAGCGTTCGGGCGACGCCGGTGGCTTGCGAGCGCGGAGCGGGAGACGCAGGAGCGACCATCGTTGGAGAGAGACGAAGTTGCGCTATTGGATGACGAGCGCGGCCGGCCCGAAACGCGGATCAGGCCGGCCATTGCCCGGCTTTTTCCCGGCTGAAGATTCAGTCCGCTGACCCCAGTTCGACGACCTCGCCGGCGCCGGTGATGAACGCACAGTGCACGCTGTCGCCGGGTTGCAGTTCGCGCACCGCGCGGCGATAGCGCTGCATCTGCTCGCGATATGGGGCGAGGGCCTGAGGCGCGTGGTGCAGCTTGTAGTCGAGCACCCACCAGGTGCGCTGGCCCGCGTCTTCGAGCGCCACCAGCCGGTCGATGCGCAGCACCTCGCCGCCTTCGCTGACCACCACCTCGTTGCCGGCCCAGCGCAAGGCCGGTCCGCTGAAGAAGCGCGCGCATTGCGGGCTGCGCCAGATGCGCCCGGCCAAGCGCGCCACCTCGGCGGCATCGGCCGCAAATTCCTGTGCGGCGGCTGCCGCAAGGGCGTCGAGATCGGGCGTCGCCGCTCCCGGCGCCGCCGCCCATTCGAGCACCCGGTGCGTCGCCTGCCCGAGGCGACTCGCCTCGTCGCCGGCCAAGCGTGCGGGTTCGGCTGCCGCCGGTGCTGCGGCGGCGTCATGCCACGCGGGCAGGACCTCCAGCGACACGCTGGCGGCAGAAACGACGCCGCGAATTTGCCCCACGGCCTGCGGCTGCCACGCCTGCGCGTGCGGCTCGATGCGCTGCCACCACGACGTCGAATCCGGCGGGCGAAACGGCTCGGTGGCGCTGAACACGAGCCGTTCCTTGGCACGCGAGATGGCGACATAGAGGCTGTTCAGCTCCTCGCGCCGCCGCGCCACGAGTTCGCGTTCGAGCACGCCGGTCAGCGAGGCCGGGCATTGCGCCTCGGAGTACACGAATGCACAGTGCCGCGGGTGCTCGAGTTCGACCGGCCAGTCGACCAGCAGGCTTGCCGTCTCGGCGGCCTTGGGCTCGGGGTCGCTGTCCATCACGAACACGACACGCGCCTCCAGCCCCTTGGCGCCGTGGATCGTCATCAACTGGACGGCGTCGGGCTGCACCGGCGCTGGCACCTTCACCGCCCGGCGCTTGAGCGTACGCACGAAGTTGTACGGCGTGGCGTAGCGCGCGCCGTCGAGCGTCAGGGCCTGGCCGAGCAAGGCGTCGACGGTGCCGAGCGCGGCGTGGCGCTGCTCGGGCGGCACCGCCGCGGCGACGCGTTCGCGCACCTCGCCCTCGGCGACGATGAGGTCGAGCAGGTCATGCGGCGGCAACCGCTCTGCAGCCGCCCGCCAGCGCAGCAGCAATTCGCGCGCGCGCTGCAGCGCCGGGCTTGGCGCCTCCAGGCTCGCCAGCGCGCGCCACCAGTCGCCGTGTGCCAGCGCCGCGTGGGCCAGCGCGATGAGGTCGTCATCGCTGGCGCCGAACACCGGGCAACGCAGGGCATGCGCCAGCGACAGCGCGTGCTGTGGCGACGCGAGCACATCCAGCACGGCGAGAAGGTCGCGTGCATCGGCACTGTCGAGAAGCGCGAAATCCTCCGCCGCGGCGAACGGCAGGTGCAGCGCTGCCAACTCCTGCGCCACCAGGCGCAGCGACGCGCGCTTGCGGCACAGCACGTGGATGTCGCCGGCGGCCACCGCCCGCTGCATCACCAGTTCGTGCACGGCGAGCGCGACCTGCCGCGCCTCCTGTTCGCGCAGCACGTCGTCCGGTTCGTGCCGCGGCGTGGTCAGGCTGTCGCGCCACGCCTCGTCGGCCGGCGCGTCGGCCGCCTTGTCGGGGCGCTTCACACGGGGCAACGCCCACACGCCGGCCAGCGCCACCGGGCCGCTCTCGGTGCTGTGGCGCCGGAAACCGCTGAACGCGCCGCCTTGCTGGGCGGCGTCGAACACGTCGTTCAGCACCGCCAACACCTCGGGCGCGTTGCGTCGCGTGTGATCACAGGCCAGCACGCTGCCGGCCAGGCCGTGCTCGATGAACTCGCGCGCGGCGTCGAACACGCGCGGCTCGGCGCGCCGGAAGCGATAAATGCTCTGCTTGGGGTCACCGACGATGAACACGCCGGGCGGGCGTTGTCCACTGGCACCGCCGCCCGCGCCGGCGTAGGCCGACAACCATGCGTGCAACGCGTGCCATTGCAACGGGCTGGTGTCCTGGAACTCGTCGATCAGCACGTGGCGGATGCGCGCGTCGAGGCGCTCCTGCACCCAGCCGGCCAACGTGGAATCGCGCAGCAGCGCGAGTGCGCAGCGTTCGAGGTCCGCCATGTCGGCGAGAGCGCGAGCGCGCTTGTAGGCCGCGAACTCGGCCAGCAGCGCGCGCGACAGACGCACCATGCGCTGGTGTTCGTCGTGAGCGGCCTGCTGTGCGCTGGCCCGTTCGATCTCGTCGAGCAGCGCCACCGCCTCGTCGAGGCGCGGTGCTTCGAGGTTCTTGCGCAACTCCCCCTTCTGCGTGAACAGCGCGCTGCGCGCAGCGGCAAGGCGCTGTCGGGAATCGTCCAGCGCCAACGCCTGTTCGAGCAGTGTGCCCCGCTTGCGGCCGACCGCCCCTTTGCCGGCCCCCAAGTCGCCGGCTACACCCGCCAGCAGCGCCTGCACCGCGGGCGCCCGCAAATGCTCGACCGGATGCGCCAGGCCCGCGAATTCGGGCCACTGAGCGTGGGCCGGTGGGACGCTGGACTCGAGCGTGCCCGCCGCGTCGGCGAGTTCGATCTCGACGCGTTTGTCCCAGGCCGCATCCAGCCACTTGCGCAGCTGCGAGCGGCCGCGCTGCTGAACCAGCGTTGCGTAGTCGGCATTCAGCGAAGCGTCGGCCAGCACCGCGGCGTGAAAGCGCCGATAGACCTCGCTCTCGTGATCCGCAATGTCCTCGATCAGCTCCATGTCGGGCTGCAATCCGAGCTCGGCCAACAGCTCCAGAGGCGCAGCGCGCAGCAGTTGCGAGAACCAGGCGTGAAAGGTGCGGATCTCGACCGATCGACCGGAGCGCAGCACACGCTCGTGCAGCGCCGCCAAGGCCGGTGCCAGCGCGCGGGCCTGCGCATGGTCCAGGCCGCGCGCGCGCAGTTCAGCGACGCGCCGCTCGTCGCTGCATTCGGGCGCGGCGAACTCCTTCAGCCACTCGTTGAGTCGCGAACGCATCTCGCCGGCAGCCTTGCGCGTGAACGTGATGGCGAGGATCTCGTGCGGCTGCGCCCCATCGAGCAGCGCGCGCAGGATGCGCGACACCAGCATCCAGGTCTTGCCGGCGCCGGCACAGGCCTCCACCACCACGCTGCGGCGCGGGTCGCAGGCGGCCGCATAGAACGCTTCGCGCGACGCACTCGCGCCATCGAGCAGGTAGGCGGGCGCTGTGCCGCTCATAAGGCAACCTCCCTGCCACGCGCTGTCATCCCGGCGAACGCCGGGATCCATCGCCGCAGTGGATCCCGGCGTTCGCCGGGATGACGGCAGGGGTGGCTCATGGCTCGCCCTCGCCATCCGGCGCCCAATGGTCGCGCCGGCACAGGCCACGCACCTCGCAGAACTCGCAGGTCCGGCCTTCGCCCAGGGCCGGCATCGGCGCACCGGCACGCAACTGCGCCAGATCGCGGCCTATCCCTTCGACCAGCTGGCGCGCCGTGGCCTCGACGTTCTTGTGCTCGATTGGCTTGATGGCGTCGGCATCGTCAAGCGGCAGGTAGAGCGCGCCGATGTCGCCGGCGGCATGCGACTGCTGTGCCATCAGCGCGGCATAGAACGCGAGCTGGGTGTCTTCCTGCGGCCGCTTGAGCATTGCCCGCAGGGCCTGCGCACTGCCGGTCTTGTAGTCGATCAGCTGCGTGACGGGGCCACCTGCGCCGTGCACGCTGTCGACGCGATCGATCACCCCGTGCATTTCCACGCCGGCCCACGCGGGTGGCAGCGCCTTCAACTCGACTTCGACGTCAAGCCATTGCGCGCCCTCGCGATCACGCTCGTGCAGCCACTCGATGTAGCGTGGCGCGAAGCGGGCAAAAGTCGCGGCGTAAGGCAGGAAGGCGGCGGGGTCGAGCGCCATCTGCTGGCGCTGCTGCAGCGCGATCTCATGCAAGCGCGCTTCCTCGATGGCGGGACTCGCGGGCTCGCTGCGGGTGGCGTGAAACCGCTGCAGGACCGCATGCAGCCAGGTGCCGTAGTCGCGCTTTTCGACCTCGTCATCGAGTTCCTCGGCGGCGCGCAGCGCCAGCAGCCGCAGCGCGAAGAAACGGTACGGGCAGGCGCGCAGCGCCTCGCACGCGCTGGCACTCAGGCGCGCGGGCAACAGCGATGGCGCCACCGGTTGCGGGTGCGGCACGCCGTGACATGGCAGTGTGACGAGGCCGCGCACATCGGTTGCTGCGGCAATGTGGCCTCGCCCCGCCTGCGCCAACGCCAGGCCCAGCCGCTCGATCAGCGGGCTGGCGGCCAACGGCTCGCCGCCGTCGTCCAGGCGCCGCAGCAAAGTCACACGCGGCGCGTGCAGCAGCTGCGCGAACGCGAGTGTCTCGGCGTTGCGTCGCTGCGTGCTGTCAGGCAGGCCCAACGCGGCCAGCAGAGCATCGCCGAGCAATGGGTGCGGCGGCGCCGTCGTGCCCAGGCGCCTCTCGTCGACGCCAGCGAACACGACGGCGGCGAACGGCCGCAGCATGGCGCGAGCCAGCGGCGTGATGACGACCGCCACGTCGCCCGCCGTCGTGGCGGAAGCCTCGGGCAGGAACGACACCTCTTCCAGCGCGTCGTCAACCCAGCGGGTGAACTCGTCGAAGGACATCGGATGCTCGCCGCCCAGCAGGTCGCCCGCAGCCCCGCTCAGATGCAAGGCGGCGACGGCTTGGCGGCCTGCATCATCGTCGCCGAGCAGCGTCCAGGCGCCGCAGTTCTGCAGCGCCTGGCGAAGCCCGTCAAGCCAGCCAGCCAGGCTGCGCGCGCGCGGGCCCTGCAGCGCGTCGATGAGGGCCACCGCCGCCCGCCACAGTGCTGCGGCAGCGTCCGCGAACTGCGCCGCATTGACCGCCGGTGCCGCTGTCCAGGCCCTGCGACGAAGCTCCGTTTCCAGTGCCTGCAAGGCCGTCGACGCGTTGGCGATGCCAGGCCATGCATAGGCGCACGATTTCAGCCAATCGAGCCATTCGTCGGTCGTGGCGCGCGGCTGCGCCGCGCGCAGCAAGCTCGCGATCGCGGCACCCGCCCGCGTGGTCGACAGCTTCCAACCCGTCTCATCGACGATCGGCACGTGCTGGCGCGCCAGCAGCGCACGCACTCGACGCACCAGCAGGCGGTCTTGCGCGATCAGCGCCACTGGCTTGGTGCCCGCGGCCAGATGCGTCAGTACCTGCGCCGCGCTGTGCTGTGCCTCCGCTTCGAAATCGGCACAGAGGGCAAGGCAAACGTCGGCGGTCCCGGCAACATCCGCAAACGGCGCCTCCAGCAGCGCGTCGGTGTCGAGCCTCAGGCAGGGCCCGTCGGCACGCGCAAGCAGTTGGTCGGCCAAGGCATCGGATCCGCCGGCCTGAACGACGATCCATGCCGAAGGACGCAGCGCGAACAAGCCGTCGGTGGCCGGTGGCGCGCTGGTCGCAGCCCATTCGAATGCCACGCGCGCGAGGAGGCGCTCGGTGGCGCCGGGCCCGCTGGGCGCGCCCAGCAATTCACGACCGCGCCGCCAATACAGTTCACGCTCCGCCGGCGCCACAGTCGCGGCGGAGGCCGCAACGGCGTGCGCCGTCTGTACAAGGGCGGCCACGGCGCGCTCGAAACCGCGCGGATCGCGCCGCCGCCAGGCGCCGGCCCAGGGCTGCGACGGCAGCAGTCGCTGCGCGCGCAGTCGGTCCACCGCAGCGTCGAAGCTGATTTGCGACTCGTCCGCCGGACTGGCGGGCCCGAGGCTGCGCGCCAGTGTTTGCGTCGTCTCGATGCGCGGCATCCAGCCCGCCGATTTCGCCCATTCACGCCGCGCCAGTGGCAAGAGCTGGGCAAACGGCAGCAGCACGATCGCGTCACGCAGGGCGACCCCGTGCTCGCGGGCCCAGGCCAGCGATTTGGCCGTGAGGCCCGGCCACGGGTCACCAGCCCCGTTTTCAAGAGGCGCGCGGACTATCGAAGCCATAGAAGACGTGGTGGCCGATTGGGTCCGACGAAGGCAACGATGGGGGTGTACATGTGTCAGAATCATTGTGCCCTGCCGCTCGACGCCGAGCGGCGCACGCCTGAGGACAAACCATGAGCAGTGAACTGATCAAGCACACTTCCGATGCGTCGTTCGACAGCGACGTTCTGCAAGCCGACAAGCCCGTGTTGGTGGACTACTGGGCCGAGTGGTGCGGCCCGTGCAAGATGATCGCGCCCATCCTCGACGAGGTGTCCAAGGACTACGACGGCCGCCTGCAGATCGCCAAGATGAACGTCGACGAGAATCGCGACGTCCCGGCCAAGTTCGGCATTCGAGGCATTCCGACACTGATGCTGTTCAAGGGTGGCCAATTGGCCGCGACCAAGGTCGGCGCGCTCTCGAAGGCGCAGTTGACGGCCTTCCTCGACGGTAATCTATAATTCGCTCAATCGCTTCGGGGCTGGCAGTTCCGCCCATCGGTGGAGTCACCCCCGAAGCCTGAAGTTTTTGCCACCACGCCCGGAAGCCGAGAATCGGCTTCACAGCCTCCAAGGCGGCGCGTGGACTCGGCCTCCCACTCCAACGCTTCCGTTCTCCCTTCCCGCGTCGCAGCTTGCGCCGCCAGTCTCACGGGAGGACAGCGGCAAGGAGATGGGCAAACCAGGCCGAACCCCCCGGTTGATTGCCATTGGCAGGCGAAACGCCAACCACCCCAGGGTACCCACCCATGCATCTGTCAGAACTGAAAGCGATCCACGTCTCCGAGCTCATCAAGATGGGCGAGGCGCTGGAGATCGAGAACGTCGCTCGCATGCGCAAGCAGGAGCTGATGTTCGCGATCATGAAGAAGCGCGCAAAGGGCGGCGAACAGGTGTTCGGCGACGGCGTGCTCGAGGTTCTGCCCGACGGCTTCGGCTTCCTGCGCTCGCCCGACGCGAGCTACATGGCGTCCACCGACGACATCTACCTCAGCCCGAGCCAGATCCGCCGCTTCAACCTGCACACGGGCGACGCCATCGAGGGTGAGGTGCGGGTGCCGAAAGACGGCGAACGCTACTTCGCGCTGGTAAAGGTCGACAAGGTCAACGGCCTGACGCCCGAGGAGAGCAAGCACAAGATCATGTTCGAGAACCTGACACCGCTGTTCCCGAAGGAGCAGTTCAGGCTCGAGCGCGAGATCAAATCCGAAGAGAACATCACCAGCCGCATCGTCGACCTGATAGCGCCACTGGGCAAGGGCCAGCGCGCGTTGCTGGTCTCGGCGCCGAAGAGCGGCAAGACGGTGATGATGCAGAACCTGGCGCACGCCCTGACCGCCAACTACCCCGAGGTGTACCTGATCGTCCTGCTGGTCGACGAACGCCCCGAGGAAGTGACCGAAATGCAACGCACCGTGCGCGGCGAGGTCATCAGTTCGACCTTCGACGAGCCTGCCGCGCGCCACGTGCAGGTGGCCGAGATGGTGATCGAGCGCGCGAAGCGCCTGGTCGAGTTGAAGAAAGACGTGGTGATTCTGCTCGACTCGATCACCCGGCTCGCACGCGCCTACAACAACGTGCTGCCGTCGTCGGGCAAGGTGCTGACCGGCGGCGTCGACGCGAATGCCTTGCAGCGCCCGAAGCGTTTCTTCGGCGCCGCACGCAACATCGAAGAAGGCGGCTCGCTCACGATCATCGGCACCGCGCTGGTCGACACCGGCAGCCGCATGGACGAAGTGATCTACGAAGAATTCAAGGGCACCGGCAACTGCGAGATCCACCTCGACCGCCGCATGGCCGAGAAGCGCGTCTACCCGTCGATCCTGCTCAACAAATCGGGCACGCGCCGCGAGGAACTGCTGCTCAAGCCGGAGATACTGCAAAAGACCTGGATCCTGCGCAAGTTGCTCTATCCGATGGACGAGATCGAGGCGATGGAATTCATCCTCGACAAGATGAAGTCGACCAAGACCAACCTCGACTTCTTCGACATGATGCGGCGCGGCGGGTGAGCCCGCTATAATCGGCGGTTACCCGCTCCCCCCGGAAAGTGCGCCGAATGGTTCGGCGTGGCTGCCGAAAACGAAAGCGCGCGCCAGCGCAGAGGTTCCCCGATGAAAGAAGGCATTCACCCCACCTACCGCGAAGTGTGCTTCGTGGACCTGTCCAACGGTTTCAAGTTCGTGACGCGCTCTTGCGCCCAAACGCGCGAAACCATCAAGATGGAAGACGGCCGCGAGCTGCCGCTGTTCAAGGTTGAAACCACCAGCGAATCGCACCCGTTCTACACCGGCACGCAAAAGAGCGTCGACTCGCTCGGCGGCCGCGTCGAGAAGTTCCGCAACAAGTTTGCGCACCTCGGCAAGAAGTAATCCGGCGCGGGTCTGGCCCGAACAAAAGGCAGCTCAGGCTGCCTTTTTTCTTGGCACGCGCAAATGCTGCATGATCCGCGCTGGCCACCGACAACGAACTTGAATTCCCCCAACCCCGCCCTCGTCACCCATCGAGCAGCGCAGCGCTTGCCGCGCGTGGCGCTGCTGTTGTTCTGTGCGGCCTACGTGCTGCCCGGCCTGTTTGGTCGGGATCCATGGAAGAACGCCGACATCACGGCCTTCGGCTACATGGTCAACGTGGCCGAGGGGCGTTCACCCTGGTTCGCCCCCAGCGTCGCCGGCTTGCTGTCGGACGGCGCATTGCTGCCCTATTGGCTGGGCGCGGTGTTCGTGAAGCTGCTCGGTCCCTGGTTCGGGCCGGCCTTGGCGGCACGCATTCCGTTCGCGTTGTTGCTGGTGCTTGCGCTGGTGCTGACCTGGTACAGCACCTACTACCTCGCGCGCAGCGATGCGGCGCAGCCGTTGCCGTTTGCGTTCGGTGGCGAGGCCGACCCGATCGACTACGCGCGCGCCATCGCCGACGGCGCCCTGCTCGCCCTGATCGCGTCTCTCGGCTTGCTGCAGCTGGGCCACGAAACCACGCCGGAACTGGCGCAGCTCGCGAGCGTTGCACTGTTCCTGTACGCGATGTCGGCGAGCGCCTTGCGGGGCGCACAGGCGAGGCTCGCAGTGTTAGTTGCACTGCCGGCGTTGGCCGCCAGCGGCGCGCCCAGCATCGCGCTGGCGCTCGGGTTGGTCGGCACGCTGGTGTGCCGCGTCTCGGCATCGGCATCTGCGCGCGGATTCTCGCCGTGGGTGATGGCCGGCACCGCGCTGTGCATCATGGCGGCGTGGCTGCTGCACGCCTGGGGCTGGCGTCTCGACGGCTACCGCTCGACAGCGCAGGTCGTCGCCATGTTGAAGGAGCTGGCCTGGTTCCTATGGCCGGCCTGGCCACTGGCTTGCTGGACGCTGTGGCGCTGGCGTGAGCATCTGCTCGACCGGCACATTGCGATCCCGCTGAGCTGCGCCGGTGTGGCGATCTTGGCGTGTGTCGGGATGGGCGGCTGGGACCGCGCCTTGATGCTGGCGCTGCCGCCGCTGGCCGTGCTGGCGGCCTTCGCGCTGCCCACGTTGCAGCGAAGCACGGCCGCCGCCATCGACTGGTTTTCAGTCTTCTTCTTCAGCGTCTGCGCGCTGGCCATCTGGGTCATCTACGTCGCTATGCAGACCGGCGTGCCGCGTCAACCCGCCGCGAATGTGGCGCGCTTGGCCGTCGGGTTCACGCCTCGGTTTTCGCTGCTGGCGGTGATCGTGGCCGCTGCGGGGACGCTGGCCTGGCTGTGGCTGGTGAAATGGCGCACCGGGCGCCACCGCCATCCGTTGTGGAAGAGTCTCGTGCTCCCTGCCAGCGGCGTGGCGCTGTGTTGGCTGTTGTTGATGACGTTGTGGCTGCCCTTGCTCGACTACGCACGCAGCTATCGCCCGTTGGTGCAACGCATCGCGCGCCATGTTCCGCCGGGCGCTTGCGTGTCCGCCCGTGATCTGCCGCGCGGACAGCTCGTGGCTCTCGAGCATCTTGGCGGCTACGAGGTCGACGCCGCCACGCCGCTCGACGCTACCCGCTGCGATTTCCTGCTGCAGTCCGAGCCTCGCTTGCGGCCGCGGCCGGAGATTCCCGGTTGGGTGCTGGTCGCGCGCGAGCGCCGCCCCACCGACAACGAAGACGTCACCGCCATCTACCGGCGCGTCGCCAACGCTCGCTAAACCCGGCTCAGGCCGTGCCGATCCGGTCGATCGATTCGTCGACCTGCTGAGGCTGCGTGGCCGGCTCGGAACTGCGCACGCGCGGCGCCGGAAATACGAGAGTGAAGCTCGATCCCTTGCCGGGTTCGCTCGTCACCTCCAGCTCGCCGCCGTGGCGCTGCGCGACGTGCTTGACGATCGACAAGCCGAGGCCGGTCCCGCCGGTGTCGCGTGAACGGCTTCCATCGACGCGATAGAAACGTTCGGTGAGGCGCGGCAAATGCTCGCGTGCAATGCCGATGCCGGAATCGCGAACCCGCAGCTCCCCGGCCCCGTCACCGCGCTGTGTCCAAGACACGTCGACGTTGCCGCCCGAAGGGGTGTAGCGTACGGCGTTGTTGACGAGGTTCGCAATCGCGCTGAGCAACTCCGCCTCGGCGCCGGCAATCTGCGCTGTTTCGCCGCCGTTGAAGTTCAGCGTGTGCCTCGCTGCCGACAAGGCCCGCGCGTCGACTTGCACCTGCGCGAACAAACGTTGCACCGCCACCCAGCGGTCGGCCGGCGGGCGTGGGCTGCCCTCCAGCTGAGCCAGCGTGAGCAGGTCGCCAACCAAGGTCTGCATGCGCGTCGTCTGCTGCGACATCAGTTCCAGCACCCGCCGGCGCTCGACTTCGGTCAGCGGCAGATTGCCCATCGTCTCGATGAAGCCCGCCAGCACCGTCAGCGGCGTGCGAATCTCGTGCGACACGTTGGCGACGAAGTCCCGACGCATTGCATCGTTTCGCTCGCGCTCGGTGATGTCCTGCGACAGCACCAGCTTCATCCCTTCGCCATAGGTCCGTATCAACACGGAGATCGTGCCGCGCGACCCGGGGCCGGCGAAGGAGACCGCGTCGTCGTACGCACCCGATTGGAGGTAGGCCACGAACACCGGCGCCCGCACGAGGTTCGTGACGCGCTGGCGCCGGTCGCGCTGCGGGTCGAGGCCGAAGTGGTCTGCCGCGACCGAGTTGCACCATTCGATCTGGTCGTTGGCGTCGAGCAGCATCACGCCGTTGGGTGACGCCTCGATGGCCGACAGGAACTGGTCGAGCCGCGCGTGCTCGCTGTCGACGCGCCGCTCCAGCAAGCGTACCGAGCGTTCCACGCGATAGCCCACCTCGCCCCAGAAGCCGGCGTCACGAGGTGCGGCACCCTCGTGCTGACGGCGCAGCCAGTCCATGAAGCGGTGCGCGCGCAGCGCGTCAAAGAACGCGTGCAACAGCGCGCCGACCGCCGCACCGAGCAACGCCCCCACGGCGGGCCAGTGCGACACTGCTCCGAGCGCCATTCCGACCAGGGCACCGGCCAGCACCACCAGCACGGTGGCCAGCAAACGGGGAATGAGCCAGCCCATGCCCTGCGTCGCTCAGCTCGACAGCGCCTGCACCTGTTGCGTCAAGCGGTAGCCCGCACCACGCACGGTCTCGATCATGCGTGCGCATTGCACCGGCTCCAGTGCCTCGCGCAGTCGTTTGACGTGCACGTCGACCGTGCGCTCCTCGATGAACACGTGGTCGCCCCAAACACGGTCGAGCAACTGGGCACGGCTGTGCACGCGCTCCGGGTGCGTCATCAGGAAATGCAGCAGGCGAAACTCGGTCGGTCCGATGCGCACCTCGCGCTCATCGCGCGTCACGCGTCGCGTGGCCGGGTCGAGCTTGAGGCCGCCCACGTCGACCAGCGTGTCCAGCGCTTCCGGGGCCTTGCGCCGCAGTACCGCGCGGATGCGCGCCAGCAGTTCGTTGGTGGAGAACGGCTTCACGAGGTAGTCGTCGGCGCCGGCGTCGAGACCCGCAATCTTGTCGCCCTCTTCGGCGCGCGCGGTGAGCATGATGATCGGCAGCTCTCGCGTGCGTGATTGGCCGCGCCAGTGCTTCGCCAGCGCCAGGCCCGACTGCCCCGGCAGCATCCAGTCCAGCACCACCAGATCGGGCAGGACGCGGTCGACCTCGAACTGCGCCTGGTCTGCGGCGGAAGCGATGGTGACTTCATACCCGGCATGGCGCAGGTTGATCGAAATCAACTCCGCGATTGCCGACTCGTCTTCGACCACCAGGATTCGACTCATGCCTTGCTTCCTTGTCGCGCAACCTAGCGCACCATCGTCTCGATCGTCGACATGGGGTTGTGCCGCACGTCGGTACCCTTGACGACATAGATGATCACTTCGGCCAGGTTCTTCGCGTGGTCACCGACGCGCTCGATCGCCTTGGCGACAAACACCAGGTCGATGCACGACGAGATGGTGCGCGGATCTTCCATCATGAAGGTGATGAGCTTGCGCATCAGCCCTTCGAACTCCTGGTCGATCTGGTCGTCCTGCTTCAGCACTTCCAGCGCCTTCTCGATGTCCAGTCGCGCAAACGCGTCGAGCGCCTTGCGCAGTTGCTTGACCGCCAGTTCGGATTCGAACACCAGGTCGGTGACCGGCAGCCGCATGCGGCTCGACACGCCGGTGTTGATGAGCCGCTGCACCGTGCGTGCGATGCGCGCCGCCTCGTCACCCACGCGTTCGAGGTTCGCGATCGTCTTGCTGATGGCGATAAGCAGGCGCAGGTCGCGCGCGGTGGGCTGGCGCCGCGCAATGATGGTCGACAGGTCGCGGTCGATTTCGACCTCCATCGCATTGACGGTCTCCTCCTGCGCCAGCACCTGCGAGGCGGTCTCGCCGCTGAAGTTCGTCAAGGCGTAGATGGACTGCGCCACCTGCGACTCGACCAGCCCGCCCATTTCCAGCACCCGGGTCGAGATGCCGCTCAGTTCGGCGTCGAACTGCGTAGAAAGATGCTTGTCGCTCATGGTGGGCTCCCGCTCAGCCGAAACGGCCAGTGATGTAGTCCTCGGTGTCCTTCTTCTTCGGCTTCATGAAGAGGTCGGAAGTCGGGCCGAATTCGATCAGATCGCCCAGGTACATGTAGGCGGTGTAGTCGGAACTGCGCGCGGCCTGCTGCATGTTGTGGGTGACGATGACCACCGTGTAATCCGTCTTCAACTCGTGGATCAGTTCTTCGATCTTGCCGGTGGAGATTGGATCCAGCGCCGAGCACGGCTCGTCGAGCAAGAGCACTTCCGGCTTGATCGCGATGCCGCGCGCTATGCACAGGCGCTGTTGCTGGCCACCCGACAGGCCGGAACCGCTCTGGTCGAGCTTGTCCTTGACCTCGTTCCACAACGCCGCCTTCTTCAGCGCCCATTCGACACGTTCGTCCATCTCGATGCGCGGCAGCGTCTCGAACAAGCGTACGCCAAAGGCGATGTTGTCGTAGATCGACATCGGAAACGGCGTCGGCTTCTGAAAGACCATGCCGACCTTGGCGCGAATCAGCGACACGTCTTGCTTGGACGTCAGGATGTTCTCGCCGTCCAGAATGATCTCGCCTTCGGCCCGTTGATCGGGGTAGAGCTCGAACATGCGATTGAAGGTGCGCAGCAGCGTCGACTTGCCGCAGCCCGATGGCCCGATGAACGCGGTGACCTTCTTCTCCGGGATGTCCAGGTTGATGCGCTTGAGCGCCTGGAAGTTGCCGTAGTAGAAGTTGAGGTTCCGCACCGAAATCTTGGGTTTCTCGGTCACCGGAAGTTCGACTTTCACGTCCATGGGGCTGGCCCTTCTTCTGTATTTCAGTACTTGTTGCGAAACATCACGCGCGCGAGGATGTTGAGTAGCAGCACACCGACCGTGATCAGGAACACCCCCGCCCACGCGAGCTTCTGCCAGTTCTCGTACGGACTCATCGCAAACTTGAAGATCGTCACCGGCAGGCTGGCCATCGGCTCGGCGAGGCTCGCGGTCCAGAACTGGTTCGACAGCGCGGTGAACAACAGTGGCGCGGTCTCACCGGAGATGCGCGCGAAGGCGAGCAGCACCCCGGTCATCACCCCGGCGCGGGCGGCTTTCAAGGTGATGGTGGAGATGACCTTCCACTTCGGCGTACCCAGCGCGTAGGCAGCCTCGCGCAGCGCGTTGGGGATCAGCGACAACATGTTTTCGGTAGTGCGTATCACCACCGGGATGACGATCAGCGCCAGTGCGAGCACACCGGAAAACCCGGAGAAGCTCTTGACCCGCGCGACGACGACCGCATAGATGAACAAGCCGATCACGATCGAGGGCGCCGACAACAGAATGTCGTTGATGAATCGCGTGACGCTGCCCAGCCACCCTTTCTGGCCATACTCGGCCAGGTAGATGCCGGCCATCACACCGATCGGCGTGCCGATCAAGGTGGCCAGGCTGACCATCAGCAAGGAACCGAAAATGGCGTTGGCCAGCCCGCCCACCTCCGCCTGCGGCGGCGGCGTCATTTCGGTGAAGGTCGCGAGGTTCAGCCCCCCGATACCCAGCCGCACCGTCTCGATCAGTATCCAGATCAGCCAGAACAGGCCAAAGGCCATCGCAGCCAGCGACAGCGTCAGTGCGACGGCGTTGACTGTCTTGCGGCGGCGGTGCTTGGCCAGGCGGTTGGTGTCGATCACGGCCGCTGCACTCATGACCGCGTCCCCTCGCCTTTCTTCAGCTGTGCCAGCAGCACCTTCGACAGCGAGAGCACGACGAAGGTGATGAAGAACAGCACCAGACCCAGGTAGATCAGCGACGCCTGGTGCAGGCCTTCGCTGGCTTCGGCGAATTCATTGGCCAAGGCCGAGGTGATGCTGTTCGCGGCCTCGAACAGCGACAGGCTGTTGAGCTGATTGAAGTTGCCGATCACGAACGTAACCGCCATCGTCTCGCCGAGCGCGCGGCCCAGGCCGAGCATGATGCCGCCGATCACCCCGGTCTTGGTGTAGGGCAGGACCACCTTGAACACCACCTCCCAGGTGGTCGAGCCCAGACCGTAGGCCGATTCCTTGAGCAGCGGCGGCGTAACTTCGAACACGTCGCGCATCACCGCCGCGATGAACGGGATGATCATGATCGCGAGGATGATGCCGGCGGACAGGATGCCGATCCCCACCGGCGCGCCCGACACCAGTTGCTTGAGCACCGGCGTGTCGCCGAGCAGCTTTTGCAGCGGCTGCTGGACGAATTGCGACAACACCGGGCTGAACACCAGCAGGCCCCACATGCCGTACACGATGGACGGCACCGCTGCCAGCAGTTCCACCGCGACGCCCAGCGGCCGGCGCAACCAGCCCGGCGACAGTTCGGTCAGGAACAGCGCGATGCCGAAACTCACCGGCACCGCGATCAGCAGCGCGATCAGCGAGGTCATCAACGTGCCGTAGATCATCACCAGCCCGCCGTACTGGTCCTTGACCGGATCCCACTCGCTGCGCCACAGGAAGCTGAGCCCGTATTCCTTGATCGCCGGAGCCGCGCCGACGACGAGCGAGCCGATGATGGCCAGCAACAGCAGCAGCGTCAGAATGGCCGCCGAGTGGGCCAGCAGCGAGAACACGGTGTCGGCCCAGGGCGCAGCCCGCCGGACCGTGGGCGGCCGCCCCAGCGGATCGGAGCGTTGCATCTCATTCTTGTCGTAGTGCGATGCGGGGAGTGTAGCGGCCACGATGGCTCCAGACGGGCGTGAACGACGGGGCCCACCGAGGCGCCCGTCGTCGAAACTCAGGCAGTGGGAATCAGTTGCTCGAGACGGCCTTGCCGGCGGCGTCCTTGATGCCGGACCACTGTTTGCGAACCAACTGCTTCACCGAATCCGGCAGCGGAACGTACTCCAGTTCGCCAGCCATCTTGTCGCCGTTGGCGTAGGCCCAATCGAAGAACTTCAGCGTATTCATCGCCTGCGCGGGCTTGTCTTGCACCGTGTGCATCATGATGAAGGTCGCACCGGTCAGCGGCCACGAGTCCTTGCCCGGCTGCTCGGTCAACACCTGGTAGAACGACTTGGTCCAGTCGGCCCCGGCGGCAGCGGCCTTGAAGTTCACATCGTCCGGCTCGACGAATTTGCCGTCCTTGTTCTTCAGCTGCGTGTAGATCATCTTGTTCTGCTTCACGTAGGCGTACTCGACGTAGCCGATCGAGTTGGGCAGGCGCGTGACGAACGCCGCCACACCTTCGTTGCCCTTGCCGCCCGCGCCGGTCGGCCAGTTGACCGCCGTGCCCTCTCCGACCTTCGCTTGCCACTCGGCATTCACCTTCGAAAGGTAGTTCGTAAAGATGAAGCTGGTACCCGAACCGTCGGCACGACGCACCACCGAGATCGCAGCGTCAGGCAGCGCGACGCCGGGGTTCAGCGCCGTCAGCGCGGCATCGTTCCACTTGGTGATCTTGCCGAGGTAGATGTCACCGAGCACCTGGCCCGTCAGCTTGATCTGTCCGGCCTTGATGCCAGGGATGTTGACCACCGGCACGACCCCGCCGATGACGGTCGGGAACTGCACCAGACCGTCCTTGGCCAGTTCGTCGTCTTTCAGCGGCATGTCGGACGCGCCGAAGTCGACCGTCTTCGAACGGATCTGCTTCAAGCCGGCACCCGAGCCGACCGACTGGTAGTTGATGCGTGCGCCCGTCACCTTGTTGTAGGCGTCGGCCCACTTGGCGTACAGCGGTGCGGGGAAGGTGGCGCCGGCGCCGGTCACGTCTTGCGCGTGGGCGCCGACGGCGGATGCGAGGCCGATGGCCGCGATGGCGGTTCGAAGTAGTGGGAAGCTCATGGACGCGCCTTTCTCGTTGCGATGTTTCGACGTCCGTGACTGTAAGAGTCGTGTATGACAGGCGCGTGACATGCCCTTCAGCGATGCGGTGGCGTCACTCAGGTGTCACGCCGCTGTCATGCGGCGCCCCAGCGCTCAGGCCCGCAGCGTGTCGGCCAGCCGCTCGGCGCAAGACTGTGCCAGCAGCGCATCGCGCGCCTCCACCATCACGCGAACCAGCGGCTCGGTGCCCGACGGACGGATCAACACGCGGCCGGCGTCGCCGAGTTCCCGCGTGACCGCAGCCTGCGTATCTGCCAGCCCGGGACTGGCCTTCCAGTCCTGGCCGGGGCGAAGGCGCACATTGACGAGCACTTGCGGGAACAAGGTGACATCGGCCAGCAGGCGCGGCAACGATTGCCCGCGCCGGGCAATCGCCTGCAGCACCTGCAAGGCGCTGACGATGCCGTCGCCGGTGGTGTGTTTGTCCAACGCGAGCAGATGCCCCGAGCCCTCGCCGCCAAGCAACCAGCCGCGGGCCGAAAGCTCCTCCAGGACATAGCGATCGCCGACCTTCGCGCGCACGAACTCCACGCCGCGCGACTTCAACGCCACCTCGACCGCCATGTTGGTCATCAGCGTACCGACGGCGCCCGGCACCGACTGGCCCTGCGCAATCCGGTCGGTGACCATCACGTGAAGTAGCTCGTCGCCGTTGTACAGGCGGCCGTCGCCATCGACCAACTGCAGGCGGTCGGCATCGCCATCGAGCGCCACGCCGTAGTCCGCGTGGTGTTCGCGCACGGCTTGCACCAGCGCTGCCGGCGACGTCGCACCAAAACCAGCGTTGATGTTCAGCCCGTCGGGCTTGCAGCCGATGCAGACGACTTCGGCACCCAACTCGTGGAACACGTCCGGTGCCACGTGATAAGCCGCGCCGTGCGCGGCATCGACCACGATCTTCAGGCCCTTGAGCGACAAGTCGCTGGAGAAGGTGTTCTTGCAGAACTCGATGTAGCGGCCACGTGCATCGTCGAGCCGCCTCGCCTTGCCCAGCTGAGCCGAATCAACCCAGTTCGGTTCCTGCGCGAGCACGCCCTCGACGTCGAGCTCCCATGCGTCGGGCAGCTTTTCGCCACGTGCCGAGAAGAACTTGATGCCGTTGTCACCGAACGGGTTGTGCGATGCGCTGATGACGACACCCAGATTCAGGCGCAGCGCGCGCGTCAGGTACGCCACGCCAGGGGTCGGCAGCGGCCCGGTCAGCAGCACGTCCACGCCGGCCGACGCGAAGCCGGCTTCGAGCGCCGACTCGATCATGTAGCCGGAGATGCGCGTGTCCTTGCCGATCAGCGCCGTCGGCTTGGCATCGCTGCGCTTGAGCACGCGCCCGACGGCATGGCCGAGACGCAACATGAAGTCCGGCGTGATCGGGGATACGCCGACGGTGCCGCGAATGCCGTCGGTGCCGAAATAGGTTCTGCTCATTTTCTTGGGTGCTTTGGTCAACTCTGAATTGTCTGCGATCGCCCGGGCAGGCCGGCAGCCCGCCAGACCTTGAGCGCGTCGACGGTGGCTGCGACGTCGTGCACTCTGACGACGCTGGCACCGTGCTGCACTGCGGCCAGCGCGGCAGCCACACTCGGTACCAGGCGTTCGTTGGCAGCGCGTCCGGTCACCGTGCCGAGGGACGACTTGCGTGACCAACCCGCCAGCAGCGGGTAGCCGAGGCGAAGCAGTTCGCGCTGGCGCTGCAGCAGCTCGAAGTTGTGCGCCACCGTCTTGCCGAAACCGATGCCGGGGTCCAGCACGATGCGCTCTGCGCCAACGCCGTTGCGGCGCAACAGCTCTGCCCGGGCGGCGAGGAATTCACCCACCTCGCGCACCACGTCGGCATAGACCGGCTCGGATTGCATCGATCGAGGCTCGCCGCGCATGTGCATCAGGCACACGCCGCAGCTTGGATGCGCGGCAATCAGCTCCACGGCGCCTGGCGCGCGCAGCGCGTTGATGTCGTTGATCACGTCCACGCCGAGCGCCAGCGCCGCACGCATCACCTCAGGCTTGGCACTGTCCAGCGACACCGCGCAGCCCAGCTTCAACGCGCCTTCGAGCACCGGTAGCACGCGACGCAGCTCCTCGTCGGCACCGACCGGCAGCGCACCCGGTCGGCTCGACTCGCCACCGATGTCGAGCATGTCGGCGCCTTCGCGCAGCAGCTGTTCGCAATGGGCCAGTGCCGACGCGGCGTCCGGGTGCTGTCCGCCATCGGAGAAGGAATCGGGCGTCACGTTGACGATGCCCATCACGCGGGGTTGCGTCAGGTCGATCCGAAAGCGTGTGGTCTGCCAGAACATCGAACGCTGCAACGAATGAAGAAATGGAAACGGGGCCGAAGCCCCGTTGGAGTGGCCAGCGACCCGCTCGCCGGTCAGGCAGCGGCGGGCGCGCCGTCAGTCGTCACCGGCGAGGCCGGGCCGTTCGGCTTGCTGCTGCCGGGCGACCAGTCCTTGGGCGGACGGGGCGGCTTGCCGCCCATGATGTCGTCGATCTGGTCGCTGTCGATGGTTTCCCATTCGAGCAGCGCCTTGGCCATCGCGTGGATCTTGTCCTGGTTCTCCTCGATCAGCCTGCGTGCCACGGCGTACTGCTCATCGATGATGCGCCGGATCACCCCGTCGACCTTCTGCATCGTCTGCTCTGAGACGTTGACCTGCTTCGTCACCGAGCGACCGAGGAAGACCTCGCCTTCGTTCTCGGCATAGACCATCGGTCCCAACTCGTCGGTCATGCCGTAGCGGGTGACCATGTCGCGGGCGATTTGCGTGGCGCGCTCGAAGTCGTTGCTGGCGCCGGTGGTCATCTGGTGCATGAACACCTCTTCGGCGATGCGACCGCCGAACAACACCGAGATGGTGGACAGCATGCGCTCCTTGTCGAGGCTGTAGCGGTCGCCTTCGGGCAACTGCATCGTCACGCCAAGCGCGCGACCACGCGGGATCACCGTGACCTTGTGCACCGGGTCGGTCTTGGGCATCAGGCGTGCCACCAGCGCGTGGCCGGACTCGTGATACGCCGTGTTCCGGCGCTCTTCCTCCGGCATGATCATCGACTTGCGCTCCGGGCCCATCATGATCTTGTCTTTGGCCTTCTCGAAGTCGATCATCTCGACGACCCGGCCGTTGCGCCGAGCGGCGAACAAAGCCGCTTCATTGACGAGGTTGGCCAGGTCGGCGCCCGAAAACCCGGGCGTTCCGCGCGCCAGGATGTCGGCGCGAATGTCCTGCCCGACCGGAACCTTGCGCATGTGCACGTTGAGGATCTGCTCGCGACCGCGCACGTCGGGCAGGGTCACGTAGACCTGACGGTCGAAGCGGCCCGGGCGCAACAGCGCCGGGTCGAGGATGTCGGGCCGGTTGGTCGCGGCCATGACGATCACGCCGAGGTTGGTTTCGAAACCGTCCATCTCAACCAGCATCTGGTTCAGCGTCTGCTCGCGCTCGTCGTTGCCGCCGCCCAAACCGGCGCCGCGGTGACGCCCGACGGCGTCGATTTCATCGACGAAGATGATGCAAGGCGCACTCTTCTTCGCCTGCTCGAACATGTCGCGCACGCGGGCGGCGCCGACACCGACGAACATCTCGACGAAATCGGAACCCGAGATGCTGAAGAACGGTACCTTGGCTTCACCGGCAATGGCCTTGGCGAGCAAGGTCTTGCCGGTGCCCGGGGGCCCCACCAGCAGCACGCCGCGCGGAATGCGCCCGCCCAGTTTCTGGAAGCGCTGCGGGTCTTTCAGGAAGTCGACCAGCTCCTTGACCTCTTCCTTGGCCTCGTCGCAGCCGGCGACGTCGGCGAAGGTGGTGGTATTGTTGGCCTCGTCGAGCATGCGGGCCTTGGACTTGCCGAAGCTGAACGCGCCGCCTTTGCCGCCCCCCTGCATCTGCCGCATGAAGTAGATCCAGACGCCGATCAGCAACAGCATCGGGCCCCACGAGACCAGGATGCTCATCAGGATCGACGGCTCTTCGCGCGGCTTCACGTCGAACTTGACGTTGTTGTTGATGAGGTCGCCCACCAGCCCGCGGTCGAGGTAGGTCGCAGTGGTGCGAAGTTCCTTGTCGTCGGTGGTTCGCGCCTTGATCTCGGTGCCGCTCGGGCCCTCTTGCAGCTGCACGCTCTTGATGCGCTTGCTGCGCACCTCTTCGAGGAAGTCGGAATACCCGATCTCACCGGCTCGCGCGGCGCCGCGGTCGAACTGCTTGAACACGGTGAACAGCACGAGGGCAATCACCAGCCAAACAGCAATCTTCGAGAACCATTGATTGTTCACCGCGGCTCCTTTTCCGGGTCAAAACACCTGGGCGTGCACGTCGAGCACACGCCATCCACGGTATATCGGGTCGATTTTATGCCACGCAAGCCTGTCGCAACCCGTTGCAAATCAACGCTCAGGCCAATATATCGGCGCGGCCCTTCGGGCTCTTGAGACCAATTCCGACCAGGAAGGTTTCCGCCGATTTGTCCCGCGAGGCCTTCGGTTTGATCGGTTTGACCACGCGAAACCGCTCCTTGAACAGTTTGGCCAGCTGGCTGTAGCCGCTACCGTGAAATACCTTGCACACCAATGCGCCCTGGTCGCTCAGGTGGTTTTGCGCGAACTCCACCGCCAGCTCGACCAAATGGGCAATGCGCGCCGAGTCGGAGCTTTCGATTCCCGACAGGTTCGGCGCCATGTCCGACAACACCACATCCACCGGGCGCCCGGCGACGGCGCGCTCGAGCTCGGCCAGCACCGCTTCCTCGCGGAAGTCACCCTGGATGAACAACACCCCCTCGACCGGTTCGAAATCGAGCAGATCGAGCGCAATGATGGCGCCGTGCAGCGCGCCCACCGCCGCGCCACCGGTGCCGGCGTCTTTGGGCGCGAACTTGCGCCGCACGTACTGGCTCCAGGCGCCCGGCGTTGCACCCAGGTCGACGACCAGCTGGCCCGGCTTGAGCAGCTTCAGTTCCTCGTCGATCTCCTTCAGCTTGTAGGCCGCGCGGGCCCGAAAGCCCTCTTTCTGCGCCAACTTCACATAGGGGTCGTTCAGGTGGTCGTGCAGCCACGCCTTGTTCAGCTTCTTGCTCTTGGACTTGATCTTCATGCTGCGTCGATAATACAAAGATGCCCGCGATTCAACTCACACCTTCCGAGCGCAAGGACAAACGCGCCGACGCTCACCATCTGGCCCCGGTGGTACTGATCGGCGGCGATGGCCTCACTCCGGCGGTCGTCAAGGAAACCGACGCTGCCCTCAACGCCCACGGGCTGATCAAGGTGCGTGTGTTCTCCGACCAACGCGAAACACGCGACGCCATGTTCGCCGCGCTGGCCGATCGGCTGAATGCCGCGCCGATCCAGCACATCGGCAAGCTGCTGGTGCTGTGGCGCCCGATGCCGGAGAAGGTGAAGTCCGAACGCGACGATCGCATGCCCGGCCCGAAGATGGTCAAGGTGCTCAAGTTCTCGAAGAGCGGCAATCACCGCCCACAGGTCAAGAAGATCAAGGTATTGGGCAACCAGCGCATCGCCGCCGGTGGGCAAATCAAGCGGGCCAAGAAACGCATCACCAGCGTCAAGAAGACAGCTGTCGATTGACGGGCCACCGCAAACGGCGCTTCAACCTGCCGTCAGGCGCCATGCGAGCACCAGCACGAGCGCGGACTTGAGCACATACAGCCCAGCCGACATGCCGTGCAATGCGGCGAAGGACAGCACAGAGGCCTGGCCGACCTTGGCAGCCGCCATCATCGGCTGCAGCGCGAAGTAGCCGGCCACCGTGCAAAACAGCGCGCCCAACACCAGCAGCACGTTGGCGTTCAGTACCGAGCCGGAACCGACGCGCGCCGCGGCGCGTGCCTGCGGCCGCAGCAGCACCAACAGCAGCACCGAGAGGGCCAAGCTGAGATAGGCCTCCTGGGCGAACATTCGGCCCGCGACGCGCCCTGCGATCTCGGGCACGGTGATGGCGAATCCGGCCGGCGCGCCGACGCCGCCGATGGCCAGCAACAGCCCCGCCCACAGTCCGCTCAGGTAGGCCGCGAGTCTGGATGGCGCCATGTGCAGCCGCTCAGACGTAGCGGACTTCGATGATTTCGTAGCTCTTGATCCCACCGGGCGCCTGCACCTCGGCGACGTCACCGGCTTCCTTGCCGATCAGCGCACGCGCGATCGGCGAGCTGATCGAGATCAGGCCCTGCTTCAGGTCGGCTTCGTCGTCGCCGACGATCTGGTAGGTGACCTGCGCGCCGGTCGACTCTTCCTCCAGGTCGACGGTGGAACCGAACACGACACGGCCCTCGGCGTTCAGCGCGGCCGGATCGATGATCTGCGCGGCGGCGAGCTTGCCTTCGATCTCGATGATGCGGCCTTCAATGAAGCCTTGCTTGTCCTTGGCCGCTTCGTATTCAGCGTTCTCCGACAAGTCGCCCTGGGCGCGCGCCTCCGCAATGGCCTGAATCACGGCATGGCGGTCGACCGACTTCAGGCGCTGTAACTCGTCTTTGAGTTTCTCTGCGCCTCGTCGGGTGAGGGGAATGGTGGCCATGATGCTTACCTTGCAGCAAAAATGAAGCCGCCGCCAGAAGTACCGGCGGCGGCGGTTTGTTGAGTGCTTCCAGTTTAGTGCAACTCGGCGCCCAGTTCGCGGTGAAGTTCCTGCAGGGAGACCACCACCAGGTCGGACTGGTGATTCATGCCTTCCACCGCTGCCTCGCAACCTGCCATGCTGGTGTAGTAGGTGATGCGATGGGCCAGGGCCGCCTGGCGGATGTGGCGTGAATCGGCAATCGCAGTGCGCGTTTCGTCGACCGTGGTGAACACCAGCTGGATCTCGCCGGCCTTCACCATGTCGACGATGTGCGGCCGGCCATCCTTGACCTTGTTGACTGCCTTGACCGGCACACCGCCTTCGGCAATGGCCGCGGCCGTGCCTTTGGTCGCAACGATGCTGAAGCCGAGCTTCTGCAGGTCGCGCGCGACCACCACGGCGCGCCGCTTGTCACCGTCCTTGACGGTGATGCACACGGTGCCGCGCGTCGGCAGACGCGACCCGGCGCCGAGCTGGCTCTTGAGCATTGCTTCGCCGAAGGTCCGGCCTGCACCCATCACCTCGCCGGTCGAACGCATCTCGGGGCCGAGGATCGGGTCCACGCCCGGGAACTTGTTGAACGGGAAGACCGCTTCCTTGACGCTGAAATAGGGCGGGATCACCTCATGCGGCATCTTGCCGTCGGAACCTCGCTGCTCGACCAGCTTTTGCCCGACCATGCAACGTGCCGCGATCTTCGCCAGCGGCTGGCCGGTGGCCTTGGAGACGAACGGCACCGTGCGCGATGCGCGCGGATTCACCTCCAGCACGTAGACCACCGCATCGGCGCCCTCGCCCTGGATCGCGAACTGGACGTTCATCAGGCCCTTGACCTTCAGCGCGCGAGCCATCAGCGTGGTCTGGCGGCGCAACTCGTCCTGCAGCGACTTCGACAGCGAGTACGGCGGCAAAGAGCAGGCGGAATCGCCCGAATGGATGCCCGCCTGTTCGACGTGCTCCATGATGCCGCCGATCATCACGCCGTCGGCACGGTCGCTGCCATCGGCAATGCAATCGACATCGACCTCGATGGCATCGTCGAGGAAGCGATCCAGCAGCACCGGCGACTTCTCCGACACCTTGACCGCTTCACGCATGTAGCGCTCGAGATCCTTGTCGCCGTGCACGATCTCCATCGCGCGACCGCCGAGCACATAGCTCGGGCGCACGACCAGCGGGTAGCCGATCTCCTGCGCCAGCACCAACGCCTGTTCCTCGGTGCGTGCCGTGCGGTTCGGCGGCTGCTTCAGATCGAGCGTCTGCAGCAGCTTCTGGAAGCGCTCGCGATCCTCGGCGATGTCGATGCTGTCGGGTGTGGTGCCGATGATGGGAACGCCGGCTCGCTCCAGGTCGAGCGCCAGCTTCAGCGGCGTCTGCCCGCCGTACTGCACGATCACGCCGACCGGCCGTTCCTTGTCGACGATTTCCAGCACGTCCTCGAGGGTGACCGGCTCGAAATACAGGCGGTCCGACGTGTCGTAGTCGGTCGAGACCGTTTCCGGGTTGCAGTTGACCATGATGGTCTCGTAGCCGTCTTCGCGCATTGCGAGCGCGGCGTGGACGCAGCAGTAGTCGAACTCGATGCCCTGCCCGATGCGGTTCGGCCCACCGCCCAGCACCATGATCTTCTTGGCCGAGGTCGGCTCGGCCTCGCATTCCTCGTCATAGGTCGAGTACATGTACGCAGTCTGCGTCGCGAACTCGGCGGCACAGGTGTCGACGCGCTTGTAGACCGGGCGGATCTTCATCGCGTGGCGCTGCGCGCGAACCTCATGCTGGTGCGTGCCCAGCAGCTTGGCCAGACGACGGTCCGAGAACCCCTTCTGCTTGACGTAGCGCAGCTCCGCAGCCGACAGGCTGGCCAGCGTGCGGCCCGCCAATGCCTTCTCGGTGTGCACGATCTGTTCGATCTGCGCGAGGAACCATGGGTCGATCGCCGTCTCTTCGAACACCTCCTGCAGGCTCATGCCGATACGGAACGCGTCGGCGACGTAGAGAATTCGCTCAGGCCCGGCCTCGCCGATCTCCTGCACGATCTCTTCGCGATCCGTGCTGCGCTCGCTGAGGCCATCGATGCCGGTCTCCAGTCCGCGCAGCGCCTTCTGAAAGCTCTCTTGGAAGGTGCGGCCGATGGCCATCACCTCGCCGACCGATTTCATCTGCGTGGTCAGGCGCGAGTCGGCGGCCGGGAATTTCTCGAACGCGAAGCGCGGGATCTTGGTGACGACATAGTCGATGCTCGGCTCGAAGCTTGCCGGTGTCGCCCCGCCGGTGATGTCGTTGCGCAGTTCGTCCAGCGTGTAGCCCACCGCCAGCTTGGCGGCCACCTTGGCGATCGGAAAACCGGTGGCCTTCGAGGCCAGCGCCGATGAACGCGATACGCGCGGGTTCATCTCGATCACCACCATGCGGCCGTTGGTCGGGTTGATCGAGAACTGCACGTTGGAGCCGCCGGTATCGACGCCGATCTCGCGCAGGATCGCGATGCTCGCGTTGCGCATCAGCTGGTATTCCTTGTCGGTGAGCGTCTGCGCCGGCGCCACGGTGATCGAATCGCCGGTGTGAATGCCCATCGGGTCGAGGTTCTCGATCGAGCAGACGATGATGCAGTTGTCCGCCCGGTCGCGGACCACTTCCATCTCGTATTCCTTCCAGCCGATCAGCGACTCCTCGATCAACAGCTCATTGGTCGGCGACAGGTCGAGGCCGCGCTTGCAGATCTCTTCGAATTCCTCGGGGTTGTAGGCGATGCCGCCGCCGGTGCCGCCGAGCGTGAAGCTCGGGCGGATCACCATCGGGAATCCGCTGCCGCCGATGTCGTGCGTGATGCGCTTTTGCACCGTCCACGCCTCTTCCATCGAATGCGCGATACCGCTCTTGGCCGAATGCAGGCCGATGCCGGTCATCGCATCCTTGAACTTCAGGCGATCCTCGGCCTTTTCGATGGCCTTCTCGTTCGCGCCGATCATCTCGACGCCGTACTTCGCCAGCACGCCGTGCTGATGCAGGTCGAGCGCGCAGTTCAAGGCGGTCTGACCGCCCATCGTCGGCAGCACCGCGTCGGGGCGCTCCTTGGCGATGATCTTCTCGACCACCTGCCAGGTAATGGGCTCGATGTAGGTCACATCGGCCATCTCCGGGTCGGTCATGATCGTCGCCGGGTTGCTGTTGACGAGGATGACGCGGTAGCCCTCTTCGCGCAGCGCCTTGCAGGCTTGCGCGCCGGAATAGTCGAACTCGCAGGCCTGGCCGATGATGATCGGGCCGGCTCCGATGATGAGGATGCTTTTGAGGTCGGTGCGCTTTGGCATTACTTGGTCTCCATCAGCGCAACGAAACGATCGAACAGATAGGCGATGTCATGGGGTCCGGGTGAAGCCTCCGGGTGTCCCTGGAAGCAGAATGCGGGTTTGTCGGTGCGGGCAAGGCCTTGCAACGTGCCGTCGAACAGCGACACGTGGGTCGGGCGCAGGTTGGCAGGCAGCGTCGATTCGTCGACAGCGAAGCCGTGGTTCTGGCTGGTGATGCTGACGCGGCCGCTGTCGAGGTCTCTCACCGGGTGGTTGGCGCCGTGGTGGCCGAACTTCATCTTGAAGGTTTTCGCACCCGAGGCCAGCGCCAGAATCTGGTGACCCAGACAAATGCCGAAGGTCGGGATGCCGCTCTCGATCAGCTCGCGCGTCGCGTTGATCGCATAGTCGCAAGGCTCGGGGTCACCCGGGCCATTGGAGAGGAAGATGCCGTCCGGCTTGAACGCGAGCGCTTCGGCGGCACTCGTCTGCGCCGGCACCACCGTGACCTTGCAGCCGCGGCTGGCCAGCATGCGCAGGATGTTGAATTTGACGCCGAAGTCGTAGGCCACGACGTGATGCTTCGCCGCCGAGAGCTTTCCGTACCCTGCCCCCAGTTCCCATTCGGTTTGAGCCCACTCGTACGCCCGGCCGGTGCTCACGACCTTGGCCAGGTCGAGGCCGTTCATGCTCGGGGCCGAGCGGGCCTTCATGATGGCGTCGTCGATGTGGCGCGGGGTGATCACGTCACCCACAGGCAGCGTGACGATGCAGCCGTTCTGCGCGCCCTTCGTGCGCAGCACGCGCGTGAGGCGGCGCGTGTCGATGTTGGCGATCGCCACCGTGCCCTCGCGTTGAAGGTATTGGGGCAGCGTCATCGAACTGCGAAAGTTCGATTCGAGCACCGGCAGGTCTTTGATGATGAGCCCGGCGGCGTGAACCTTCGAGGCCTCGACATCCTCGGCATTGACACCGTAGTTGCCGATGTGCGGATACGTCAGCGTGACGATCTGGCGGCAGTAGCTCGGGTCGGTGAGGATTTCCTGGTAGCCGGTCAACGCGGTGTTGAACACCACTTCGCCGGTAGTCTCACCAGCGGCACCGATCGAGGTGCCTTGGAACACGGTGCCGTCTGCAAGTGCAAGAAGAGCGGGAGGCAGGACGGGCAGCAATGGAAACTCCGTTGTTGCGCCCAGCTCTGCCTTCGCGTTCCTGAGGTCGCGGGCTCGAATCCGGTGGGGAAACTGCGGGAGGTTTCGCTAGGGCGGGGGTGATCGCGGGTAAACCTTAGAAGTATATCCGAGCGAGTCTCCCCGCCCACCCGGCACACCGTTTCGCGCCCCTCGGCGGCGGCGGCAACGATGCGGCCGTTCGCTGGCAGAGCCACCCGCGTTCCCCCCGCGGGCTGGGGGAACTAGAATGCACGCCGTGGGTCTGAACCCACGTTGTCTTCAACTTGGAGGTCTCATGAACGAAAGCCTGCAAACCGTCTACTCCGGTGGAGCAAGCTCGAGCGTCGCGTTGGAACAGCGCAACCGCGTGCTGCGCAATACCTACTGGCTGTTGGCCTTGTCCTTGGTGCCCACCGTGCTGGGCGCGTGGCTCGGCGTCAGCACCGGCATCATGAACCGCACCGGCGCGGGCATGAGCGCAATCATCTTCCTCGGTGGCGCATTCGCCTTCATGTTCGCGATCGAGAAGACGAAGAACTCGTCGACCGGCGTAGCCGTGTTGCTGGGCTTCACCTTCTTCATGGGCCTGATGCTGGCGCGCTTGCTGTCGGTGATTCTCGGCTTCAAGAACGGCTCGTCGCTGATCATGACCGCGTTCGGCGGTACCGCGGGCGTCTTCTTCGTCATGGCGACCCTGGCCACCGTGATCAAGCGCGACTTGTCGGGCATGGGCAAGTTCCTGATGGTCGGCGCGGTAATGCTGCTGGCGGCCGGCCTGATCAACCTGTTCGTGCAGTCCAGCGCGATGATGCTGACGATCTCGGTGATCGCCATCGGCTTGTTCTCGGCGTTCATGCTGTACGACATCAAGCGCGTGATCGACGGCGGCGAGACCAACTACATCACGGCCACGCTGGCGATCTACCTCGATCTGTACAACGTGTTCCAGAGCTTGCTGATGCTGCTGGGCTTCGCCGGCGGCGACAGAGAATAAAGATCGCCTATCGGCGCGACGGATGGCGGGGCCCCATTGGGGCCCTTCTCATTTGTGGCTCACGCCTTTTCGAACACGGCCATGCTTTCCACATGCGCCGTGTGCGGGAACATGTTGACGGCACCCGCCGCCGTGCAGCGGTACCCTGCCTGGTGCACCAGCAGGCCGGCATCGCGCGCCAATGTCGCCGGGTTGCAGCTGACGTAGACGATGCGACGCGGCGGCGTGTACGCAGGCGCAAGCAACGGATCCGCATGCAGGTCAGCCAATGCCTTGGCCAGCGCGAACGCGCCCTCGCGCGGCGGATCGACCAACCACTTCTCGGCAGCGCCGAAGCTCGCCAGTTCGGCCGGCGTCATCTCGAACAGGTTGCGCGCGACGAAGCGGGTCTTCGCGGCGAGGCCGTTCAGCGCAGCGTTCTCGCGTGAGCGCGCCACCAGCGCCTCGCTGCCTTCCAAGCCCAGCACCTCTCGCGCTCGCGTGGCGATCGGCAGCGTGAAGTTGCCGAGTCCGCAGAACCAGTCGATCACGCGCTCATGCGGCTGCAGGTCGAGCAGGCGCAGCGCGCGGCTCACCAGCACGCCATTGATCTGGTGGTTGACCTGGGTGAAGTCGGTGGGCTTGAACGGCATCGTGATGCCGAACTCGGGCAACGTGTAGTCCAGTGGCGGACCGCCCGCATCGAGCAGGTGCACCGTTTCCGGCCCTTTGGGCTGCAACCACCACTGAATGCCATGTTGCGCCGCGAAATCGCGTAGGCGCTTGAGGTCCGGCTGGCTCAGCGGCTCCAGGTGGCGGAGCACCAAGGCCGTTACCTTGGCACCGACCGCCACCTCGATCTGCGGCAGCCGGTCGCGCTGATCCATCCCGAAGATGAGCGTGGCCAGCGGCGAGAGCAGCGCACTCAGCTGCGGCGGCAGCACCTCGCAGCTGTCCATGTCGGCAACGTAGCTCGACTTGCGCTCGTGGAAGCCCACCAGCACCTTGCCCTTCTTTTGCACGTGCCGCACCGACAGGCGTGCGCGGTAGCGGTAACCCCAAGCGGGGCCCTCGATGGGCCGCAAAACCTGCTCCGGCTTCACCTTGCCCAGGTGCCAAAGCGCGTCTTCGAGCGCACGCTGCTTGGTGGCGACCTGCGCGCCGACGTGGAAGTGCTGCAGCTTGCAGCCACCGCAGGTGCCGAAGTGCTTGCACTGCGGTGTCACGCGCTGCGAACTCTCGCGCCGCAACGCCGTCATCGACGCCTGTTCCCAATTGTTCTTGCGGCGGTGCACTTGCACCTGAACCTCTTCGCCGGGCAGTGCACCCTCGATGAACACCACCTTGCCTTCGGCGTTGTGGGCCACGCCTTGTCCTTCGAGGTCGAGCGACTCGACCTTCAGCCATTCATAGTTCACGGTCATGCGCAATTATCCCGGCACTGCGCGAGCGCATCGCGATGCGATGGCGCAATACTGACGCCCTGCCAGACCTCCGGCGCAACGATCCATGGCCCTGCCCGCCCCGTTCACCCTTCCGCACAAGCCGCGCCAGGTGCTGCTTTTCTCCGGCCACATGATCGACAGCCCCGATCGTGCCGAGCCGCGCTTTCCCGCCAGCATGGAGCACGCCGCCGCCAGGCGCATCGAGGACGCACTGAACAGCCTCGGCGCCGGCGCGAGCGACATCGCCCTGACTCAGGGGGCCGCCGGCGGCGATCTGCTGTTTGCCGAGGCTTGCGTTCGCCGCGGCGTGCCGCTGCAACTGTTGCTGCCATTGCCCGAAGCGCAGTTCATCGAACAATCGATACTTCCGTCGGTCGACGGTGAGCGCTGGAGGCAGCGCTTCCTCGCACTGAAAGCCTCCCTCGCCTGGCCGCCGCAGGTGCTCGAGCCCGGCGACAGTGCAAGCGACGGCGACCCCTTCGAACTCTGCAACATGTGGCTGCTCGCAACCGCCTTGGCGTGTGGTGCCGACACGCTGCGCCTGATCTGCCTGTGGAACGGTAATGGGGGCGACGCTCCCGGCGGCACGGCTCACATGGTGCGGGAGGTGGAACGCCGCAAGGGCGAGGTCATCTGGATCGACACGCGCACGCTGCAGTGAGACGCGCCGCGCACGTCACGGTGTCGGCATTGCCCACGCATCGAGGTATTCGCGCCAGTGCGGCTCGTCGATGCCCGCCAACGTTTCGCGCACGAAGGCGACCTCGCGGTCGTACTCGGCTTCGGCGAAGCCCGCGCGCATCTTCTGGAAGCGGCAGTACAGCAGGTAGGTGTTCATCACGTCCGTCTCGCAATATCGGCGGATGTCGTCGAGTTTGCCTTCCAAGTAGGCGGGGTACACGGCTGAACCGTCCATGCCCAACTTGCCGGGGAAGCCGCACAACTTGGCCATCGCATCGAGCGGCGCGGCGGCACGCGGCTGGTACATCGCGAGCAGGTCCATCAGGTCGAGATGACGCAAGTGATAGCGGCTGATGTAGTTGTTCCATTTGAACTCGCGGTCGTCTTCGCCGAGATCCCAGTACTTTCCCGCCACCACGCCGTGGCGCAGACCCCGGTAGTGCAGCACTGGCAGGTCGAAACCGCCGCCGTTCCAGCTCACCAGCTGCGGCACGTGCTTCTCCACCGTGTGGAAGAAGCCCTGGATCAGCTTGCCTTCCTGGCTCTTGCCGTCGACTTCGCGGTCGACGAAGGAATGCACGCGCAGCCCGTCGGAATTGCGAAAGACGCAGGAGATGACGAGCACCCGCTGCAAATGGTGCGGCAGGAAGTCGCTCTTGCCCGCTTCGGTGCGTTCGGCCAAGACCTGCGCGTAAACCTCGGCATCGCTCAGCGCGGCATCCAGCCCGCGCAGCACGCGCAGGCCGACAATGTCGGGGATGGACTCGATGTCGAAGACGAGGACGGACATCTAGTCTTACTGTGTTAGTTAATTTCACGACTTTGCTGTCGGAAGCAGCAAGGGCATCGTGGAAGGCTACGTACGAGGAGCGAGCCGATACGCATTCGCAAGCTCGTGATCGAGGATGGGACGTGGCGCTGCGCCCGCTGGG
>JBGQEX010000008.1:0-54454 GCA_041496605.1 Piscinibacter sp.
CCCCCTCCTGTGTACTTGTGCGAACACTGTACGAAGGCGAGGGCGCGAGGCGCACCCCACCAAGGAGGGAACGACGTCCCCTCATGCGGGGGGGGGCTCAGATGTCGCGGATGAGCTGGCGGAACTCGTCGACGTCTTCGAAGCTGCGGTACACCGAGGCGAAGCGCACGTAGGCCACCTTGTCGATGCGCTTGAGCTCGCGCATGACCAGCTCACCGAGGCGCGTGGACGGAACCTCTTTGGCGCCGCTGTTGAGCAGCTTGTCCTGGATGCGCTCCATCGCGGCGTCGATCTGTTCCACGCTGACCGGGCGCTTGCGCAGTGCCAGCGTCATCGACGCGCGGATCTTCGAGGCATCGAAATCGGCGCGGGTGCCGTCTTTCTTCACCACCGAGGGCAGTGCAATTTCGGCGCGCTCGTAGGTCGTGAAGCGCTTGTCGCAGCTCTGGCAGCGGCGCCGACGGCGCACGACGTCGCCCTCGTCGGACTCGCGCGTCTCGACGACCTGGGTGTCTACATGCGAACAGAATGGACAGCGCATACGCTGAAGACGACGGCGGGGTCGCTGCGCGACCCCTTCTCTTTGTCCTGTGCTATCGGTATACGGGGAAGTCGCGCGTGAGCGCTGCCACCTTGGCACGCACCGCGGTGATGTTCGACTCGTCGTGCGGCTTGTCCAGCACGTCGGCGATCAGGTTGGCCGTCGCGCGCGCCTGATCTTCCTTGAAGCCGCGCGTGGTCATCGCGGGCGTGCCGAGGCGGATGCCGCTGGTGACCATCGGCTTTTGCGGGTCGTTCGGGATGCCGTTCTTGTTGCAGGTCATGTGAGCCTGCCCGAGCAGCGCTTCCACTTCCTTGCCGGTGAGGCCCTTGGGGCGCAGATCGACGAGCATCACGTGGCTTTCCGTTCGCCCGCTGACAATGCGCAGGCCACGCGCCGACAAGGTGTCGGCCAGCACAGCGGCGTTCTTCACCACCTGCTGCTGATAGACCTTGAAGTCGGGCGACAGCGCCTCCTTGAAGGCAACCGCCTTGGCCGCGATCACATGCATCAGCGGGCCACCCTGAATGCCGGGGAAGATGGCGCTGTTGATGGCCTTGGCGACCGGGTCCTTCATCAGGATGATGCCGCCGCGCGGTCCGCGCAGGCTCTTGTGGGTGGTGGACGTGACCACGTCAGCGTACGGCACGGGATTGGGGTAGACGCTGGCGGCGACCAAGCCGGCGTAGTGCGCGATGTCGACCATGAAGTAGGCGCCGATGGCCTTGGCGACCTTGGCGAAGCGCTCGAAATCGATGCGCAGGCTGTAGGCCGACGCGCCGGCGATGATCAGCTTGGGGCGGTGTTCGTGCGCCAGGCGCTCCATCGCGTCGTAGTCGATGGCCTCGTTGGCGTCGAGCCCGTAGCTCACCACCTTGAACCACTTGCCGCTCATGTTCAGCGGCATGCCGTGCGTCAGGTGGCCACCTTCGGCAAGGCTCATGCCCATGATGGTGTCGCCCGGCTGCAGCAGCCCGAAGAACACCGCCTGGTTGGCCTGCGAGCCGGAATTCGGCTGCACGTTGGCGTGCTCGGCACCGAACAATTGCTTCACGCGGTCGATCGCGAGCTGTTCGACGACGTCGACGAACTCGCACCCGCCGTAGTAGCGCTTGCCGGGGTAGCCCTCGGCGTACTTGTTGGTGAGCTGGCTGCCCTGCGCGGCCATGACGGCCGGCGAAGCGTAGTTCTCCGAGGCGATCAGCTCGATATGCTCTTCCTGGCGCTGGTTCTCGCGCTGGATGGCGGACCAGATCTCGGGGTCCACGTTGGCGACGGTGGATTGGGTGCGGTCAAACATGGTTGGCAGTCCTCGCAAGCGGAAGACCCGCGACTGCAAGCGTGCTGCGCACGCGGTCGACGGGCTGCCCAGGCGAACGGCTGAAGCGGCGCCGCGTTGCAGGCACCGACCGCGCTTCCCGGTGGTTCACCACCTCAGGCCGAAGAGTCGGGCGACTCGGGGCCCCATCGCCAGTTGCGCGGAGCCGAAGTTTACCTTGAGGCCGCAGTTGACTGCAGCAGCGCCAGATGTTCGGGTCCGGCCTTGTCGTCGGCCTTGACGGGAACTGGCTGCTCCGCACCGGGCTTGGCCGGCGCGGCCACAGGGATCGGGCGCGCAGCGTTGATCGACACCACCTTGCCACCGGCGACCAGCCGCAGTTGGCTCTGCTCGGCGAGCACTTTGCTCGCGTAGCCGCCGTCATCGGGAAGGTTGCTGGCGCCGACGTAGTACCGAAGGCCGGCCTCCACGCTGCCGGCGCGGCTGATGCATTCCTTGAGCACCTGGGTGCCGACGCGCAGGTTGGTCACCGGGTCGAATGCCGCGAAGTTGCCGCCAAACGGCTCGTACTTGTCGTCGTGCACACTGGTCATTACCTGCATCAAACCCTGCGCGCCGACGGCGCTCTGGGCGAACGGGTTGAAGCTCGATTCGACCGCCATGATGGCGAGGATCAGCGTGGGGTCCAAGCCGGCGCGGTCGCCGACGCTCCACGCTTCCTTGACCAAGCGGCTGATCGGCTCGGGCGCCACGCGGTAGCGCCGGGAGATCCAAACTGCCACCGCCGCCTGCTGGCGGGTCAAGTCCTTCAGGTTGGCGGCAGTGGCGCGCGCCACCGCGTCGGGTTCGCTCAGCTCCGACGCCAGCAGGTCGGCCGGGTCGGCGCGCGCTTCGTGGCGGGCTTGCAGCCAATCGAGCGCTTGGGCTTCCATGCTTTGCCGCAGGTCGGCGTGGCCGCCGACAAAGAGCGCGGCGGCCACCCCCACCAGTCCCAGCAGGGCCAGAGTGTTGTGGCTCACCTCGAGCAGGCCTTGGCCCACATCGCGCAGAAAAACGGCGGTGGATCCGGCGCACCCCTGGCCAACGCGGCGGGTGCATGTCAACAAACGACGAAGCGCTGTCATGTCGTTCCTTTCTTCTCCGATCCCGGGTGGGCACAGGGCGGCGAGAAGCGTTCCTGGCGCCCGGGCGGCGGTGATAATCGGCCGGGTTCGCAGCACAGGTGAATCCTGCGCGGTACGTTCAGCCGGGCCATCGGCAGCGTTGCGCCCTCTCCATCCCAACGATGTGGGGCGCGGGTAATCCCTGATCTGTTGCAGGGACGGCCGCATTCTAGGAAGTGATTTCATAACCAGTCAACCATTTGAAATCTACTTCTAACTACTTTTCGATATGAAATATCGGGATCTTCGCGACTTTCTGAGTGGCCTGGAGCGCATCGGCGAGCTCAAACGGGTCGCAGAGCCAGTATCGGCGCGGCTCGAGATGACAGCGCTCAGTGACCGCGTGCTGCGGTCGGCCGGGCCGGCGCTGCTTTTCGAACGGCCCATCGGTTACAAAATTTCTGCCTTGACTAACTTATTTGGCACACCCGGCCGGGTGGCCATGGGCATGGGCGCTACCGAGGTGGGCGAGCTCCGTGCGGTGGGTCAGATGTTGGCCAGCCTGAAGGAGCCCGAGCCGCCCAAGGGGCTCAAGGACACCGGCAAGTTGTTACAAATGGCCAAGGCCTTGTGGGACATGAAGCCGGTCGTCGTCCGCAATGCGCCTTGCCAGGAAGAGGTGCTGGAAGGCACCGACGTCGATCTGGGACGGCTTCCGGTCCAGACTTGCTGGCCTGGCGACGTCGGTCCGCTGATCACCTGGGGCCTGGTGATCACGCGCGGGCCGCAGACAGGCGCCAACCCGAAGACCCGGCAGAACCTGGGGATCTATCGGCAGCAGGTGATCGCCCGCAACCGGGTCATCATGCGCTGGCTGGCGCACCGTGGCGGGGCCCTGGACTTTCGCGACTTTGCGCTTGCCAACCCGGGGCAGCCGTTTCCGATCGCAGTGGCCCTGGGCGCCGATCCGGCCACGATCCTGGGCGCGGTCACGCCGGTGCCGGACAGCTTGTCCGAGTATCAGTTCGCCGGCTTGCTGCGGGGCAGCCGGACCGAGCTCATCGACTCGTCGGTGGGCGAGGGCGGGCTGATGCTTCAAGTGCCGGCCAGCGCGGAGATCGTGCTGGAAGGGCGGATCCCGACGGCACCGGTCGGATACACCGGCACCAGCGAGCACGGCGTGTCGCTGAAGGAGTCGGGCGGCTACCTGCATGCACTGGAAGGCCCCTTTGGCGACCACACCGGCTATTACAACGAACAGGACTGGTTCCCCGTATTCGAGATCAGCCGCATCACGACGCGCCACGATCCCATCTATCACTCCACTTACACCGGCAAGCCGCCCGACGAGCCCGCGGTGCTCGGCGTGGCACTCAACGAAGTGTTCGTGCCGATACTGCAGAAGCAGTTTCCGGAGATCGTCGACTTCTACCTGCCGCCCGAAGGATGCAGCTATCGCATGGCGATCATCAGCATCCGCAAGAGCTATCCCGGCCATGCCAAGCGGCTGATGTTCGGCCTGTGGAGCTTCCTGCGGCAGTTCATGTACACCAAGTTCATCGTGGTGACCGATGCCGACGTCGACATCCGCAACTGGCGCGACGTGATCTGGGCCATCACCACGCGGATGGACCCGGTGCGGGATACGACGCTGGTGGACCACACGCCCATCGACTACCTCGACTTCGCGTCACCCGTCAGCGGCCTCGGCGGCAAGATGGGGCTCGATGCCACTCACAAATGGCCGGGCGAGACGCAGCGCGAGTGGGGGCGCCCCATCGCCATGGATGTCGCGGTCGAGCAGCGGGTTGCGGGTTTGTTCGACCAGATCATGAAGCGTGTGTCCGCATGAACAATTGCCGGTGCCAAGCCTTGAACTAAGCCGGCCGGTCACCTAAGGTTGGTGTGCCTGCATGCAGGCATTCGCAATGGCGCAGTCTCTGCGCGCCAGGAGCCCTGGAGCCACTAACCTCTAGAGCCCCAAATTGGTGGCGTCAGCCACCCACCCCTCCCGCCGTGATGGTTGGGAGGGGTTTGTATTTGGGGCTATCGTTCGGGCCTGCGCCGGCGCCGCAGGCTGCGACCTGGCTGGCGCTGCACACCAGTGAGGCTGTCATGTGCGTGACCTATGTCGGCGTTGACGCGCACGGCGAGCGCGTTGCGTACCGCGATCGCAAACGGGGGTGGTGGTCGCTGTCGGTGGTGTACCCGCTGCTGCCCTTTGCAGGCATGGCCGCGCATGCGCTGTCCGGCACCGAAATCGCCCTCGGCCTACCGCTTCTCATCAGCTATGGGTTGATGCCGCTGCTCGACTTCTTCATTGGCGAAGACGAGAACAACCCGCCCGAGTGCGTCGTCCCGCAACTCGACGAGGACCGCTACTACCGCTGGCTCACGTGGATCACCGTGCCATTGCATTTCGTCGCGCTGATCGGCTGCGCATGGTGGGTCGGTACACATTCGCTGTCGTGGTGGGCACTGCTGATGTTCGCCTACGTTGCCGGAACGGATTCGGGGCTGGGCATCAACACCGGGCACGAGCTCGGGCACAAACACACCGCCGTCGAACAGTGGCTGGCGCGACTCGTGCTCGCGGTGCCGGCGTATGGCCACTTCACCGTCGAACATGGCCGAGGGCATCACCGCTGGGTATCGACACCGCAGGACCACGCCAGCTCGCGAATGGGCGAAAGCATCTATCGGTTCGCACTGCGTGAATTGCCCGGCGGCATCGCGCGGGCCTGGCGCCTCGAAACGCAACGCCTGCACCAGCAGGGCCGCTCGGTATGGGGCGTGCACAACACGATGCTGCAGTCCTATGCGGTCAGCGCTGTCCTGCAGGTCGGGCTGGTGGCGGTGTTCGGTTGGGTGATGCTGCCCTTTCTCGCCGTGCACAACGTCGTGGCGTGGTGGCAGCTGACGTCGGCCAACTACGTCGAGCACTATGGTTTGCTTCGTCAGAAGTCGGCCGACGGGCGCTACGAGGCGCCACAGCCGCACCACTCATGGAACACCAACCACCTGGTCACCAACCTGGCCTTGTTCCATCTGCAGCGCCATTCCGATCACCACGCGAATCCGTCGCGCCGCTATCAATCCTTGCGCCATTTCGAGAACGTTCCGCAATTGCCGAGCGGCTACTTTGCGATGTTCCCGCTGTCGTATGTGCCGCGTCTGTGGTTCGCGGTGATGGACCCGCGCCTGCTCGCGCTCGAGCACATTCAAGGTGACCTCGATCGGGTCAACGTGGATCCCCGTCAGCGCGAGGAGATCTACCGGCACTACGGGCAGACGGGCAAGTTGCGCGCGGGTTAGTGTTCATGCGCAAGGCGTTGGGGCGTTGGTCCAACTACTCCGACAAGCCCTGAATCGGCAGTTCGCGGGTTTCGATGCTTGTGATGTAAGCAATGGGCGGTGGTCGGCGACGTAACGCCACGCTGATCGTGAGTGCCCGACGCCAGCGGCATTCATTCCCGGGCCGCCCCGGTGCTCACATGCACCAATACCTCTTGGAGACTCAAATGAAAGTTCAATCCCTTGCGCGTTCCGTGATCATGGCCACTGCGCTGCTCGGCGTGTCGTCGACGGTGTTTGCCGCGGGCGAAGATCCGCTCTATCCGCTGTTCCAGATGGAGATGATGGACAAGAACAAGGACGGCATGGTCTCCAAGAAGGAGTTCATGGACATGATGAGCAAGGCCTGGGACATGAAGGCCAAGGAGATGAAGGTCAAAGGCAGCAACATGACGGCCGAGCAGATCAAGGAGCTGGAAAAGGTTCTTGGCCGCGTTCTGAGCTGAGCATGAACAAGGGGGGACGCACGCCGTGCGCGCCTCCCAGGCTTCGGCCGCGCGTTCGTGCATGATCGGCGCCGTGCCGGGCAGCAGCCCGGCGCGTCGTGTACGGACTGATCAAGGAGCGCCGAATCGTGGCCATTGAGGAACTCGAATACGCGGGCTTCTGGATCCGTGTCTGGGCCAGCATCATCGATACGATCCTGGTTCTGTTGTTGACCACGCCGCTGATGGTCATGTTCTACGGGCGCGACTACGCGCTGAACTCGATGGGCGGCGGCATGCGGCCGCTCGAGCTCGTCATCACGTGGGTGCTGCCAGCCATTGCCGTCATCGCGTTCTGGCGCGCCCGCCTCGCCACGCCGGGGAAAATGGCGATCGGCGCCAAGATCGTCGACGCCGCGACGGGTGAAGCACCATCGACCGGCCAGCTCGTCGGGCGATACCTTGGCTACTTCGTGTCTGCCATTCCCTTGTGCCTGGGACTCGTCTGGGTCGCCTTCGATCCGCGCAAGCAGGGTTGGCACGACAAGCTCGCCGGCACGGTGGTGGTACGCCGCAAGAATCGTGGTCCCGAGCCGGTGAGTTTCGCGAAACCTGACCGTTGACCAGCGGGACTGCCACGGCCAGGGGCATTCCTGCGGCAACGAGGGCGATGAGCAATACTGCACAGCGCCTTGGGCCCAGAACGGGTCGAACAAAGGAAACGGACATGAAGCTCGCCAGCATGGCCGGAAAACCGGCTCCAGCGTCCATGTTGGTCAACATACCGAGGCTGGTCAGCGCCTATTACACGAACGTGCCCGATCCGTCCGTGCCCGCGCAGCGGGTCGCCTTCGGCACCTCGGGCCATCGCGGTTCGGCGCTCTCTTGCAGCTTCAACGAGTGGCATGTGCTCGCGATCAGCCAGGCCATCTGCCAGTACCGCAAGCAGCAAGGCATCGACGGGCCGCTGTACCTGGGCATCGACACGCATGCGCTGTCGATACCCGCCTGCGCGAGCGCCCTCGAGGTGCTTGCGGCCAACGGCGTCGACGTCATGCTGGCCGAGCACGACGAGTACACGCCGACGCCGGCGATCTCGCACGCGATCATTGGTCACAACCGGGCGCGCAGGGGGGCAGGCAAGACCGGGCTGGCGGACGGCATCGTGATCACGCCTTCGCACAACCCGCCCGACGACGGTGGCTTCAAGTACAACCCGCCGCACGGTGGGCCGGCCGACAACGCCGTGACGCGATGGATTGAAACGGCCGCCAACGACTTGTTGAAGCAGCGCCTGCAGGGCGTGCAACGAATGTCCCACGAGCGGGCCTTGCACGCGAGCACGACACATCGGCACGACTACCTCGGCAGCTACGTCGCCGATCTCGGCCACGTGATCGACATGGAAGTGATTCGCGGCGCGAAGATCCGCATGGGCGTGGACCCACTGGGCGGCGCCGGGGTTCACTACTGGGCGCGGATCGCCGAGCAGCACGGCCTCGATCTCAGCGTCGTGGCCAACGAAGTCGATCCGACGTTCCGCTTCATGCCGCTGGACTGGGACGGCCGCATCCGCATGGACCCGTCTTCGTCGTACGCGATGCAAAACCTGATCGTTCTGAAAGATCGTTTTGATATCGCCTTCGGGTGCGACACCGACCATGACCGGCACGGCATCGTCACCCGCAGCAGCGGCTTGCTGGCCCCCAATCACTACCTTGCGGCCGCGATCGACTACCTCTTCAAGCATCGACCCGGGTGGAGCACGACGGCGGCGGTGGGCAAGACCGTCGTGAGCAGCCAGATGATCGACCGCGTGGCCGCGAAGCTCGGTCGCCGGATCTACGAAGTGCCGGTCGGTTTCAAGTGGTTCGTCGACGGGCTGCAGGACGGCAGCCTCGGTTTCGTCGGGGAAGAGAGCGCGGGCGCGTCTTTCCTGCGCCATGACGGCAGCGTCTGGACCACCGACAAGGACGGCATGGTGCCGGCCTTGCTGTCGGCGGAGATCACCGCGCGCATGGGTCGCGATCCCGGTGAAATCTATCGCGAGCTCACGCGCGAGTTCGGCGAGCCGGCTTCCGACCGGGTCGAGGCGCCTGCCACGCCGCAACAAAAGGAGAAGCTGGCTGCGCTGACGCCGCAACAGGTTCGCAGCACCGAGCTGGCCGGCGAAGCGATTGAGAGCGTGTTGACGCATGCGCCCGGCAACGGCGCTTCGATCGGCGGGCTGAAGGTGATCGCGCGAAACGGCTGGTTTGCGGCGCGTCCGTCGGGCACCGAGAACATCTACAAGATCTACGCGGAGAGCTTTCTCGGAGATGCACATCTGCGACGCATCGTGAACGAGGCGCAGGGCATCGTCGACGAGGCGTTGGCGTCATCGACGTGATCCCAAACGACTCACTTGGTCGCCGGTCTGCGGGAAACCGTAGTAGTGGACGTTCAGGTGGCGCGCGACTTCGACAATATCGTGTTCACTCCAGCCCAGCTGGGCGTTCGCTTGCCAGCGGCTGACCTGCGCCTTGAGGCTCGTCCAATCGGTTGCGAGTTTCTTGTCCCGCCAATGAATCTGCGATGTGTGGCAGGCGATGCAATGTGTCGAGTAGAGCAAGGCACCGCGTGACTCGCTGGGCGCAGGCGTCGCCTGCGCGAGGGCTTCAGCGCTGATCATCAGGCCGCCGATCAGCTGCGCAATCCTCGAGTGCGGGGTCAAGACAATCCTCCGATGCCGCTGTGGCGAATGGTAGGACGCTTTGGCGGTCGAATGTGACCTCGCCTGGGGCTGCGCGGGGGCCGACATGGAACCTGGCCGCCGTTGCACGCCTCAAAAGCGCATGTCGAGTGTCTGGCGCTCAGTGTTGACGGGAGCCATTGGGTTCGCCGCAATGGGTGCTGTTGCAGAAGCCGACACCAGCGAGATCCACATCTACCAGCAGCGGACGGCGGATGGCCGCGTCGTGTTGACCGACCGGCCGAACGCCGACGCGGCGACCGAGCGCACCTGGCAGATCCGGTCCGAGGATCCGGGCGCCGCACTGCAGCGCCGCGAGCAAGTACGTCGGGAAGCGCAGGCCGTGAGCCAGCGGATTCAATGGCAGCTCGAGCGGGAACAGGAACGCGAGCACGAATTGGCGCTCGCGCGGACCCGCCTGGCAGAAGCCGAGGCCCGCGTCGCCGCCGAGCGCACCCGCGCACAAGCGGCGCCCGAGACGGTGGTGCTGCTCGGGGCGCGCATACCGCATCCCCGCTTGCCGCGTTTTCCACGACCGTGGCCGCCACGGCCTCGTCTGGCGCCACCGCCGAGTCTGCCCATGCCGCCGCCAGCACCGGGCTGATGTTCGAGGCCATCCAAAGGGGCAAGCCCGACCAGATGGCGGTAGCATCGACGCTGTCTCGAGTCGATACGCTGTCCCCCACGGAGGTGCTCGCGATGCCCAATGTCATTGGAATCGGCGGATTCTTCTTTCGCGCCAAGGATCCGGACACGCTGGCGGCCTGGTACAAAACCCACCTCGGGGTCAGCGATTTCTGGCGCCAGGCGACCGGCGCCACGGTCTTCGCTCCGTTCAAGCAAGACACCGACTACTTCCCTGCCGACAAGCAGTGGATGATCAATTTCCGCGTCGACGATCTGGATCAGGTCGCCGCCGAACTTCGCGCTGCGGGGTTCCAGGTCGAGACCCGGCCCGATGAATGGGACTCGGTCGAAACGGGCCGCTTCGCCCGCATTCACGACCCCGAGGGCAACGCGATCGAACTGTGGGAGCCGCCGGCGGCGATGCGAGGATGAGCATCGCCGGCCGGATCAACCACAAGGAAGTCGCGTCGGCTTCGCCTGCCATGATCCGTAGGCCGTCGTCGGCTCCGGCCCGGCTGTTGAAATGAGGGGCAGAACATGCGCAACGGACTGATGGCTTTGTGGATCCTGATGTGCTCGGTCACGTCGTCCGTTGCGCAGGTCAGCGTCGGTATCGGTATCGGGCTTCCCGGCGTCAGCATCGGGATCAACCTGCCGGCTTACCCGGAGCTCGTCCCGGTGCCCGGCTACCCCGTCTACTACGCACCACGAGCGAACTCGAACTATTTCTTCTACGACGGCATGTACTGGGTCTACCTGCAGGACAACTGGTACGCGAGCTCCTGGTACAACGGGCCCTGGGGGCTCGTGGCCCCGGAGGTGGTTCCGGTGTTCGTCCTGCGCGTCCCGGTGCGCTATTACCGGCAGCCTCCGGTGTACTTTCGCGGCTGGCGTTCCGATGCGCCTCCGCACTGGGGTGAGCACTGGGGCCATGACTGGAACCAGCGTCGGCGCGGCTGGGACCACTGGGATCGCCGCGCGGTACCGGCCCCGGCCCCGTTGCCCGCATACCAGCGGCAGTACTCGGGGAATCGATATCCGCACGTGGAGCAGCAGCAGGTGCTTCACAACCAGCAATACCGTTACCAGCCGCGCGACGCCGTAGTGCAGCAGCACTATCAGGCGCAGCGCGCGCAAGGTGCACCGCCGACTGCTCCAGCCACACGCGGACAAACGCCGCAAAGGGGACGCGTGGACGTTCAGAGGCCCGCCGCCGCCCCGGTACCGCCTCGTCAGGAGGGCTCGGTCGGCCAGCACCAGGAGCCGCGGCCGCAGCAAGGGGCGGACCGGCGTGAGCAGAGGGCGGCAGGGTCGCAAGGCAAGGGAAGCGCGCTGGAACCCAAGCCGGGCAAGGAGAAGGGCCACGACAAAGGCGAGCAGCGCGAAGGGGAACAACGCGACAGGTAAGGCAGCCTGGGCTCGCCCGCTGCGCGCTTGATTCGTGGCCAACGAAGAAGGGCCTGACGCAAGTCAGGCCCTTCGTTGTCGAGTGGTGGAGAGGAGGAGGATCGAACTCCCGACCTTCGCATTGCGAACGCGACGCTCTCCCAGCTGAGCTACCCCCCCACTGCACTGGCAAGTTTAGCAAATCATCGGGCGGTTTCACCTCGCGCATGGCGGCATCGGGCGCGAGGGGTTAGAAAGCAGTCTGCGCATCAACCACGGAGACCCCATGGCCCGCCTCGACCCCGCATGGCTGAACGCCCAGTACAACAACCGCGCCCGCGTTCCGGAACATCCGCAGATCCTCGAACGCTGGGCGCGAGCCTCGGCGCTGGCGCGCGACGGCCTGTCGCGTCGCCTCGATGTGCCCTACGGGCGCGGGCCCAACGAGACGCTCGACATCTTTCCATCGGCACGCGCCGGTGCGCCGGTGCTGGTGTTCATTCACGGCGGTTGGTGGCGCGCGCTCGACAAGCGTGATCTGTCGTTCATCGCGCCGACCTTCGTCCAGGCGGGCGCGATGGTGGTGGTGCCCAACTATGCGCTGTGCCCTGCGGTCAGCATCGAGGCCATCGCATTGCAGATGACGCAGGCGCTCGCTTGGACCTACCGACATGCCGCGTTGTATGGCGGTGATCCGCAGCGCATCGTGGTGGCGGGCCACTCGGCCGGCGCCCACTTGGCGGCCATGCTGCTGTGCTGCGACTGGCCTTCGGTAGCGAACGATCTGCCGCCCGACATCGCGCGCCGCGCGTTGGCGATCTCCGGCGTGTACGAGCTCGAACCGCTGCGCCACACACCATTCCTGCAGGGCGACTTGCGCTTGACGCCCCACGCCGTGCGGCGCCTCAGCCCGGCGCTCTTTCCGGTGCCGAAAGGCACGCTGTACGCCGCCGTCGGCGCTGACGAGAGCTGGGAGTTCCTGCGACACAACGCGCTGATCCAGCAGGCCTGGGGACACGACGCGGTGCCGGTGTGCGAGACGGTGGCGGGCGCCAACCACTTCTCGGTGCTGCACGACCTGGTCGACCCAAATGCCCGTTTGCATGCGATGGCCATCGAACTGCTCGGCTTGCGATCCGCGTGACTGAGGCGTAGAACTATCAGGCATTAGATATCAATTGATCTGATCAATCGATCGGATTGAAGCTTTGTATTGGCGCCGGCGCGCGCGCTGCGTTACGGTTCACATGTGCCGCCCGCGTCGCAGGCGGCCGACCCCCTTCACGTTCAAACAGGAGAGCGACATGGGATTGAAAGGATCGAAGACCGAGAAGAACCTGAAGGACGCCTTTGCGGGCGAATCTCAGGCCAATCGCCGGTATCTGTATTTCGCAGCCAAGGCCGACGTGGAAGGCCAGAACGATGTGGCGGCGCTGTTCCGCTCCACCGCCGAAGGTGAAACCGGCCACGCGCACGGGCACCTCGAGTTCCTGGAGGCGGTGGGTGACCCGGCGACGGGCCTGCCCATCGGCAGCAGCCGGCAGAACCTCGCTGCTGCCGTGGCCGGCGAAACCCACGAGTACACCGACATGTACCCGGGCATGGCGCGGCAGGCGCGCGAAGAAGGTTTCGACGAAATCGCCGACTGGTTCGAGACGCTGGCGAAAGCCGAGCGCTCGCACGCCAACCGCTACATCAAGGCGCTCGAAGCACTGGTCGATTGAGTTGAGCCGATGCTCCAACGAACGGGGGGCTTCGCGCCCCTTGTTCGTTGCGGGGACCCGAATTCCGCACCGAGAACACGAGATGACCCAACGCGAAGGCAACCTCGACGCGCCAACCCGACACCCCGTCGCCTGGAAGTCCCCGGGGTTCTACGATCAGGCAGCCGCCGAAGCGGAGATGGCGCGCATCTTCGACATTTGCCACGGCTGTCGGCGCTGCGTGAGCCTGTGCCACGCGTTCCCGACCTTGTTCGCTCTGGTCGACGCCACGTCGGACGGCGAGGTGCATGAGGTCGCGAGACCCGACTTCTGGAAGGTCGTCGACCAGTGCTACCTGTGCGACCTGTGCTACATGACCAAGTGCCCTTACGTGCCGCCGCACCCATGGAACGTCGACTTCCCGCACACCATGCTGCGCGCCAAGGCGATCAAGTTCAAGAACGGCGGCGTCGGCGCCGGTGAGAAGTTCCTGGCGTCGACCGACAAGCACGGCCAGTTCGCCGGCATTCCGGTCGTGGTTCAGGTGGCCAACGCGCTGAACAAGACCCGACCCGTGCGTCGTCTGCTCGACAAGACGCTGGGTGTGCACCCGGATGCGTGGTTGCCGGAGCTGGCCACGAGCCGCTTCCGCTGGAGCGTGAACAAGAGGGGCTCAGCCACCGACGTGCGCGACGGCGAGCGCACGCCGGGCAAGGTGGCGATCTTCTCGACCTGCTTCGTCAACTACAACGAGCCCGGCATCGGCCACGACCTCGTCAAGCTGTTGGAGCACAACGAGATTCCCTACACGATTGTCGAGAAGGAAAAATGCTGCGGCATGCCCAAGCTCGAACTGGGCGACCTCGATTCAGTGGCCGAACACAAGGAAGCGAACATCCCGGTGCTGGCGAAGTACGCGAAGGACGGTTTCGCGATCCTCAGCGCCATTCCGAGCTGCACCTTGATGTTCAAGCAGGAGCTGCCGCTGCTGTTCCCCGACGACGCGGACACGCAGCTCGTGAAGGACGCCATGTTCGACCCGTTCGAGTACTTCATCGCGCGCCATCGCGACGGGCTCTTGAAGACGGATTTCAAGCAGGACCTCGGCAAGGTCAGCTACCACATCCCCTGCCACGCGCGGGTGCAGAACATCGGCAAGAAGACTGAAGAGATGCTCAAGCTGATCGGCCAGAAGGTCACCGTGCAGCTCAACACCGTCGAGCGCTGCTCGGGCCACGCCGGCACCTACGGCGTGAAGACGGCGACGCACCCGATCGCGCTGAAGATCGGCAAACCGGTGTTCAAGGCCATGGCCCGCGACGAGCCCGACTACATCAGCTCCGACTGCCAGCTCGCCGGCCACCACATTGCACAGGGCATGCAGGTCAACGAACTGCCCGCGGCCAAGCTGCGGCACCCCTTGAGTCTGGTCCGGATGGCCTATGGAATCTGATCGACATGGAGACCGACATGAACACCATCACCCGTGACAGCCTGCTCACGCTCGAGGCGTATTCCAAGGTTCGCAAGGCAGACCGGCCGCAGATGATCGCGCACCGCCGGCTGCGCACGGTGCAGTTGGGCGAGCACGTCAGCATGCAGTTCGAAGACGAACAGACCATCCGGCGCCAGATCCAGGAGATGCTCTACATCGAGAAGATCTTCGACGAGGAAGGCATCCAGAGCGAGATCGACGTCTACGCCCCGCTGATGCCTGACGGCACGAACTGGAAGGCGACGATGCTGATCGAGTACCCCGACGCGCACGAACGCAAGCGCGAGCTGGCGCGGCTGATCGGCATCGAAGACCGCATGTTCGTCGAGGTCGAAGGGCATCAACGCATCTACGCCATCGCGGACGAAGACCTGGATCGCGAGAACGACGAGAAAACCTCGGCGGTGCACTTCGTGCGCTTCGAATTCCCGCAGGCGGCGCGTGACGCGGTACGTGCCGGCGCGGGCGTGAAGCTGGGCTGCGACCACACGAACTATCCGGCACATGTGGCGATTACGCCGGAGACGCTGGCGAGACTGGCGGGGGATTTGAAATAGGAAGGACGGCGGGGCCGGCAATGCCGGCCCCTTCTGTTTGATGTGGAACAAGACCATCCTGCCAACGCCGGCGAAGAATCGTTCCGTTCCGTGACACACGCTGCAGCCGCAGCAGCGGAGCGCGCAAAGGCGGGCATGTTCCAGGTACGTATCCATGGCCGAGGTGGCCAAGGCGTGGTCACCGGCGCCGAGATGCTGTCGATCGCCGCGTTTGAACAAGGTCGCCATGCCCAGGCGTTCCCGAGCTTCGGCTCCGAGCGCACCGGCGCGCCGGTGGTTGCGTTCTGCCGCATCGACGAGCGCGAGATCCGTTTGCGCGAACCGGTGATGGCACCCGACGCGCTGATCATCCAGGACTCGACGCTGCTGCAGCAGGTCGAGGTGTTCCAGGGCCTGACGCCCGATGGCTACGTGCTCATCAACTCGACGCGCAGTTTCGACGAGCTCGGGGTCGGCGACTTCATCCGCCAATTCCGCCGCGAGCGCCTGTGCAACGTGCCGGCCAACGAGATTGCCATGCGCCATGTCGGCCGGCCGATGCCCAACGCCGCGCTGCTGGGTGGCTTCGCGGCCATCAGCGGGTTGATCGGGCTCGACTCGGTGGTGCATGCCATCCGCGACAAGTTCAGCGGCAAGGTGGCGCAAGGCAACGTCGACGCGGCGGCCGAGGCGTTCGAATTCGTCAAGCGCGAGATCGAGGAGTTGGCCCATGTTGAAGCAGGTTGAGGGCTCGCAGGCGGTGGCCGAAGCGGTGGCGTTGTGCCGCCCCGAGGTCATCTGCGCCTACCCGATCTCGCCGCAGACCCACATCGTCGAGGGCCTGGGCGAGCGCGTGAAAGACGGCTCGCTCGCGCCCTGCGAGTTCATCAACGTCGAGTCCGAATTCGCCGCCATGTCGGTGGCCATCGGTGCGTCGGCGGCGGGTGCACGCGCCTACACCGCGACCGCAAGCCAGGGCCTGCTGTTCATGTGTGAAGCCGTCTACAACGCGTCGGGCCTGGGCTTGCCGATCGTCATGACGGTGGCCAACCGCGCCATCGGCGCGCCGATCAACATCTGGAACGATCACAGCGATTCGATGAGCCAGCGCGATTGCGGCTGGATCCAGCTGTTTGCCGAAACCAACCAGGAAGCGCTGGACCTGCACATCCAGGCGTTCAAGCTGGCCGAGGAAATGAGCCTGCCGGTGATGGTGTGCATGGATGGCTTCATCCTGACCCACGCCTACGAACGCGTCGACATGCCCACGCAGGCGCAGGTCGATGCCTTCCTGCCGCCCTACGAGCCGCGCCAGGTGCTCGACCCGGCCGAGCCGGTGACCATCGGCGCGATGGTCGGACCCGAGGCGTTCTCCGAAGTGCGCTACCTCGCGCACGCGCGGCAGATGCGCGCGCTGGAACGTATTCCGCAAATCGCTGCCGACTTCAAGGCGGAGTTCGGCCGCGCCAGCGGCGGCCTGCTGAGCACCTATCGCAGCGAAGACGCCGACACCATCGTCGTGGCATTGGGTTCGGTGCTCGGCACGATCAAGGACGTGGTCGACGAGATGCGTGCCGACGGCCTGGCCGTCGGCGTCCTGGGCATCACCTCATTTCGCCCGTTCCCGCTGCAGGCCGTGCGCGACGCGTTGCAACACGCGAAGCGGGTCGTGGTGCTGGAAAAGAGCCTGGCGGTCGGGATGGGCGGCATCGTGTCGAACGACGTCCGCACCGCGCTGTCGGGCATTCGCCTGCAGGGCAGCACCGTCATCGCCGGGCTCGGCGGGCGGGCCATCACCAAGGCGTCATTGCATCGCACGCTGCGCCTGGCGATGGCGGACAAGCTGGAGCCGTTGACCTTCATGGACATGGACTGGCAAATCGTCAACCGCCAACTCGAACGCGAACGCCAGCCGGGTCGCATCGGGCCGGCCGCGGAAAGCATGCTGCGCGATGCGGGCCCGGTGGCCGCGCGCGTCAGCTGAAGGCAGACCATGGGCGCGCAGCAGATCAAGTTCTACCAGACCGGCACCTTCACGGTGGGCAACCGCCTGCTCGAGCCGCACCAGCGCAGCGTGCAGGCCAGCGAGGACCGCAGCAACGCCATCAACTCCGGCCACCGCGCCTGCCAAGGCTGCGGCGAAGCGCTCGGCGCGCGCTACGCGGTCGACGCTGCGATGCGCGCGACGAACGGGCAGCTGATTGCGGCAAACGCCACCGGCTGCCTCGAGGTGTTCTCGACGCCGTATCCCGAAACCTCATGGCAATTGCCGTGGATCCACTCGCTGTTCGGCAACACCGCGGCGGTCGCGACCGGCATTGCCGCGGCCAACAAGGTCAAAGGGCGACACGAGGTGCGCGTGATCGCGCAGGGCGGCGATGGCGGCACCACCGACATCGGATTCGGTTGCCTGTCGGGCATGTTCGAGCGCAACGATGACGTGCTCTACATCTGCTACGACAACGAGGCCTACATGAACACCGGCGTGCAGCGCTCGTCGGCCACGCCGCCGGCGGCGCGCACGGCCACCACGCCATCGGTCGGGCCGGAGCCGGGCAACGTGTTCGGCCAGGGCAAGAACCTGCCGCGCATCGCCATCGCGCATGGCATTCCCTATGTCGCCACCGCCACCGTCGCCGACCTGCACGACCTGGAAGCCAAGGTCGAACACGCGATGAGCCTGCATGGCGCACGTTACATCCACGTGTTCGTGCCGTGCCCGCTGGGTTGGGGCGCGGCGGCGCACGACACGATCCTGCTCGCCCGCCTGGCCAAGGAGTCGGGACTGTTCCCGGTGTTCGAGGCCGAAGGCGGCCGCGTGACCGGTGTCTCGAGCATCCGCCGTCGCGTTCCGGTGGAGGACTACCTGCGGCCGCAGCGCCGCTTCGCCCATCTCTTCGCGCCCACCGAGCGCCGCGACGTGATCGATCATCTGCAGGCGATGGCCGACCGCAACATCCGCGAGTACGGGCTGGAGGCCGCATGATGCAAAAGCCCTTCGCGATCACGCTCGACGTCGGCTCGTCGCTCGCCAACAAGACCGGTTCGTGGCGCTCGCAGCGGCCGGTCTACGTCGACCGGCTGCCGCCGTGCAACCACCAGTGCCCGGCCGGTGAAGACATCCAGGGCTGGCTGTTCCACGCCGAGGCCGGCCACTACGAAGCAGCGTGGCGCCACCTGGTGCGCGACAACCCGTTCCCCGCGATCATGGGGCGCGTTTGCTATCACGCTTGCGAAACCGCGTGCAACCGCGGCCAGCTCGACGCGCCGGTGGGTATCAATTCGGTCGAGCGTTTCCTGGGCGACGAAGCGCTCAAGCACGGCTGGCAATTCGGCCCGCCGGCAAGCGATTCCGGGCGTCATGTGCTGGTGGTCGGCGCGGGGCCGTCGGGCCTGAGCGCGGCGTATCAGCTGCGCCGGCTGGGCCACCGCGTCACTATCTTCGAAGCCGGGCCGCTGCCCGGCGGCATGATGCGCTTCGGCATTCCCAAGTACCGGCTGCCGCGCGATGTGCTCGATGGCGAAGTGGCACGCATTGTCGCCATGGGCGTGGACATTCGCTACGCCAGCAAGGTCAGCGATCTGCAGGCCACGATGAAGGCCGAGGGATTCGACGCCGCGTTCCTCGCCGTCGGTGCGCACATCGCCAAGCGCGCCTACATCCCCGCCGGCGACTCGGCCCATGTGCTCGACGCCGTCTCGGTGCTGCGCAGCATGGAGGGCGAGGACAAGCCGATGCTCGGTCGCCGCGTCGTGGTCTACGGCGGCGGCAACACCGCCATCGACGTCGCGCGCACCGCCAAGCGGCTGGGCGCCACCGACGCCATCATCGTCTACCGGCGCACGCGCGAGCGCATGCCGGCGCACGACTTCGAGGTCGAGGAGGCGCTGCAGGAAGGCGTGATGATCAAGTGGCTGTCGACGATCAAGCAGGCCGATGCGGGCGAGCTGACGGTCGAGAAGATGGTGCTCGACGAAAAAGGCCATCCGCAGCCCACCGGCGAATTCGAGACGCTCGCGGCCGATTCGCTGGTGCTGGCGTTGGGGCAGGATGTCGACCTGTCGCTGCTCGACGGCGTGCCCGGTCTGCAGTTGAAAGACGGCGTGGTTCAGGTCGACTCCCGCATGATGACCGGCCACCCCGGGATCTTCGCCGGCGGCGACATGGTGCCGGCTGAACGCAACGTCACCGTCGCGGTCGGCCACGGCAAGAAGGCGGCCAGGCACATCGATGCATGGCTGCGCGGCAGCGTCGCGGCCGACGCCGACAAGCACGATGTGGCAACCTTCGACAAGCTCAACACCTGGTACTACAGCGATGCACCACCGACGCTGCGACCGATGCTCGACGTGCTGCGCCGGCAAACCAGCTTCGACGAAGTGCAGGGCGGGCTCGACGAAACCAACGCCTTGTTCGAGGCACGCCGCTGCCTGAGCTGCGGCAACTGCTTCGAATGCGACAACTGCTACGGCGTGTGCCCGGACAACGCCGTCATCAAGCTCGGGCCCGGCAAGCGCTTCGAGTTCAACTACGACTACTGCAAGGGCTGCGGCATCTGCGCCGCCGAATGTCCGTGCGGCGCGATTCAGATGGAAGCCGAGACGAGCTGAGCCCGGAGCGCCCCAAGGGCCGACATCTCACTCGGACAGCAGTACCGGCACCGGCTCCGCGCGGCGCGCGTTGTGGTGCCAGCCTTCGGCGGAATACAGCAGCAGCGCCGTCCAGATGAAGACGAATCCGACCAGCCGCGCACTGTCGAAGGGCTCGCGAAACAACCACACGCCGAGCGCGAACTGGATCGTCGGCGCGATGTACTGCGTCAGCCCCAGTGTGGCCATCGTGATGCGTCGTGCGCCGGCGGCGAACAACAGCAGCGGCACCGCGGTCAGCGGCCCGGCCAGCAGCAGCATTGCGACCAGCGATGGGTCGCCGCGGTTCAGCGCGCTCGCGCCCTGCAGCGTCCACAGGCCGAGCAGCGGCAGTGCCAGCGGCGCGAGCAGCAGCGTTTCCAACGCCAGTCCTTCAAGGGCACCCAGCGCGGCGGTCTTGCGCATCAGGCCGTAGAGACCGAAGCTGCCGGCGAGCACCAGCGCGATCCACGGCAGCTGCCCGGCCTGCCAGGTCAGCCACAGCACGCCCAGCGCCGCGAGGCCGACGGCAGCCCACTGCGCGCGGCGCAGCCGCTCGTGAAGCACCACGTAGCCGAGCAGCACGTTGACCAGCGGATTGATGAAGTAGCCCAGGCTCGAATCGACGACGTGATGGTTGTTGACGGCCCACACGTAGACCAGCCAGTTGCCCGACAGCAGCAGCGCGCTGACGGCAAACAGGGCGAGCCGTTTCGGCTGGCGCAGCGTGTGACCGAGCCAGGCCCAGCGGCGCAGCCCTGTCAGCACCAGCAGCACGAAGACCAGCGACCACACCGAGCGGTGCAGCACGATCTCCAGCGCCGGCACCGAGGCCACCAGCCGGAAGTACAGCGGGAACAGGCCCCACAGCGTGAAGGCGAGGGCGGCGTAGAGGAGTCCGGGATTCATCGGGGGCGCGGCCGGTGTGTCCGGCCGTGTTCTCGGCGCGCAAGGTGGGCATTGTCCGGCTTGCGGCATTGGCCCGCTGGGTGACGGGCATTTGACTTGTGGGCCGGCGCGTGCCCAGTGCATCATCGCGCCATGCCGCAGGTCGCCTTCACGCCGCAGCTGCGTCGCTTCACCGCCGCCCCCGAGGTCGCGAGCGGTGCCGCGACGCTGCGTGCGGCACTCGAAGACGCCTTCGCCGCCAACCCGCAGTTGCGCGGCTACGTGCTCGACGACCAGGGCCACCTGCGCACCAACGTGGTGGCGTTCATCGACGGACGGCGCAGCGTTGACCGCGTCAAGCTCGCCGACCCGCTTCGGCCCGACAGCCGCGTTTACATCCTGCAAGCCTTGAGCGGCGGATGAAAGGACCTGCGATGAACGACCGTGCCTGGATTGCCACCCGCAAGGGCCTGTTCGAGCTGCGCTGCAGCGGCGCGCGCTGGGCGATCGAACGCGTCAGCTTCCTCGGCGAGCCGGTCAGCATGGTGCTGCCGCCGCAGGCCGATGGGCGCATGCTGGCCGCGCTGAACCTGGGTCATTTCGGCGTCAAGCTGCATGCGTCCGACGATGCCGGTGCCAGCTGGCGCGAAGTGGCCACACCGGCCTACCCGCCGCAGCCCGACGGCGCCGCGGGGCCGGCGTGGAAGCTGGTGCAGGTCTGGTCGCTCGAAACGTCGCCCGGCAATGTGTGGGCCGGCACGTTGCCGGGGGGATTGTTTCGCTCGGGCGATTTCGGCGGCTCGTGGCAACTGGTCGAGTCGTTGTGGTCGCTGCCGCAGCGCGCCGAGTGGTTCGGCGGCGGCTACGACGTGCCCGGCATTCACTCGATCTGCCCGCATCCCGAGCGGGCACACGAACTGCTCGTCGGCATCAGCTGCGGTGGCGTGTGGGTGACGCGCGACGCAGGCGAACACTGGGCCGCGCACGCCAGCGGCATGCGCGCCGCCTACATGCCCCCCGAACGCGCGGACGACCCGAACATCCAGGATCCGCATCGCATCGCGCGCTGCGCCGATGCGCCGGACGTGCTGTGGTGCCAGCATCACAACGGCATCTGGCGCTCGACCGACAACGCGGCGTCGTGGCAGCAACTCGCGAATGTCCCGGCGTCGGACTTCGGCTTCGCCGTGGCCGCACACCCCGGCGATGCCGACACCGCATGGTTCGTCCCCGGGGTCGCCGACCAGCAGCGCGTGCCGGTCGATGGCGCCTTGGTGGTCAATCGCACCCGCGACGGCGGACGCAACTTCCAGACCTTGCGCACGGGGCTGCCGTCGGCCCACTGCTACGACCTCATCTACCGCCACGGCCTGGCCGTGGCCGACGACGGCCGCACCTTGCTGATGGGAAGCACCACCGGCAGCCTGTGGGCCAGCGGCGACGCAGGCGACCGCTGGGTCGCCGTGTCAAGCCAGCTGCCGCCGATCTACGCGGTTCGCTTCGGCTGAAGCGAGCTTATCGCACCGTGTAGCCGCGCCCGTCCATGCAGGCCGCGATGGCGCGCTGGAACACGCTCGCGTCGGCCATCGGGCTCGGCTGCGTGGTGGCCCAGCGGTTGCACTCCTGGCGATCCGCCTCGGTCTGCGCCGCCGTCTGCCCGTTGCGTGGGTAAATGATGGGGTCGGGCGGCGCCTTGGCGGGCGGCGCGGGCGGCTGCACTTGCGCCGTGTCGGCGCCGGGCGGCGGCGCAACCACGGTGTAGCCGCCGACCGGCGCCGGAGCGTAGTAGACGCCGTTGGCGTAGTAGTACGGCGCGCCGCCGATCCACAGCGAGGCGTAGGCGCCCGGCAGGAACGGCACCACGATGCCGAAGGGCGGCGCCACCACGACGAAACGCGCCCCGACCGGGCGGAACCAGACACCGCTGCGGAAGTAGTACGGGTGCCCGCCGAACGCGACGCTCACGCTGCCGCCCGGCAAGGCACCGGTCACGTAGCCGCGCGCGGGGTAGTAGTGGTCGTGGTGGAAGCGGCCATCGAACTGCCAGTGGGACGGGTGACCCGCGCCCGGCGCGCCGCGCGCTGCATGTCGATCCTCGGCCTGGGCGACGCCACAGGCCACCGCCAAGGCCAACGCCACGCTGGCGCTGATTCGAGAGATGTTTCTCATGCGCAGACTCCTTGCAAACGCACACAGGGTCTCGTCATCCAGAGCGGCGAGTCCAACGTTGGAACAACGGCTTCGCCGGGAGTTCGGATGACGCCGGCGCACTGTGGCGCGATACGCACAAACGATCCCCAAGAGCTTGGGGGAGCCCCCAAGCGAGGGAATGATTTGTCGTGACGCGCTGGCCAGAATCCGGTCTATGGCGCGGTGGGTGGCCTCACCCCGCGCAAGCGTCGGCGAGTTGTCGCCAGCGCCGAGGCACAAGGAGTTGTCATGCCGCAAACCATCCATGTCGGGGCCCGATCCCTGTTCGTCACCGTCACCGCGTGGGTCTTCATCGTTGTCGGCGTTGTCGCCAGCGCAACGGCGCTGGTGCAGAACGCGGCGGTGGTTGCGCTGGTGCCCGGCTTGCATGTGGCCGGTGACACGCACCCGCTGCCGCTGCTGAGCGGACTGCTGATGGGCTACTTGCCGTGGGTGGTGGGCGCGGGGCTCGTGATCTCTTTGGCGACGCTTGCCTCGGCCATCGGCCTGCTCGTACGCCTGAATTGGGCGCGACGCGTCTTCATCGGCATGCTGGCGGTGGCCATCGTGGCCAACCTCGCCGGCCTGTGGCTGCAACAAGAGGTGATGCAGTCGGTGGTCTCCAGCACGCTCGGCGGCGCCCCGATCCCGCCGCAAGTGTTGGGTGTGTTCGGCGGCTTCGTGACCGCGGCGCGCGTGATGGCCACGCTGGTCACGCTGGGCGCTTGTACGATGCTTGCATGGATCATCCGTTCGCTGATGTCGCCGCGCGTGCGTCAAGAGTTCGCCTGACTCCCGCGGGCCGAAGCCCGCTCCAGCGCCGTGCGGCTGCGCTGGCGTTTGCGTCGTCGCTGCTGCTCGGAGCGTGTGGTGGCGGTGGCGCCCCGCCTGACGTTGCGACACCACTCGACTTGCCGGCGGGCCGCGTCAGTGCCGCATCGCTGATGGCACCGGCGTGCACTGGCGGCAGCAGCGCTGGCAGCTTCTTCACCAACGCCGAGGTCGAGCCCTACGTCGCAGTCGACCCCTCCAACAGCAACCACCTGGTCGCCACTTGGCAGCAAGACCGCTGGACCGATGGCGGTGCACGCGCGGTCATGACGGCGAACTCGCTGGATGGCGGGCGAAGCTGGACGCGCGTGCTGCAGCCGATGTCGCGCTGCGGCGGCGGCAGCGCCGCCAACGGTGGTGACTACGGGCGCGTGTCCGACCCGTGGGTCGACATCGGCCTCGACGGCACGGTGTACGCCATGAGCCTGGCGTTTTCCGGCATCGCGGGCCAGGCCAGCGCCAACGCGATGTTGGTCAGCCGCTCGACCGACGGCGGCAGCAGCTGGAGCGCGCCGACGGCGCTGATCCGCGATGGTGCCGATTTCTTCAACGACAAGAACACGCTGACGGCAGACGCCACCGATGCCCGCTACGTCTACGCAGTATGGGATCGGCTCGCCAGCGCCGGCGGCGGCCCGAGCTTCATGGTGCGCTCGACCGACGCGGGAGTCACGTGGGAACCCGCGCGCGCGATCTACGCTCCGGCCGTCACCAGCCAGACCATAGGCAACCGCGTCGTCGTGTTGCCCGATGGCACGCTGGTCGACTTCTTCACCCAGATCGATGCCGCCGGCGTCGCAGCCAGCGCCCACCTCGACGTCGTCCGCTCGATCGACAAGGGAGTCAACTGGTCGGCGCCGATTCGCGTCTCGGCCTTGCAAGCCGTCGGCGCGCGCGACCCCGACACAGCAGCGCCGATACGCGATGCGGCCATCCTCGGCTCCATTGCCGTGGGGCCGGATGGCGGCTTGTGGGCGGTGTGGCAGGACGCCCGGTTCTCCGGTGGCCAGCGCGACGCGATCGCGTTGTCACGCTCGACCGACGGTGGCCTCACATGGAGCGCGCCGGTGGCCATCAATCGCAATCCGAATGTCGCGGCGTTCATCCCGATCGTGCATGTGCGCTCCGATGGCACCGTGGGCGTCATGCACTACGACCTGCGCAGCAATACCGCCGAGCGCACCACGCTGCTCGCCGACGCCTGGTTGCTGACCTCGCGCGACGGCGTCACCTGGACCGAGACCACGGTCTGGAGCCCCTTCGATATGGCCGGCGCACCGCGCGTCGATGGCGGCCTGTTCCTCGGCGACTACCAGGGCCTGACCAGCAGCGGCAACAGCTTCCTGCCGGTGCTCGCGCTGTCGTCCACCGACCCGAACAACCGCAGCGACGTCTATGCGATCAGGGTCGACGGGCTTGCCACGGCTGCACGCACGACTGCGCAGTCGCTGCACACGCACGCCGCACGCAGCGCCGTCACGACGCCGACAGGTGCGCTGGCGCCGCAGGAGTTCAGCCAGCGCGTGCACCAGAACATCGTGCGCACGATGGAGCAGCGCCTGCCGGGCTGGAGCCGGCGCATGCGGCTCGATGCGCCGTCGCCTTGATCAGCGCGTCTGTGCGTCGACATAGAACCAGCGCCCGCCTTCGCGCACGAAGCGGCTGGTCTCGTGCAGGCGCTGCGCGCGGCCGCCGAGCTTGCTGCGGGCGACGAACTCCACCGTTGCGTGGTCGGCGTCTTGCGCGGCATGTCGCCGCACATCCAGGCCCAGCCATTTGAGGCCGGGCGGGTCGGGTTCGAGCGCGGCGGGGCGCGTGCTCGTGTGCCAGGTGGCGAGCAGGTAGTCGTGCAGCCCGAGCGCAAAGGCCGAATAGCGCGAGCGCATCAGCGCTTCGGCGGTCGGCGCCTGTCCCTGCTGCGGGCCGCGATGGAAGCGGCCGCAGCACGCGGCGTAGGCAAGGGCGCTGCCGCACGGGCAAGCGCTGTCAGCGGTGTCCATCGGCTTCATGCGAGTGTCAGTTCCCAGGTCTCGCCGACCAGGTCGTGGCCGAAGCTGTGGTGCGGCTCGCTGGCCACGAGTTGATAGCCGGCCTTGCGATAGATGCCGCGCGCAGCGCTGAGGATGCTGTTGGTCCATAGCCGCACGCGCTGGTAGCCCGCGTCGGTCGCGAATCGGGTGCACTCGGCGACCAGCCGCTCGCCGATGCCCAGTCCGCGTGCCGACGGTTCCACCAGCAGCAGGCGCAATTGCGCCACGCCGGGCAGCACTTGTTGCGTGACGTCGTCGCGTGACTGCACGAGGAAGACGCAACCCACGTTGGCGCCATCGCGCTCGGCGATCCAGCAGGCTTCGCGCTTTGCGTCGAAGTGGTCCAGAAAGTCCGCGGCGATGCGCGCCACCAGCGATTCGAAGCGCGTGTCCCAGTGGTATTCCTGCGCATACAGCGCACCGTGGCGCCAGATGACCCAGCCGATGTCGCCCGGCCGATGGGCTCGCAACAGATAGGGCGCCTTCGCGCTGCGCTGCGATGAGTCGTCGAGCAGGCGCTCGATGAGCCCGAAGCCCTGCAGCAACTGCTGCTGCTGCGGTTCGGCCAGCGTGCCGAGCAGGGTGGCCACGGCGCGCTGCGAGCGCGTGTCCAGCGGTGCGAAGGCGCGCCGGCCGGCGGCGCTCAGGCTCAGGTGCAGATGGCGCGCGTCGTCGGTCGAGCGCCGGCTCGTCATCAGCCCGCGCTCCTTGAAGCTGCGCAGCAGCCGGCTCAGGTAACCGGCATCGAGGTCGAGCGCGCGGGCCAGTTCGGTGGCCGTCGTTCTCTCGCAATGGGCCAGTTCCCACAGCAGGCGCGACTCGGTCAACGAGAACTTCGTGTCCAACAGGCCTTCATGCAGCACGCCGATGCGCCGCGTGTAGAAGCGGTTGAAGCGCCGGACCTGTTCGATCCGGTCGGCCGGAGGGGGAGTGAGTTCGGGCATGACGGCACATCTTCGAGCAACAAGTTGCCAAAGGCAAGTAGTTGCTTGCCTCGTCGGGGGATTCGGGCGTGGCCGTTGGCCGGTCGAGTTGAAATAAAGTGCGCCTCCAGCCAAGATACTGTATAAATATACAGTTATCAAATGGACGCCATGCCCCCTGCTGTTTCTCACGCCGATCGCGCCTCGCCAGTCCGGCCGGTTCCCGGCGCGGTGGCGGCGTGCACCGGCGCGCCTGAAACCCTGCACCCCGCGCTGTGGCTCGGCCACCAGCTCGGCCGCCACACCGAGCACACCGTGCCCAGCGGCTTTGCCACGCTCGATGCCCATCTGCCCGGCGGCGGCTGGCCGCGCCGGGTGCTCACCGAACTGCTGCTGCCACACCCCGGGGTGGGCGAGATTCGCCTGCTCAGTGCCTGCCTGGCGGCCACCCAACAGGCAGGCAGGCTGGTGATGGTGTTCGACCCGCCCGAAAACCTGTCGGCCACGGCGCTGGCGCAACTCGGGCTCGATGTGGCGCAGCTGTTGGTCATCAACACCCGTACCCGGTTGATCGCGGGTGCTGACAGCTTGTGGGCGCTGGAACAAGCCTTGAAGAGCGGCCATGTCGGCGCGGTGCTGGCCTGGCTGCCGCCGCGCCTGCGAGCCGAGCGGCTGCGCCGCTTGCAGCTCGCTGCCCACACGCACGACGGGCCGGCCTTCGTGCTGCGCGAAATGGCCGCGCAGCAGCGGCCCAGCGCCGCGCCGCTGCGTTTGGCGCTGCGCCCCGGTGGGGCCGACGTGCTGAGCGTGAGCCTGCTCAAGCGCCGCGGCCCGCCGCTGGAAGCCCCGTTGCGGCTGGACTTGCCGCCGGTGCTGTCGGCCAGCGCGCGCGGCAGGGCGCAAGCCGGGGCGAGCCCGCGTGCCAGCGTGCCCGCGCTGCCACCGCTGCAGTTTCTGCCTGCGGCCACCTTCATCAATCTGGGTTGATTCGCGTGCGCTTGCACCATGCTCTGGATTGCATTGCACCTGCCCTTGCTGTCGCTGGAATCGTTCGCGGCCACGTTGCCGGGTGCGGCGACAAGGCTGCCGATTGCGCTGATGGACGCGCACCGCATCGTCAGCGCCAATGCCGCGGCGCAGGCGCTCGGCGTGAAGCCCGGTCTGAAGTGCGCCACTGCGCTCGCACTCGCGCCGCAGATCACGCTCGGCCAAGCCGATGCCGCACGCGACAGGCAGGCCATCACCAGCCTGGCGCATGCGGCTTTGGCGTTCACGCCGGCGGTCACGCTCGAACCCTGGGCCGATGCGCCATCCGCACCCCACACCGTGCTGCTCGAAGTGCAGGCGAGCCTGCGCTACTTCGGCGGGCATATCCCGCTGCTGCGCCGCCTGCGTGCCGCACTGGCCCCGCTGGGCCACTCGGTGCAATGCGCCAGCGCACCCACAGCCCAGGGCGCGGCCTTGCTGGCGCGCATGCCGCAGGTTTGCGAGGGCCGGCATGCCGGCGACCTGGCCGTGCTGAGCCGCCAGCTCGAGCTCGCCCCGGTGTGGCTGCTCGGCGCCGGCCGTGCGCACTGGGAGGCCTTGCAGGGCATGGGGCTGCACAGCCTGCGCGAACTGCGGCGCCTGCCGCGTGCCGGCCTGGTGCGGCGTTTCGGCGCGGCGCTGCTCGACGAGCTCGACCGTGCCCTCGGTGCCCGGCCCGATCCGCGGCCGTGGGTCACGCTGCCGCAAGCGTTCAGCAGCCGGCTCGAACTCTTCGCCCGTGCCGACACCACCGAGCAGGTGCTGCACGGCGCGGCGCTGCTGCTGGCGCGGCTGGTGGCCTGGGCCTCGGCACAGCATGCGCAGGTGCGCCGCTTCACGCTGCAGATGCAGCATGAAGCGCGGCACCGCCACGACGCGCAGACGCCGGCCGACAGCACACTGGAAATCGCCCTCGCCGAGCCGTCGTGCGACGCCGCGCATCTGCTGGTGCTGCTGCGCGAGCGGCTGGCTCGCCTGCAGCTCGCCGCGCCGACACTGGAGCTGCAATTGCACTGCAGCGACATTGCGCAGCGCGCCGCGCCGAACAGTGAACTCTTTCCCACCACCCGCAGCGAACGCGAAGGCCTGACCCGGCTCATCGAACGGCTGCAAGCCCGGCTCGGTGGCGAGCAGGTGCAGCGCCTGAGCTGCGTTGAAGACCATCGGCCGGAGCGGGCCAGCGAGTTGCGGCCGGCAGACGCGGCAGCGCCCGGTGTCCAGACGCGCCGGCCGCAGCCCCCGCTGCCGGCGCTGACTGCGCAACGCCCGGTGTGGCTGCTGCCGCAAGCCCAGCCCTTGCCCGAGCGCCAGTCACGCCCGCTGCTCGACGGCCGGCTGCTGCAACTGCTGTGCGGCCCCGAGCGCATCGAAGCCGGATGGTGGGATTCGGCACTGGCCGAGCGCGATTACTTCATCGCCCAGGCCGGCGACGGCGCGCTGGTGTGGATCTACCGTGCGCGGCTGCCCTTGTCGGCGTCAGCGCCCGGGTGGTTCCTGCAGGGCCGCTTCGGATGAATGGAGCCCCCGGCCGCTCCCAAGCCGGCTGACGTCACAACGCGCGCTGCCGCGCCAACGGCGGGTTCTTCGCGAAGTAGCGCTTGATGCCCGCTGTGAGCGCAGCCACCAGTTGGGCCTGGTAGCGCGGGTCGCGCAGACGCGACTCTTCTTCGGGGTTCGAGACGAACCCCGTCTCGACCAGGATCGACGGGATGTCGGGCGCCTTCAGCACTGCAAAGCCCGCCTGCTCGACGCTGCCCCTGTGCAGATGGCCCACCTTGCCGATCTGGCCCAGCACTTCGCCGCCGAGCTTCAAGCTGTCCTTGATCTGCGCGGTGGTGCTCATGTCGAGCAAGGTGCGCACGACGGTCGCATCCTTCGCCTTGATGTTGACGCCGCCGACCAGGTCGGCCGCGTTCTCGTGGTCGGCCATCCAGCGCGCGGTGGCGCTGCTCGCGCCGTTGCGGCTCAGCGCGAACACCGAGGCACCACGCGCTTGCGGCGTCATGAAGGCATCGGCGTGGATCGACACGAACAAGTCGGCCTGCACGCGCCGTGCCTTGCGCACCCGCTCGTGCAACGGCACGAAGAAGTCGGCGTCGCGGGTGAGCATCGCGCGCATGCCGGGCAAGGCGTTGATGTGCTCGCGCAACTGCAGCGCAACCTGCAGCACCACGTCTTTCTCGCGCAGGCCACTCGGGCCGATAGCCCCCGGGTCTTCGCCGCCGTGGCCCGGGTCGAGGGCGACGATGATCAGGCGTTCCATCTTGCCGCCGGGCTCGGGCGCCGGCGCCGGCGTCATCGGCGCCGACGCGGCGGCCACCGGCGGCGCGGCCAACGCACCCGAGGCTGCCGGTGCCGGCAACACCGGCTTGTCCAGCCTGCCGATGAATTCGCCGAGCGCGTCTTGCACTGCCTTGGCGGCCTGCTGCTCGGCGCTCTCCTTCTCGCGGATCAGCGCCAGCAACGGGTCGCGTTCATGCGTGGGGTAGAGGTCGAACACCAGCCGGTGCTGGTACGCCGCCACCGGCGCCAGTGTGAACACCTGCGGCGCCGTGGCTTGTTTGAGGTCGAGCACCAGGCGCACGACGCGCGGCTGGTTCTGGCCGACGCGCACGCCACCGATGAACGGGTCGTCCGAGCGCACCTTGCCGACGAGCTCGCGCAACGCCGGGCTTAGCTCCAGCCCGTCCACGTCGATCACCACCCGCGACGGGTTCTCGGCCATGAAGTGCTTGGCAGACAGTGCGGTGTCGGACTCGATGGTCACGCGCGTGTAGTCGGCCGCAGGCCACACGCGCACCGCGATGATGCTGGCACCGAAGGCGAGGTCGCGTGCGCCGAGCAGCAGCGCGAGCGTGCCCATCGTGCGCAGCGCGCCGCGGCGCGAGATCGAGGGGGCCGTCACGGCAGCAGCTCCCGCCCGCGCTCGCTGCAGGCGGCGAACGTCACCTCGCGTCGCTGTTCATCGGCGATGCAGATGTCGATGCGCAGATCGGGCAGCGGCAACAAGCCGTGCGCCTTCTCGGGCCACTCGGCGAGCTTCAGTCCGCGGGCGGCGAAGACATCGCGAAAGCCCGCGTCTTCCCATTCCTGCGGGTCGTTGAAGCGGTAGAAATCGAAGTGCCAGACGTTCAGCTCGGGCAGTTCGTAGGGTTCCATCACCGCATAGGTGGGGCTCTTCACGCGGCCCTGGACGCCGAGCGCGTGCAGCAAGTGGCGAACGAAGGTGGTCTTGCCGGCGCCCAGCGTTCCATGCAGTTCGATGAAGGCATTGCGCAAGGCCGGGCGGACGGCGAGGGCGGCGGCAGTGACGGCGCAAGCGGCCTCGTCGGGCCATGCGAGGCTGCGGGTTTCTAGAATCTGCAAATGACCGGTGTTCAAGGCTTGGATGACGACACGTTGCTGGCGCGCCTGCGCGAGTGGGCTGCGACGCTCGGATTTTCCCAGATCGGCGTGGCCGCGGTGGACTTGTCCACGGCCGAGGCCGGCTTGCTGGCGTGGCTGCACAACGGTTTCCATGGTTCGATGGACTACATGGCCGTGCATGGCATGAAGCGCGCCCGGCCGGCCGAACTGGTGCCGGGCACCTTGCGTGTGATCACCGCGCGCATGGACTACCTGCCGCGCGACACGCCCGCAGGGTGGCAGGCCATCGAATGGCAGCGGCTGGACGACCCTTCCAAGGCCGCCGTGTCGATCTATGCCCGCGGCCGCGACTACCACAAGGTGTTGCGCGCGCGCCTGCAGACGCTGGCCGATCAGCTGGCCGAAGCGGTCGGCCCGTTCGGCCACCGCGTGTTCACCGATTCGGCGCCGGTGCTCGAAGTCGAGCTCGCTTCGCGCAGCGGCATCGGCTGGCGCGGCAAGCACACGCTGGCGCTACACCGCGACGCCGGTTCGATGTTCTTTCTGGGCGAGATCTATGTCGACCTGGCCTTGCCTGTGACCGACCCCGCCGTGCCCCACTGCGGCAGCTGCAGCGCCTGCATCGACGTGTGCCCGACGCGGGCCATCGTTGCGCCGTACCGGCTCGACGCGCGCCGCTGCATCTCGTACCTCACGATCGAGCACGTGGGGGCCATCCCGGTCGAGCTGCGGGCGGCGATCGGCAACCGCATCTACGGTTGCGACGACTGCCAATTGGTGTGCCCGTGGAACAAGTACGCCCAACGCAGCAGCTTGCCCGACTTCGACGCCCGCGACGGGCTGGACGACGCGACGCTGCTGCAGCTGTGGCAGTGGAGCGAAGACGAGTTCCTGCGCCACACCGAAGGCAGCGCCATCCGGCGCATCGGCTACGAGCGCTGGCAGCGCAACCTGGCGGTGGCGCTGGGCAACGCGCTGCGCCGGCAGCCCGACCCACGCATCGTGACTGCGCTGCGCGAACGCCGCGCCCAGGCCGGTGCGCTGGTGCGCGAGCACATCGATTGGGCATTGGCCGATGCAGGGCCGTAGACGTTTCTCTCCAGGCGACTCCTTGCGGCCCGCGTTCAGCGGGGCGCAAATCATCGTAGTTCCCACAATCTCGCCGAGTGGGTCGCGAGAGCATCATGTGGCAAACAGCAGTCGACTTCACGCCCACATCAAGGAGCAATCATGCAACGCAGAGCCATCATCGCCACCGTCGCGGCCAGCGCAATGCTCGGCATGGCCGGTGTCGTTTGGGCCCAGGCCTATCCGAGCAAGCCGATCCGCCTGATCGTCCCCTTCGCGCCCGGTGGCACGACCGACATCGTGGCGCGCGTGGTGTCCGACAAGATCGGCCAGACGCTGGGCCAGACGATGATCGTGGAGAACAAGGCCGGCGGCGGCGGCTCGATCGGCGCGAACGAAGTCGCCAAAGCGGCACCCGATGGCTACGCGCTCGGCATGGCGACGGTGTCGACGACGGCCGCCAACCCGGCCATCAACCCCAAGCTGCCATACAACCCGATCACCGACTTCACGCCGATCATCAACGTGGCCGCCACGCCCAATGTGATCGCCGTGCACCCGAGCTTCCCGGCGCGTGACTACAAGGGTTTCATCGCCGAGCTGAAGAAGAACCCCGGCAAGTACAGCTATGGCAGCTCGGGCACCGGCGGCATCGGCCACCTGCAGATGGAGCTGTTCAAGAACCTGTCGGGCACCTTCGTCACGCACATCCCGTACCGCGGCGCCGGCCCGGCCCTCAACGATGCGGTGGCCGGCCAGGTGCCGATGATCTTCGACAACATCCCGTCGGCGCTGCCCTTCATCAAGGACGGCCGACTCATCGCCATCGTGGTGGCCGCCCCGGCCCGCCTGGCCCAGTTGCCCAACGTGCCGACCTTCAAGGAAGTCGGGCTGGAGCCGGTGAACCGCATGGCCTACTACGGCATCTACGGCCCCAAGGGCCTGCCCAAAGAGGTGGTCGACAAGGTCAGCGCCGCGGTCAAGAAGACGCTCGAAGACGCGACCGTGAAGAAGCGCATCGAAGAGACTGGCTCGCTGATCGTGGGCAACACGCCCGAGCAGTTCGCCTCCCAGATCAAGGCCGAATACGAGGTCTACAAACAAGTCGTTGAGAAGCAGAAGCTCAAGCTCGACTGAGCCCGTCGAGGGCGCCGCTCATCCTGAGCTTGCCGAAGGATGGAGCCAACCCGGCGAGAATTCGAGGAGCCTTCGCGGCTCCTTTTTTTTCATTCCCCATGGACCCCGTCAAGACCAGCCAAGAGTCGATCGACCGCTTCATCGATGCACTGTGGATCGAGGACGGACTGTCGGCCAACACGCTGGCCGCCTACCGGCGCGACCTGACGCTGTACACGCACTGGCTGGCGCAGGCCGCGGGGCGCGCGCTCGACGACAGCTGCGAGGCCGATCTGCGCGAGTACGGCGTCGTGCGCCACGCCGGCAGCAAGGCAACCAGCAGCAACCGCCGGCTCACGGTGTTCAAGCGCTATTTCCGTTGGGCGCTGCGTGAACGGCTGCTCGGCGTCGACCCGACGCTCAAGCTGCTGAGCGCAAAGCAGCCGCTGCGTGTGCCCAAGACGCTCAGCGAGGCGCAGGTGGAGGCGCTTCTGGCCGCGCCCGACGTCGACACGCCGCTCGGCCTGCGCGACCGCACGATGCTCGAGCTGATGTATGCGAGCGGCCTGCGCGTGAGCGAACTGGTGACGCTGAAGACGGTGCACCTTAGCCTCGACGAAGGCGCGCTGCGCGTGACCGGCAAGGGCGCGAAGGAGCGCATGCTGCCGTTCGGCGAGGAAGCCCACGCCTGGCTGCGCCGTTACCTGGCGCACTCGCGTGCAACGATCCTCAAGGGCCAGGCCAGCGACGCGCTGTTCGTCACCGCACGGGGCGGCGCGATGACGCGGCAGATGTTCTGGAAGCTGATCAAGCAGCATGCGCTGCGCGGCGGGGTGGCGGTGCCGCTGTCGCCGCACACCCTGCGCCATGCGTTCGCGACGCACCTGCTGAACCACGGCGCCGACCTGCGGGCGGTGCAGATGCTGCTCGGCCACGCCGACATCTCGACGACGACGATCTACACGCATGTGGCGCGCGAGCGGCTCAGAGCACTTCATGCTCAGCACCACCCACGGGGCTGAGTCACCATCTCTTCACAACGCCGACACATCGGCGTCACGCCGCGCATCGACCATGACAGCCCATGCAAAGCGACGCCGCCTTCCTGCGCGCATGGACAGACCTGCCTGGCCAGGCCGCGGCCGTCGACGATGAACCGTCGGTCCAACACGAGCACCGGCGTCACTACCGCAGCGTCTGGATCTCCGACCTGCACCTGGGCACGCCGGGCTGCCAGGCCCACGCGCTGCTCGACTTCCTGAAGCACGTCGAGAGCGAACACCTGTTTCTCGTCGGCGACATCATCGACGGCTGGCAGTTGCGGCGCAGCTGGTACTGGCCGCAGGCACACAACGACGTGGTGCAGAAGCTGCTTCGCAAGGCGCGCAAGGGCACGCGTGTGATCTTCATCCCCGGCAACCACGACGAGTTCGCACGCCGCTATGTCGACCACAACTTCGGCGGCGTCGACGGGGCCGAGGAATGGATTCACGAGACCGCGGACGGGCGCAAGCTGTGGATCATTCACGGCGACCTGTTCGACGGCGTGATCCAGTGCGCCAAGTGGCTCGCCCATGTGGGCGACTCGCTGTACGAGTTCACGCTCAAGCTCAACCGCTACCTGAATTCGCTGCGCGCGCGCCTGGGTCTGCCGTACTGGTCGCTGTCGAAGTACCTGAAGCACAAGGTCAAGCGCGCGGTCAGCTACGTCGGTGACTTCGAGGCTGCGGTGGCACGCGAGGCGCGCAAGCGCGGCGTGCACGGCGTGGTGTGCGGGCACATCCACCATGCCGAACTGCGCGAGATCGACGGCTTGCTCTATGCCAACGACGGCGACTGGGTCGAGAGCCTGACCGCGCTGGTGGAGCACGCCGACGGAAGGCTCGAAATCATCGACTGGTCGGCACGCGCCTTGCACGCGCGCCGGGCGGCCGCGTTGCCGGCCGTGCCGGTGGAGGTGGAAGCCGCATGAAGATCGCACTGGTTACCGACGCCTGGCTGCCGCAGGTCAACGGCGTGGTCACGACGCTGCTCGAATTGCAGGAGGGGCTGTGGGCGCGCGGCCATGAGGTGGTGACGATCGAGCCGTCGGACTTCAAGCGCTTCCGCTGCCCGGGCTATCGCGAGATCGAGCTGGCATGGCGGCCGGCCCGCCGCGTGGCGCAGATGCTCGATGAGGCGGGGCCCGATGCGATCCACATCGCGACCGAAGGGCCGCTGGGCAGCGCGGCGCGCGCCTACTGCCTGCGCCATGGCCTTGCGTTCACGACGGCATTTCACACCCGCTTCCCCTACATTCTGTCGAAGGCGCTGCACATCCCCGAGCGTTGGGGCTACGCCTGGTTCAAGCGATTCCATGCGCCGTCATCGGGCGTGATGGTGCCGACCGAGGGCATGTTGTGCATCCTGCAGGCCAACGGCTTCACGAACCTGCGCCGCTGGTCGCACGGCGTCGACTTGAGCCTGTTCCAGCCGGTCGCCGGCGCGGACTTCGGGCTGCCGCGGCCGGTGTTCCTGTTCGTCGGCCGGGTCTCGTACGAGAAGAACCTCGAGGCCTTCCTGCAGCTCGACTTGCCGGGCTCGAAAGTCGTCTATGGCGTCGGTCCGCTGCTCGAACGCTTGCAGCGCCAGCATTCGCAGGTCCATTGGCGCGGCGTCGTGCCGCGCGCCGAACTGGTGCAGGTATACAGCGCTGCCGACGTGTTCGTGTTCCCCAGCCACAGCGAGACCTTCGGCCTGGTGATGCTCGAGGCGATGGCCTGCGGCACGCCGGTGGCAGCATTCCCGGTGACTGGGCCGCTCGACGTCGTGGCCGATTCGGACGGCGGCGTGCTGCACGATGACCTGCGCGAAGCTGCGCTGCGCGCGCTGCAGGTGCCGCGCGAACGCGCGCGTGCTCGGGCGCTGACGTTTGAATGGAACCCGGTGTGCGAGCAGTTCATCGGGTTTCTGGTGCCGGCGCGCGCCGGGCGGCAGGATGCTGTCACCAAATCGTCGCAAAAGGTTCATAAACTTGTCTCATGAGCCCTGATATTGCGGTCGCCACTGCGCTGCCGGCACTGCTGAACCGCGAACGCGCCATCCTCGAATTCAATCGCCGCGTGCTGGCCCAGGCGCGGCGGCTCGATGTGCCGCTGCTGGAACGCCTGCGCTACATCTGCATCGTCTCGTCGAACATGGACGAATTCTTCGAGGTGCGCTTTGCCGACTACATCGAGGCCGCGCGCGAGCCGGGCGCCGGTGTCTCCAAGCGCGACCTCGAGTGGGTGGCGGCTGACGCGCACGCACTCATCGACGACCAGTACGCCGCGTTCAACAACGAACTGATGCCGCTGCTGGAGCGCGAAGGCATCGTGATCATGAATCACGCCGACCGCGACGAGGCGCAGCGCCGCTGGGTCGACCAGTTCTTCCAGAAGCAGGTCCGGCCCCTGCTGGTGCCGGTGGGGCTCGACCCGTCGCATCCGTTTCCGCAGGTGGCTAACAAGTCGCTGAACTTCATTGCGCGCCTGACCGGCCGCGACGCGTTCGGGCGCGAGAACACCATTGCCATCGTCAAGGTGCCGCGCGTATTGCCGCGCGTGATCAAGATGCCCGACAAGCTGGCGCCGGGCAAGCAGGCCTTCGTGCTGCTCACCAGCGTGATCCGCGCCCACCTCGGCGAACTGTTTCCGGGCCGCGAGGTCGAGGCCTTCTCGCAGTTTCGCGTGACGCGCGACTCCGACCTCGAAGTCGACGAAGACGACGTGACCAACCTGCGCCAGGCCATGCGCTCGGGCCTGACCACGCGCCACTTCGGCCAGGCGATCCGGCTCGAAGTCGTCAATACCTGCCCGCCGGAGTTGTCGGAGTTCCTGCTGCAGCAATTCAGCTTGCCGCCCGCGGCGCTGTACAAGGTGAACGGCCCGGTCAACCTGGTGCGCCTGAACCAGTTGATCGATCAGGCCGATGCACCGTCGCTGCGCTTTCCTCCGTTTGAGGGGGTCTGGCCGCAGTCTCGGCTGCCGCGCCAGCAATCGATGTTCGTACGGCTGCGCGACGGCGACGTGCTGCTGCACCATCCGTTCGAATCGTTCGAGCCGGTGGTGCAGTTCCTGCACGAGGCGGTCAACGACCCCGACGTGCTGGCCATCAAGCAGACGATCTACCGCACCGGCAGCGAATCGCCGTTGATGGACCTGCTGATCGACGCCGCGCGCCGTGGCAAGGAAGTGATGGCCGTGGTGGAGCTGAAGGCGCGCTTCGACGAAGAGGCCAACATCAACTGGGCCGAGCGGCTGGAGGCGGTGGGTGCGCAGGTCGTGTACGGCATCGTCGGCCTGAAGACCCATGCCAAGCTGCTTCTGGTGACGCGGCGCGAAGAGGGCCGGCTGCGCCGCTATGCCCACCTGTCCACCGGCAACTACAACCCGAAGACCGCGCGGCTGTACACCGACATGGGCTACCTCACGGCCGACGCCGAGCTCACCGCCGACGCCGACGCGGTGTTCCAGCAGCTCGCCAGCCTGGGCAAGATGAAGCCGCTGCGCCAACTGCTGCAGGCACCGTTCACGCTGCACCGCAAGCTGATGCAGCACATCGCCCAGGTCACCGAGAGTGCGCGCGCCGGACAGCCCGCGCGCATCGTCGCGAAGATCAATGCACTCACCGATGTGCCGATGATCGAAGCGCTGATCCGCGCAGCCCAGGCCGGTGCCGACATCGACCTCATCGTGCGCGGCGCCTGCATGCTGCCGCCCGGCATTCCGGAGGTCACCGACCGCATTCGCGTGCGTTCAGTGGTCGGCCGCTACCTCGAACATTCGCGTGTGCTGTACTTCCGCTGGGGTGCCGCCGACGCCGACGAGGTGCTGTACCTGACGAGCGCCGACTGGATGGGCCGCAACATGTTTCGCCGCATCGAAGTGGCGTGGCCGGTGCGCGACGCGGCGCTGCGCCAACGCGTGATCGACGAGGCCCTGGTGCCCTACCTGCATGACGGCTGCGACGCGTGGCGGCTCAGCGCCGACGGCAGCTACCAGCGCGTCGGCACCGACGGCCCGAGTGCGCAGCGGGCTTTGATGCTGCGCTACGTGCCGCAATGAAGGCAGTGCGATGACGGATTTGATCCTGTGGCGACATGCCGAAGCGCATATGGCGCGCGAGGGGCAGGATGATCTCGAGCGTGCACTCACGCCCAAGGGCGAACGCCAGGCGCAGCGCATGGCCGAGTGGCTGAACCAGCGCCTCGCCCATTCGACGCGGATTCTCGTCAGCCCGGCACTGCGCGCGCAGCAGACCGCGAAGGCGCTCGGCAAGAGTTTCAAGACGGTGGCGGCGCTGGCGCCCGACGCGAACGTGGAAGCGGTGTTGAAAGCCGCGCGCTGGCCGGACGCTGCCGAGCCGGTCCTGGTCATTGGCCACCAACCGACGCTCGGCCTGGTCGCGGCGCAACTGCTGGCCGACCAGCCGCTGCCGTGGACGCTGAAGAAGGGCGCTGTCTGGTGGTTGCGAAATCGCGACCGCGAAGGCTCGTCGCAAGTCGTGCTGCAGGCGGTGCAGTCGCCGGATTGCCTGTAGAACCCCTTCGCTAACGGGTTCTTGCCCGGCTCAGCGCCGCAGATCCAGCAGCAAGGGACCACCACGTTCCCAGGCGGTGGCCTCTTCGGTCAACAGGTGGACGGTTCGAGGGTGGCTTTCGGCCCACACTGGCGGAACCGCCAGCGTGGCCTGTCCGCCGCTGCGCCGCAGCTTGAGCGCAGCCGCGTCGACGTCGCCGCGTGCATGGCACTTGATGATCGCCAGGCGCAGGCACATGACCTGCCACGCAAAGCCCTCCAGTGCCAGGCTCGCATCGACCTTGCGCAAGCCGCCGCGCTGCGCCAGCACCAGCTCGCCGAGGCGCCGCTGCTGCGACTGCGAGAAGCCCGGCGCGTCCACATGCGCAAGCATGTAGGCGCTGTGCCGATGGTGGTCGTGGTGCGACACCATCATGCCGATCTCATGCAGCGCGCAAGCCCATTGCAGCTCGCGCCGCGCATCATGGCTGGCGCGCGGCTGCACGTTGTCGTACAGCACCTCGGCCACGCTGCGCACGCGATCGGCCTGATGCGTGTCGACCATGAAGCGGCGCTGCAGTTCGCGCACCGACGCGTCGCGGATATCGTGGCCGTCGAACTCGTGGCGCGCTGCGTCCAGCCGCTCGTCGAGATCGAAGATCACGCCCTGGCGCAAGGCGCCGCGCGCCGGCAGCAGCGCGTCGATGCCGAAGTGCACCGCCAGGGTGTAGAGAATCGACAGCCCGCCGGCGATGACGACTCGGCGTTCCTCCTTCAAGCCCGGCAGCGCGAGCTTGTCGACGCGGCCGGCACGCAGGCATTGGTCCATCAGCCAGCGCAGCCCGGCCGGCGTGATGCTGCCGTCGGTGACGCGGTTCGCGGCCAGCAGCTGCGACACCGCACCGACCGTGCCCGACGACCCCAGGGCCTCGACCCAGTGTGTCGCCGCGAAAGGCTCCAGCGCCTCTTCGAGCTCGGCGCCGGCGGCAATCTGCGCCGCGCGGAACGCGGCGTCGGTGAAACGGCCGTCGCCGAAGTACTTCATCGACAGGCTGACGCTGCCGACTTGGAACGACTCGGCGCGCAGCGGTTTGCGGCCGCGCCCGAGGATCATCTCGGTCGAACGCCCGCCGATGTCGATCACCAGCCGCGACCGATCCGAGGGCTGCAACCGCGCCACGCCGGCGTAGATCAAGCGCGCTTCTTCACGCCCCGAGATCACTTCGATCGGCTGGCCGAGCACTGTCTGCGCGCGGGCGAGGAACGCGTCGCGGTTGCGCGCCTCGCGCAGCGTCTGCGTGGCCACCGCGCGCACCTGGCTGGGCGCATAGCCGTTCAGGCGTTGGGCGAAGCGGCCCAGGCAGGCCAGCCCGCGCGCCGCCGCCTCTTCGGTCAGGAAGCCATTGCTGTCGAGCCCGGCACCCAGGCGCACGGTCTCCTTCAGGTAGTCGACCCGACGGTACTTGCCCAGGTGCAACTGGCCGATTTCGAGCCGGAAGCTGTTGGAACCGATGTCGACGGCCGCCAGCTGTCCGGGCCAGCGCGTCGTGGCGTCCGTGGGGGCGGCGCGCAGCACATGGGGAGTCAGATCCATGGCGGCGATTGTCAGCGCAATCAGTGTCGCGGCGGTGGCACCGGCATGTGTTAGCGAAGCTTCCTAGAATGCCCGGTGACTTGCCGGCCATGGATTGAAGGAGAACGCCGATGCTTCGCGACGAGTCTCGTGATGTGACGCTGCGCGGCTTCGCCGCCGCGGTGCTTCCGGTGACCGCGCAGACCGTCACGACCGCCGCCACGGGCCTTGACGCCGGCGAGGTGACAGTCGCGGTGGGCGACTTCGCCATGCCGGCCTACCGCGCCGCGCCGGCGGGAAAGACCGGCCTGCCGGTGATGCTGGTGGTGTCGGAAATCTTCGGCGTGCACGAGCACGTCGCCGACGTGGCGCGGCGCTTCGCCCAGCTCGGCTACCTCGCCCTCGCGCCCGAGTTGTTCGTGCGCCAGGGCGATGCGAAAGCGCACACCGACATGGGCAAGCTGGTGTCCGACGTCATCAGCAAGGTGCCCGACGCGCAGGTGATGGCCGACCTCGACGCGTGCGTGGCCTGGGCCCACGCGCATGGCGGTGACACCTCCCGGCTCGGCATCACCGGCTTCTGCTGGGGCGGGCGCATCGTCTGGCTCTACTGCGCGCACAGCGCCGCGGTGAAGGCCGGCGTCGCGTGGTACGGGCGGCTCGTCGGCGACGCGACGCCGCCCACGCCCAGGCATCCGGTCGACATCGCCAGCGCCCTGCAGGCACCGGTGCTCGGCCTGTACGGCGGTGCCGACGCGGGCATACCGCCGGCCAGCGTCGACAGGATGAAAGCCGCGCTGGCGGCCGGCAGCATGTCGGCGCAGCGATCGGAGTTCATCGTGTACCCTGACGCGCCGCACGCCTTCCATGCCGACTACCGGGCGAGCTACCGAAAGGATGCTGCGCAGGACGGCTGGGCGCGGTGTGTGGCGTGGTTCAAGGGGCACGGCGTGGCATGAAGCCGGCCTTCCACTCATGGCGCAACAGGCCGCGCGATGCGCGGCCTGTTGCTTGACGGACTTTCGATGATTCTTGCGTACATTGTTCTTGCCACCCTCGTGGGAGGTCTGCTGTCGGTGGTGGTCGCCGCGAGCCTCACGGTCAGCGTGCTCACGCGCATCGTGCGCGACCTGGTGAGCCTGTCGGCCGGCGTGCTGCTGGGCACGGCGCTGCTCAATATCCTGCCCGAGGCGTTCGAGAGCAAGGCGAGCCCGCAAAGCCTGTTCGCGACGCTGCTGGCGGGGCTGTTGTTCTTCTTCCTGCTCGAAAAGGCCGAGCTGTATCGCCACCAGCATCACCACGAGGGCGACGAGCACCACCATCACCACGGCTTCGACCGGCAGCAGGCCGGGCGCGGCGGCTGGACGGTGCTGCTGGGCGACAGCATCCACAACTTTTGCGACGGCATCATCATCGCCGCCGCGTTTCTCACCGATGTCCGGCTCGGCACGGTGACCTCGCTGGCCATCATCGCGCACGAGATTCCGCAGGAAGTCGGCGACTACATCGTGCTGCTCAATGCCGGCCTGTCGCGTCGCAAGGCGCTGCTGTACAACGCCGCGTCAGGGATGGCGGCGGTGCTCGGCGGGGTGATCGGGTACTTCGTTGTCGGGCCGTGGGAAGCGCTGTTCCCCTACCTGCTGGTGGTGGCGTCGAGCAGTTTCGTCTACGTGGCGGTGGCCGACCTGATACCGCAGCTGCAGCACCGCTTGTCGATGCGGGACACAGCCGCGCAACTGGCCTGGCTGGCTGGCGGCCTCGCGATCGTGTTGCTCGCCATTAACTGGCTGCACCACCACTGAACCGCGCGGCGGGCGCGTTGCTCGCGTCAGCGCACGATCAGCACCGGCACCTTGCTGTGCGTCAGCACCTTCTGCGTTTCGCTGCCGAGCAGCAACGCCGACACGCCGCGCCGGCCGTGGGAGGCCATGACGAGCAGGTCACACCCCATGCGCTGCGCGTGTTCGATGATCGCTTCCCAGGGGTGCAGCGCTTCCACCGTGTGCGCCTCGCAAGGCACTGCCGCGGCAGCGCAGGCTTCGCGCACGGCCTGGACGCGCTGGCTCGCGATGCGCTCCTGCGCATCGAAGAACTCCTGCGGCGGCGTGGGCTGCATTTCCGAGATTGCGCTGTAGGGGAATGGCTCCTTCACGCTGATCGTGTAGACCTGCGCGCCCACCGATTTCGCCAACGCAATGGTCGTGTCGACCGCTTTTTTCGTGATGTCCGAACCATCGGTCGGAACCAGAATGCGCTTGAACATGATCACCTCCGGGAGAAACTGTTTGAGTGGGACATTGGACCGATTCCAGTGTTCCACCCGAAGTGTCTGCCGTTGTTGACTTGCGTCAAGCCCCCACCGATGCACGGGCGACGGGCCGGCTCGGGTCCGATGACCATTCGCTCCACGATCCCGGGTACAGCGCCGAGCCGCACAGGCCGGCGATCTCCATGGCCAGCAGGTTGTGACAGGCGGTCACACCTGAGCCGCATTGATGCACGACCTGCGAAGGATCGCGCACGGCGAGCAGCGTCTCGAATTCGCGACGCAGCTGCTGCGCCGGTTTGAAGCGGCCGTCCGGGTCCAGGTTGTCCTTGAAGAAGCGGTTGCGTGCACCGGGGATGTGCCCGGCCTGGGCATCGAGCGGCTCGACCTCGCCGCGAAAACGCTCCGGCGCGCGCGCGTCGATCAAGCGTGCGAGGCCGATGCGTGGCAACAACGACGCCGCGTCCACGCTGTTCACGAGCGGTGCTCGCGGCGGGTAGGGCGCAAGGCCTGCCGGCGACGCCACGGCGGTGTCGAGGGTGCCACCAGCCTGTTGCCACGCGGCCAGGCCACCGTCCAGCACCGCCACCGCGTCGTGGCCGAGCCAGCGCAGCATCCACCACGCTCGCACCGCGAACATGGCGGCTTGCCGGTCGTAGACGACCACCTGGGTCCGCGCAGTGACACCGAGCCGGCCCGCCGTCTCGGCGAATGCCTCACGCGGTGGCAGCGGGTGCCTGCCGTTGCGGCCTGTCTTCGGCGCCGACAGGTCGCGGTCGAGGTGGACGTAGCGGGCGCCGGGAACGTGGCCTTCGCGGTAGCTGCGTTCGCCCGCCGTCACATCGGCGAGGTCGAAGCTCGCATCGAGAATGACCAGGGACTGGCGTTGTTCGATCAACGCTTGCAGCGTAGTGGCGGAAACGAGCGTGGTGAAACCCATGATCAGGACTCCGTTGCAGTTCCGGTGTTGTCGGCCGGCGCTCCGCTGCGCAGCGAGATGGCGGCCAATCCGGCGCCGACGATCAGCAGCATGCCGACAAGCCCCATCCAGGTCACGCGGTCGTCGAACAGCAGCACGCCATAGCCGAACGAGTAGGCGATGCCCAGGTACTGCAGGCTCGCGTTGACCAGTGTGCGGCCGGTGGCGTAGGCGCGTGTCATCAGCAATTGCGCGACCGTCGCGAGCGCGCCGACGGCCAGCAACAGCGCCATGCCCCGCCAGGTGTGCGAATGCCAGCCCGACCACGATGCAATGAGGCCCCCGGCCGCGGTGCCGCCAAGCGAGAAATAGAACACCACGCGATAGTCGGGTTCGCCGGCGCGGCCGAGCGCGGTCACCTGAAGATAAGCGGTGGCGGCAACCATGCCCGACAGCAGCCCGATCAGGCCGTGCCACAACTGGCCTTGCTCGATCGTGGGCCGCAGGATCAACGCGACTCCCGCGAAGCCGAGCAAGACCGCCACAACGAGCCGGGTGTCAACGCGGGCGGCACCCAGCATCGCGGCGGCGCCGAGCAGGAACAGCGCCATCCATACCGAGGACATGTAGTTCAGCGTCATCGCGGTGGCCAAGGGCAGTTTGCCGATGGCGTAGAACCACAGGCACAGTGCAGTCACGCCGCTCAGGCTGCGCCAGAAGTGCATCGCGGGGACGACGGTGCGCAGGCTGCCGCGCTGCCAGCGCGCCACCGCCGCGATCATCAGTGCGCCGGTGAGTCCGCGATAGAAGACGATTTCGCCGGCATCGTACTGGGCCGATGCGAGCTTCACGCACACGCCCATGGTCGCGAACAGGAAGGACGCGAGCACCATCAGCCAGGGCGGCGCCATCAGCGGGCTCGCGCTTGAAGGCCGGCCGAGCGTCACCGGTCTCAACGGCCGAGGTGCATCACGCTGCGGTACCACTCGTGGAACTTCTGCATGCCGTCTTCCATCGGGCTCTGGTAAGGCCCCACTTCGTCGTCGCCGCGCTCCATCAGCGCCTTGCGGCCGGCGTCCATGCGCAGGCCGATCTCGTCGTCTTCGACGCAGGTCTCCCAGTAGGCGGCCTGCTGCGCATCGACGAACTCGCGCTCGAACGCGGTGATTTCTTCGGGGTAATAGAACTCCACCATGTTGAGTGTCTTCTGCGGGCCCTTGGGGTGCAGCGTCGAGATGACGAGCACATGCGGGTACCACTCGACCATGATGTTGGGGTAGTAGGTCAGCCAGATCGCCCCGTGCTTGGGCGTCACGCCGTTGCGATAGGCCAACAGCGCGTCGTGCCAGCGCCGGTAGGCCGGCGACCCCGCCTTGGTCAATGCATTGTTGGCGCCGACCGTTTGCACCGAGTGGTGGTCGCCGAACTCCCAGCGCAAGTCCTCGCAGGTCACGAACTGGCCCAGCCCCGGGTGGAAGGGGGCGACGTGATAGTCCTCGAGGTAGACCTCGATGAAGGTCTTCCAGTTGTAGTCGCACTCGTGCAGCTGGATGCGGTCGAGCACATAGCCGCCGAAGTCGAGATCGGCCTTCGGCCCGACTTGCGCGAGGTCGGCCGCCACATCGCGCCCGTTGTCTTCGAACAGCAGGCCGTTCCAGCTCTGCGTCTTGTAGTTGCGCAGGTTGAGGCAGGGATCCTCGGCGAAGTGCGGCGCGCCCAGCAACTGGCCGCTCAAGTCGTAAGTCCAGCGGTGCAGCGGGCACACGATGTTGCTGCGCGTGTTGCCGCGCCCGCGCAGCATCACCGCCTGGCGATGCCGGCAGACGTTGGACACCATCTCGACGCCGTTAGGCGTGCGCACCAGCGCCCGCCCTTCGCCTTCCTGAGGCAGGGCGTGGTAATCGCCGATTTCCGGCACCGACAGTTCATGCCCCAGGTAGCGGGGCCCGCGCTGAAAGATGAGCTCCATCTCGCGGCGAAACAGCTCGTCGTCGAAATAGGTGGATACAGAGAGTTGCGAGCGACTTCGCTCCAGAGCTTCAAGGGTGACGCTCAGGTCGGACATGATCCCCAGGATCTCCAAAAACCGCTGTCAAACCGCCCCCCGCTGGATCGAGAGGGGGACAAAGTTGCCGGCCATGGCAGGACGGGGCTGCGCCGGGCCGCGGATTGTACCCGCGGGGCGTCTCGCGGCCCGGTGCGGCCGCGCATGGCGAGGGGTCTCCTGCCGCGTCGCCCACATTGGGGATGTCTCTCATGCTGACGCTGACTACAATTCGAGTTTCACCTCGCGAAAATGGCAAGAACAACCTCGTCGCCGGCGCAAGCCGCAACCACAATCGCCTACGAAGACGCGCTCGCCGAACTGGAGCGCTTGGTGGCGGCGATGGAAGGCGGCCAGCTGCCGCTGGACAAGCTGCTGGACAGCTACCGGCGCGGCGCCGAACTGCTCACCTTCTGCCGTGCCCGCCTCGAAGCGGTCGAGCAGCAGGTGAAGGTACTCGAAGAAGGGCAGCTCAAGCCCTGGACGTCTGCATGAAACTCGCCGAATTCGAAACCTGGGCCCGCTGCGAGCTCGATGCCGTGGAGTCCGCGCTGGAGGGCTGGGTGCCGTCGGATGCCCCCGCGGGCCTCGGCCTGGCGATGCGTTACGGCGTGCTCGACGGCGGCAAGCGCGTGCGGCCCCTGCTGGTGCTGGCCGCAGCGCAAACCGTCGGCGGCCTGCGCGAGGCCGCGCTTCGTGCGGCCTGCGCCGTGGAGCTGATCCACGCCTATTCGCTGGTCCACGACGACATGCCGTGCATGGACAACGATGTGCTCAGGCGTGGCAAGCCCACCGTGCACGTGCAGTTCGGCGAAGCCCAGGCCATGCTGGCCGGCGACGCGATGCAGGCGCTGGCATTCGAAGTGCTGACGCCGGACGCCGGCGTTCCGCCTGCGCTGCAGGCCCGTCTGTGCTCGCTGCTCGCGCGCGCGGCGGGACACGCCGGCATGGCCGGCGGCCAGGCGATCGATCTGGCCAGCATCGGCGTGCCGCTCGGCGAACGTGCGTTGCGCGACATGCACCACCGCAAGACCGGAGCGTTGCTGCAGGCCAGCGTGCTGATGGGCGCGGCGTGCGGCTCGACCAGCGCCGCCACATGGTCCGCCCTGGCCGAGTTCGGAGACGCCATCGGGCTCGCGTTCCAGGTGGTCGACGACATTCTCGACGTGACCCAGGCGTCCGCGACGCTGGGCAAGACCGCGGGCAAGGACCTGCACCACAACAAGCCGACCTATGTGACGGTGCTGGGCCTCGACGCCGCGCGCCGCCATGCCGCAGATTTGCGCGACAAGGCGCTGGCGGCGCTGGCGCGCAGCGGCCTGGCCGATGCGGCCTGGCTGAGCATGCTGGCCGACAAGATCGTCGAACGAGACAACTGATGAACCACTCGCTGCTTCAGACCATCAACGACGCCGCAGACGTGCGCAAGCTGTCGCGGCACGAACTCAAGCAGCTCGCCGTCGAGCTGCGCGACTTCGTGCTGCAAAGCGTGTCGCAGACCGGCGGGCACCTGTCGTCGAACCTGGGCACCGTGGAGCTCACCGTCGCGCTGCACCACGTGTTCAACACCCCATACGACCGCCTGGTGTGGGACGTCGGCCACCAGACCTACCCGCACAAGATCCTCACCGGCCGGCGCGACCGCATGCCCACGCTGCGCCAGCTCGGCGGCATCAGCGGCTTTCCGCGGCGTGACGAGAGCGAGTACGACACCTTTGGCACTGCGCACTCTTCCACGTCGATCTCGGCGGCGCTCGGCATGGCCACGGCCGCCAAGCTCAAGGGCGAGAACCGCCGCGCGGTGGCCATCATCGGCGACGGGGCGATGAGTGCCGGCATGGCCTTCGAGGCGCTGAACAACGCCGGTGTGTCGCATGCCGACATGCTGGTCATCCTCAACGACAACGACATGTCGATCTCGCCGCCGGTGGGGGCACTCAACCGCTATCTGGCACGGCTGATGAGCGGCAGCTTCTACACGGCAGCGCGCGACACCGCCAAGACGGTGCTGAAGAACGCGCCGCCGCTGCTCGAGCTGGCGCGCCGCTTCGAGGAACATGCCAAGGGCATGATCGTGCCGGGCACGATCTTCGAGGAACTGGGCTTCAACTACGTCGGCCCGATCGACGGCCACGATCTTGATTCGCTGATCCCCACACTGGAGAATCTGCGTGACAAGAAGGGCCCGCAGTTCCTGCATGTGGTCACCAAGAAAGGCTACGGCTACAAGCTGGCCGAGGCCGACCCGGTGAATTACCACGGCCCGGGCAAGTTCGATCTGGCGCTCGGCCTGCAGAAGCCGGCGACGCCGCCCAAGACGACGTTCACCCAGGTGTTCGGTCAATGGCTGTGCGACATGGCCGAGCAGGATCAGCGGCTGGTCGGCATCACGCCGGCGATGCGCGAAGGCTCCGGCATGGTCGAGTTCGAAAAGCGCTTCCCGAGCCGCTACCACGACGTCGGTATCGCCGAGCAGCACGCCGTCACCTTTGCCGCCGGGCTGGCCTGCGAAGGGCTCAAGCCCGTGGTGGCGATCTACTCGACCTTTCTGCAGCGCGCCTACGACCAGCTGATCCACGACGTCGCGATCCAGAACCTGCCGGTCGTCTTCGCGCTCGACCGCGCCGGCCTGGTCGGCGCCGATGGCCCGACGCACGCGGGGGCCTACGACATCGCCTACCTGCGCTGCATTCCGAACATGAGCGTGATGACGCCGGCCGACGAGAACGAGTGCCGGCAGTTGCTCTACACGGCGTACCTGCAAGACCACCCCACCGCCGTGCGCTACCCGCGCGGCAGCGGCGCAGGGGTGGCGGTGCAGCGCGAAATGACCGCGATCCCGTTCGGCAAGGGCGAACTGCGGCGCAAGTCGTCGCGTGCGCCGTCGCAACCGGGCAAGCGCATTGCGATCCTGGCCTTCGGCACCTTGTTGTATCCGGCACTCGACGCCGCCGAACGGCTCGATGCGAGCGTGGCGAACATGCGCTTCGCCAAGCCGCTGGATGTCGCGTTGGTGACTGAACTGGCGCGCAACCATGATGCAATCGTGACGGTGGAAGAAGGCTGCGTGATGGGCGGGGCCGGCAGCGCGGTGATCGAGGCGCTGCAGGCGGCCGGCATCGAGATCCCGGTGCTCACCCTGGGTTTGCCCGACGAGTTTGTCGAGCACGGCGACCCGGCCAAGCTGTTGGCGATGTGCGGGCTCAACGCCGACGGCATCGAGCTGGCGGTGGTGAAACGCTTCGGCGCCCGGCCGGCGCTGGTGCGCCCGGCCGTCAACCATTGAAGAGGTTCGAACGCCGGCTTCATGCCCATGCGGCCACAAGGCCGGCCGATTGGTGAGATGCTTCGCTGGCAACAGGGCTTGAGGGCCCGCGCTGCGTTCGTGAACGGCGGCGCAGAGGGACTTCAATGAATCACATGAGCAATCTGAAAGACGCGCTGCACATCCCCGACACGCAAGGCGAGCGTGACGAACGCCGCCTGCTGATCCAGCGCGTCGGCGTGAAGGACGTGCGCTATCCCATAGAACTGCGCATCGGCAAAACCACGCTGCCTACCGTCGCGCAATGGGATCTCGACGTGGCGCTGCCGGCCGAGAAGAAGGGCACGCACATGTCGCGCTTCGTCGCGTGGCTCGATGCGCTGGACGCGCCGCTCGACGCTGCGTCGCTGCGCAGCGGCCTCGCGGCCATGCTGGCCAAGCTGCACGCCACCGAGGGCCGCGTCGAAGCGCGTTTCCCGTTCTTCCTGCGCAAGCGCGCGCCGGTGTCCGGCGTGGAAAGCCTGCTCGAATACCAGGGCCGCTGGATTGCGGAGTCGCGCGGTGGCGCGTCGGCCGTTTGGGCCGAAGTGGTCGTGCCGGTGAAGTCGCTGTGTCCCTGTTCGAAGGAAATCTCGGACTACGGCGCGCACAACCAGCGTTCGCACGTGACGATTCGGGTCGAACTGCTGCAAGACATCGCCTGGACCGAATTGGTGCGCTTCGCCGAAGACAGCGCCTCCAGCGAAATCTGGCCGATGCTCAAGCGTGCCGACGAGAAGTGGATCACCGAACGCGCCTACGAGAACCCGAAGTTCGTCGAAGACATGGTGCGCGACGTGGCGCTGCGGCTGAACGCCGATACACGGGTCGGGCGCTACAGCGTCGACGTCGAGAACTTCGAGTCGATCCACGCGCACTCGGCATACGCGCGCATCGAGCGGTCATAAGTCGTCATCCCGACGAAAGTCGGGATCCACCGCGGCGAGTGGGCCCCGGCTTCCGCCGGGGTGACGAGTTCACGCCGCCGTCACGGCGATCTTGCCGATCTTTGCCTGCCACTCCTTCGGCCCGGTGTCGTGCACCGAGGTGCCCTTGGAGTCGACCGCCACCGTCACCGGCATGTCCTTGACGTCGAACTCGTAGATCGCTTCCATGCCCAGGTCGGCGAAGCCCACGACCTTGGACTGCTTGATGGCTTTGGCCACCAGATACGCTGCACCACCCACCGCCATCAGGTAGGCGCTGTTGTGCTTCTTGATCGCGGCGATGCCGGTGGGGCCGCGCTCGGCCTTGCCGATCATGCCGATCAGTCCGGTCTGCGCCAGCATCATCTCGGTGAACTTGTCCATCCGTGTGGCCGTCGTCGGGCCGGCCGGGCCAACCACTTCGTCGCGCACCGGGTCTACCGGGCCGACGTAATAGATGACGCGGTTGGTGAAGTCCACCGGCAGTTTTTCACCCTTGGCCAGCATGTCCTCGATGCGTTTGTGCGCGGCATCGCGGCCGGTCAGCATCTTGCCGTTGAGCAGCAGCGTGTCGCCGGGTTGCCAGCTCGCCACTTCCTCGCGCGTCAGGGTGTCGAGGTTGACGCGACGGCTCTTGTTGTAGTCGGGCGCCCAGTGCACATCGGGCCAGAGGTCGAGGCTCGGTGGCTCGAGGTAGGCCGGGCCGGAGCCGTCGAGCACGAAGTGCGCATGGCGCGTCGCCGCGCAGTTGGGAATCATCGCCACCGGCTTGCTGGCCGCGTGCGTCGCGTAGGTCGCGATCTTCACGTCGAGCACGGTGGTCAGACCGCCCAGGCCCTGCGCGCCGATGCCTAAAGCGTTGATCTTGTCGCACAGCTCGATGCGCAACTCCTCGACCTTGTTCTGCGGTCCGCGCGCCTTCAGCTCGAACATGTCGATGTCCTGCATCAGGCTCTCCTTGGCCAGCAACATCGCCTTCTCGGCCGTGCCGCCGATGCCGATGCCCAGCATGCCCGGCGGGCACCATCCGGCGCCCATCGTCGGCACGGTCTTGAGCACCCAGTCGACCAGGCTGTCGCTCGGATTCATCATCACGAACTTGCTCTTGTTCTCGCTGCCGCCGCCCTTGGCGGCGATCTGAACGTCGACGCTGTCGCCCGGCACCACGGTCATGTGGATCACCGCGGGCGTGTTGTCCTTGGTGTTCTTGCGCTCGAAGTGCGGGTCGGCCACGATGCTCGCGCGCAACTTGTTCTCGGGGTCGAGGTAGCCGCGCCGCACGCCCTCGTTGACAGCGTCTTCGACGCCGGCCGGAAAGCCTTCGAAGCGCACGTTCATGCCGATCTTCATGAACACGTTGACGATGCCGGTGTCCTGGCAGATCGGGCGCCGCCCTTCGGCACACATCTTTGAATTGGTGAGGATCTGGGCGATGGCGTCCTTGGCCGCCGGGCTCTGCTCGTGCTCGTAGGCACGCGCGAGGTGGGCGATGTAGTCGGCGGGATGGTAGTAGCTGATGTACTGCAGTGCGGCAGCCACGCTGTCGACCAGGTCGGCGTATCGGATGGTGGTCATGGGGGGCAATCTGTGGGGTGAATGCTGCAACAACGCGCAAGAAATTCGTGGCCTTCGGGTAGGCTGCGCAGTTGGCAAGTTTACTGAACCCGGATCGGGCGTGTGATCAGCAATATCCGTCGATTCATCGCGTCCGAGTCCACCGGCCTGGCGTTCGAGGGGCAGGATACGGCGTTCGACGTGCAGCTCGAGCTCGGCGTGCTCGGCGGTTCATTGATCGCGGCCTTGCTGGGTGTGGCGCTGATGTTGACGCCGCGGGCCGGTTCCGCGCAAGCTGCGAGAATCGACGATGACAGAATCCTTCATTGACGCAGAGTAAGCCCTTCGTAAGAGCACCTGCCTAAGGTGCAGGGCAACGCATGCCAACCTGGCCAGGAGACAAGTCATGAGTGACCACGCCCCCAAGTTCTTTGCCCCGCCCGATGCGGCAGTGAAGTCGGCCCACGTGTCCGGCATGGCAGCCTACCAACGGCTGTGCGCCGAGGCCGAGGCCGACTATCAAGGCTATTGGGGGCGGCTGGCGCGTGAGCTGGTCACCTGGAAGAAGCCATTCACCAAGGTGCTCGACGAAAGCAACGCGCCCTTCTTCAAGTGGTTCGAAGACGGCACCTTGAACGTCTCGTACAACTGCCTCGACAAGCAGGTCGAATCGGGGCTGGGCAACAAGGTCGCAATTATCTTCGAGGCCGACGACGGCAAGGTCACCAAGGTCACCTACAGCGAGCTGCTCGCCAAGACCTGCCAGATGGCCAATGCGCTGAAGTCGCGCGGCGTGAAGAAGGGCGACCGCGTCGTCATCTACATGTCGATGTCGGTCGAAGGCGTGGTCGCAATGCAGGCCTGCGCGCGCATCGGCGCGACCCACTCGGTGGTGTTCGGCGGCTTCTCGGCGCAATCGCTGCGTGACCGCATCGAGGATGCCGGCGCGGTGATGGTCATCACCGCCGATGAGCAACTGCGCGGCGGCAAGCAGCTGCCATTGAAGGCCATCGTCGACGAAGCCATCGAACTCGGCGGCTGCGACAGCGTGAAGGACGTGATCGTCTACCAGCGCACCGGCGGCAAGATCGCCTGGAACGCGCCGCGCGACCAGTGGATGCACGAGATCACCTACGACAAGCCGGCGACCTGCGAGCCCGAATGGGTCGGCGCCGAGCACCCGCTGTTCCTGCTCTATACCTCGGGTTCCACGGGCAAGCCCAAGGGCGTGCAGCACTCCACCGGCGGCTACCTGATGTACGCGGCGCTGACCACCAAGTGGACTTTCGACCTCAAGCCTGACGACGTGTTCTGGTGCACCGCCGACATCGGCTGGGTCACCGGCCACACCTACATCGCCTATGGGCCGCTCGCGCTCGGCGGCACCGAGATCGTGTTCGAGGGGGTGCCCACCTACCCGGACGCCGGCCGCTTCTGGAAGATGATTCAGGACCACAAGGTCACGATCTTCTACACGGCGCCCACGGCGATCCGCTCGCTGATCAAGGCGGCAGAAACGAACCCCGTCGCGCATCCGCGCAACTACAAGCTCACCAGCCTGCGCATCCTCGGTACCGTGGGCGAACCGATCAACCCCGCAGCGTGGGAGTGGTATCACGCGAACATCGGTGGCGGCCGCTGCCCGATCGTCGACACCTTCTGGCAGACCGAGACCGGCGGCCACATGATCACGCCGCTGCCGGGCGCAACGCCGCTGGTGCCGGGTTCGTGCACGCTGCCGTTCCCCGGCATCGCCGCCGCGGTCGTCGATGAAACCGGCAAGGAAGTGCCGTGGGGGCAGGGCGGCATCCTGGTCGTCAAGAAGCCGTGGCCGGCAATGATCCGCACCATCTGGGGCGACCCGGAGCGCTACCAGAAGAGCTACTACCCGGCGGACTTCCAGGGCAAGTACTACCTGGCCGGCGACGGTGCCATCCGCGACGAGAAGACCGGCTACTTCACCATCACCGGCCGCATCGACGACGTGCTGAACGTGTCGGGCCATCGCATGGGCACCATGGAAATCGAGTCGGCGCTGGTGGCCAATCCGGTGGTCGCCGAGGCCGCGGTCGTCGGCCGCCCCGACGACACCACCGGTGAAGCGATCTGCGCCTTCGTGGTGTTGAAGCGCGCCCGCCCCACCGGCGACGAAGCGAAGGCGCTGGCCAAGGAGTTGCGCGACTGGGTCGGCAAGGAGATCGGGCCGATCGCGAAGCCGAAGGACATTCGCTTTGGCGACAACCTGCCCAAGACACGCTCCGGCAAGATCATGCGCCGCCTGCTGCGCTCGGTTGCCAAGGGCGAGGCGGTGACGCAAGACACCAGCACGCTGGAAAACCCGGCGATCCTCGAACAGCTCGGCCAGGCGTATTGAATCGAGCCCCCCAGTCGCTTCGCTCCTGCCCCCAAGGGGCGCCGTCCGGCTTGGGGCGGCGCGGCGCCGGACTGGCCTCGCCAGACGACAAAAAGCCCCGCGTCGCGGGGCTTTTTGTCGTCGGCGCGAAGCGTCACTTCTGCGTCAGCACCCACTGAACCAGTTGCCTGGCTTCGGCTTCGGTGACCTGGGCGTTGGCGGGCATGGGCACCGCGCCCCAGACGCCTGAGCCGCCCTTGAGCACCTTCTGGGTCAGCTTGTCGACGGCGTCCTTCTGGCCGGCGTACTTGGCCGCCACTTCCTTGTAGGCAGGGCCGACGAGCTTCTTGTCGATGGCGTGGCACGCCATGCAGTTCTTTTTCTGGGCCAGATCGGCATTGGCGAGGGCCGGGCCGGCGGCCAAAGCGATGATCAGAAGGGAGAGTGACTTCATGACTTCCTTTCGCGCGGAACGCGGGGTTTCAGTGAGCTACATTGGCGACAACGGATTCTATGGCGGCTTCGTTGACGCGAGGCTTGCGTCCGGCGTCGGACAGATGGGGTGTGCAACCATGTATTTGATCGTTCTCGGCGTGCTGCTGCTGGTCATGAAGTTGGCCGATTTCGGACCCGTTGGTGTCTGGTCCTGGTGGGTCATCCTGGCGCCGTTTGGTGCTGCCGTGGTGTGGTGGGCATGGGCCGACGCGACCGGCTGGACCAAGCGGCGCGAG